>JAKFVC010000102.1 GCA_021732415.1 Planctomycetaceae bacterium
CCCCGGGGTACCAGGGCGAGGGGAGCAAGATTAATATCTCATCACCCCTCTAGCCCCAGAACTTCTCGCCGTGCAGGTTCAGCGGCGGGCGGGTTTCGACTTCGACTTCGCCGTTGCCGATCACCCGGGTCTTGCAGGCCAGCCGGATTTCCTTCTCTTTGCCGAGATACGCGAACATCGCCAGCGGGTCGAGCCACCAGCGGAGACGTTCCCACCAGCCTGGACGAGTGACGTTTTCTGCCCCCTTCTTGATCAACACCTTGCACGACGCACATTGTCCCCAGCCCATGCAGTTCACATAGGCATGCGGGCCCGTGTAAAGCTGGATGCCTTCGCGCATCGCAGCATGGCGAATATCGGTACCCGGTTCGACCTCAACGGTCTTCTTTTCGTTCAGGAACTTGATCGTTGGCATGAATGAAATCTCAGGGGAAGGCGGACATTTTCGGAGGGCTACGGCCGGTCTTGGCCGCTAACTGCTCAGGATCACGAAACCAGTGAAAATCATACGACGGCTGGGGGGGAAATTCCAGCAGGGGGAAATGACGAATCCCTAATGACTAATGTCTAAAAGGAAAACTGGACGGCGCGATCTATCCGACAGTGCGGGCGTCAAAATGTCCGCGAACTCTCCAATCCAACCTCGGCCTCCCTCCTTTTAGACATTAGTCATTAGTCATTAGACATTCCCCCCTCTCCCTTGCCGTCTACGAACCAATCCGGTTGAATGCAGATTCGTCACTCACCAACATTATGTCCCCGAAAGGATTCAGTCATGTCCTGGCAGCTTGACGCCACTCCCTGGATTTCCGCCGACGCCGAGTGGTTGATCGTGGGTGTTCCCGAAACGTTCGAATTGACTGGATCCTACGCCAGTCTCGACAAGGCCCTGGCCGGTCAGATGACTCGCCTGAAGGAAACGGGCGATTTGACCGGCAAGCTGGCCGAAACGGTGGCCCTGCGAGGCGTGCAGGGGATCAAGGCTCGCCGGTTGTTGTTCGTCGGTTTGGGCAAAGGGGACCAGCAGACTGAAGCGGGTCTCAATAAGGCGTTCCTGACGGCAATTCGGCAGATTACGTCGAAAACTCAGCAAACGGTGGCTGTCGCCATCCCTTCGGGTTTGACTTCGACTCCCGCTGCCATCACTCGAATCATTGCCTCGGCACTGCAAATCAGCGGTGAGGGACAAGATCTCTACCGCGTCGAGCGCGCGCGTTATCCGTTGGCATCGGCTCAACTGCTGGCCGATACGGGAAGCGATCTGACGGCCCTCCGCGCGGCCGCGACAGAGGGCACCGTCATTGGCGACGCCGTGAACCTGGCCCGGGAATTGGTCAATCAGCCGCCATCTGTCTTGTTTCCCGTCAGCTTTGCTCAGCGAGCAGAAAAAGTTGCCGCCGAATGCGGATTGAAATGTGAGATCTTCGACGAACCCCGGTTGCGGCAGGAGCGGATGAATGCATTGCTCGCAGTGAATCAGGGCAGCGTGCAGGCGCCGCGAGTCGTGGTCCTCGAATACAACCAGGCGCCGGCCGGATCCCCGACGTTAACGATTGTGGGCAAAGGGGTAACGTTCGACAGCGGCGGACTCTCGCTGAAGCCGACAGACTCGATGTTGACGATGAAATGTGACATGGCGGGAGCGGCCACAGTCCTGGGGACGATGCAGGCGATTGCCAAGCTTAAGCTACCGGTTCACGTCCGCGGGCTAATGGGCCTGGTGGAAAACATGCCGAGTGGTTCCGCGTTCAAGCTGGGCGACGTCATGCACGCCCGGAACGGCGTCACGATTGAGAATCAGAATACGGATGCCGAAGGGCGGTTGGTGCTGGCTGATGTGCTCAGTTATGCCGTCGATCAAGGGACCGATTGTATTGTCGATCTGGCGACTTTGACCGGTGCCTGCGTGGTGGCGCTCGGTGAAGAGGTTGTCGGCGCATTCAGTAATAACCAAGGTTGGTGCGACCAGCTCTTGGGTGCGGCTGCAAGGATGGGTGAAGATACCTGGCAGATGCCGATGTGGGACCACTTCAACGAGCTCATCAAGAGTGAAATCGCTGATATTCGCAACACGGGCGGCCGTTGGGGTGGGGCGATTACAGCGGCGAAATTCCTGGAGAAATTCGTCGGCGGGAAGCCGTGGGTGCATCTGGATATCGCCGGGCCGGCGTTTGCGGGTTCGACCAAGCCGCATCGTGAAGGTGGCGGGACCGGTGTGATGGTGAAGACGCTTGTGGAATTGGCAAGAACGTTTAAAAAGCCGTAGGCCTGTAGCCCGACTCTCTGAGTCGGGTGATCTGATTCGAGTCGATGGGAGGGTGAGGCTCCTGCCGAACCGCATAGTCTGGCGATGATCGAGAAACGCTTGCGGTTCGGCGGGAGCCTCACCCGCCCATGACGTCGAATATGACAGGCATCGACGCTGGCAGCGTCGGCCACGGGCACCCCGGCTTACGCAGTGGGCTCGCCGAATCATCTTTATGCGTGAGTTGATATTGTATTCGGAAGTCGAATAGTCCCGACTCGGAGAGTCGGGCTACACGCCGCTGCGCGACGCAATCGTGTGAAGCTGTCCGGTTTCTGCCGGGTTTGACAGTTGACTCGGTGGGGGATCTGGGGAAAATTTGAACTGCAGTAGCATTTGCTCGGTTCTATAGGGCAAAATAAACGCAGGTGACGTTTCCGCCACCTTTCAACCGATAGCGAAACGGTAAGCGAAGTTCCGCCAATTCAGCGAGACGTTGTTTTCAACGGTCTCCCAGTTTGGTAATTTGGACTTGAGTCAGCCCGACAGGGATCCGTCGGTGTGCCGTTTGCTGCGGAGAAGCAGTCATACATCACAACACGGACTCTGCAAGGGTCGGACGACATGGCCAAAAAGTATCTCACCATTGAAGAAGCTGCCGAAATCCTCGGTGTCGATCCTTCCGATTTGTCTCGCCTCCGTGAAAAGGGCGAAATCCGAGCCTTCGCCGATCGCGGCAACTGGAAGTTCCGCCAGGACGATGTCGAAGAGCTCGCTCGCAAGCGCCAGACCGATTCCGATCCTGACGTCCCGATCTTCAAGGCCCCCAAGAAACCTGCAGACGACGAATTTGTCTTTGAAGAGCCGATTACTCCCGGTGCCGGCGATTCATCAATCACCCTGGGCGAAGAAGTCCCCGATGAAATCATCGGCAATCAACCGACGATCGTCCGTAAAGGTGGCTTGGACGACTTATTGGGTTCAGACAGCGATGTCCGCCTGGTATTCGACGACAGCCTGATGCCCGATAATTCGGAAGATGTCCTCAGCGATTCCGAGCATTCCGACAGCGACGTCCGGCTGATCAATTTCGACAAGCCCAAGGATGATGGCAGCGACAGCGATGTGAAGCTGGTTCCCGATAAGGCGTCGGTCAAGACCCCGAAGAACAAGGGTGAGGCCAGCGACAGCGACGTGACGCTCATCGGCAAGAAGAACGACGCGTTCACGCTGGATCTCGATGAATCCGACGGCAGCTTTGTCTTCGGCGGTGAATCGAGCGGCATTGCGCTGGGCGGTTTCGCGGAAGACGACGACGCAGATAGCGGGATCACGCTGGATTTGGCCGGTGATAGTGGTATCGCCCTGGAAGCTGGCGACAGTGGCATTTCGCTCGATCCGGGCGGCAGCGGCATTTCACTGGAAGCCGACGACAGCAGCCTGGTACTCGCTGGCGACAGTGGAATTTCCCTGGGCGGTCCCTCCGACAGTGGCATTGCGTTGGAAGGCCTGATGGCCGGTGACAGTGGTGCCGGCAAGAAAAAGAGCAAGGATAAGGGCAAGGCCAAGAAACCGCCCCAGGATCTCAGCGGCACCATGCCCGAGATGCCCATGATGAGTGCCCCCGACGATGACATGGGGAACACTCAGATGGAAATCCCCATGCTGGGGGGACAGGACAGTGAATTCGAATTCACCGCAAGTCCGCTCGATGAGGATTCCCACACGAACTTCGCAGTGCTGGGAGAAGATGATGCTCCCGCCGGTAAGAAGGGTGGCGCGAAGAAGGGCAAGCACGACTCCGAAGACGATCTGTTCGACACATCGGCGACCGTCGAATTCGGTGCTGATGACGATGAATTCGATAGCAACGCCGATGTCTTCGCCGACGATTCGGACGATATGGAAGTCGCCGACGATGTGATCGGTGAAGACGATGAAATCGCCGAAGACGTCTTCGGTGCGGCCGATGAAGACTTCGACGAGGAATTGCAGTCGGGCCAGAGTTCCGCTGATTTCCCGGTTCCCGCGATGTCTGGGGCGCGAGTCTCGGCACCCATTCAAGCCGAATGGGGCGGAGCGACCTTCGGGATGTTGCTGGTGTCCTCAGCGGTCATGTTGCTGACGAGTTTCATGATGTACGACGTCGTCCGCACAATGTGGGGCAACAACGAACCCAACGCCGGGACCGAGATGATTCTCTCGAGCTTCCGCGGGATGTTTGGTTGATCTGTCTGAAGCCTGACTCTCCAGAGTCGGGTGAGCCCGTAATATTCTGCGTCAAAAGCGTTCGTCCCCAACGAGCTTCGCGCAGCGCACGGCACGATTTTCCTGGTCGGGTTCGCACGCTTCAATACGGCTTCTTATCTCACAAAACCCAGGACTCCGGGTGCCACTGGCTGTGCCAGTGCTTTGCCGGATCGGGGTTCGAAAGACTACGGGCACTGGCACAGCCAGTGGCACCCAAATTCAGTCTTATTGAAGCGCGCGAACATTGATAGCGAAATCGGGTCGTGCGCTGCGCGAAGCTCGCGAAGCTCGCGAGGGTCTTATCGTCTATTACGTCGCGGGTTACGGGCTCGGACGGGCCTGGAGACCCGTCCTACAAAGCACCCGACTCAGAGAGTCGGGCTACGGGAAATCGATCAGATCGATTTCAAGAACCGTACCAGATCCGCCAAGTCTTGTTGACTGAGCACCGTCGCCCCGGGGTGATTGTAGTCCTCGAAGACGCTCTCTAACGATTCGGCTCGATTGTCGTGGAAAAAGCGTGTTCCCTGGCTGACGCCGCGCAATGAGGGCGGGTTGAATTTCGCTAAGCCACGCTCATCGGTGAGGCCCACTTCGTAGCTCTCGTGCGAGGCATACACGATCGGCGGAATGTGGCAATTCTGGCAATGTTGCGCTTCGAAGATCTTTTGGCCTCGATCGATGCTGGCTTGGTCGGCGGCGTCGATGGCGTGCGGCAGCACCGCTGGCGGAGGCGGCAGCGTGTGGAGATACGAAACAATGTCGCGAATCTCTTCGGCATTGATCTTCGCTCCATGCATGCTTTCGATCAGCGACTTGCGGACTTGATCGTGCAGGCTGACGACTTCACCATTCCAGGCCCAGCGGTACGTGAAGGCCGTCCCGAGCAGCGTCAGCGTCCGCTTGGGAGTTCCATACGAGTTATCCCCCAAGGTATCTGCCAGACGCCCATTCGAATGCCCGTCGGGATGGCAACTGTGACAACTGAGCCACCCGTCGCGAGACAGCCGCGCATCAAAAAAGAGGCGTTCTCCGCGATTCTTCGGTAACAACGAAGGTTGCGGCCCCAGTGATATCGTCCGGTCGACAATCTGTTGATCGATATCGGCCAGTGAGACACTATCGTCGAGCTGATTCAACACCGCGACCTGTGAGGTTCCCGGTCGCGGAATGACTGCCACAGGTCGTTGTCCCACCGCGGTCCGCGCCATCGTGACTGACCCGGCATGCACGTGAGAGACCACTCCGACTTGCTGCACGCCGGACAACGCGACCACCAGACGATCGCCTTTCAGCCAAGCCACTCCGGCGGGATCTCCGGCCCCCGCGCGAGACTCGCCCAGCGGCAGTACCGTACCGGTTTGAGACGCATTTCCGGTAGTTTGATGTCCGGCCTTCACCAGCGAACTCAAAGGCAAAACTCGCACGACATTCTGCATCAACTGGCCGAGTTCGATGTTCTCTTGGGTTGTCGGTAAATGCTCATTGAGAATCTGCTGAGCCAGCACGATCTTTTGCCCATCGGGAGACAGGATCAAACCTCGCGTGTTGTGGCCGCTCATCTCCTGACTGGCCAGAATCTTCCCCGAGGCCAGTTCCACAACCGCCAGTCCGCCGCCGAATCCATCCGCCACAATGACCCGTTGGCCATCTGGCGTCAGGCATTGCAGACGGGGGGCGAAGGGGAGCATCACGCGATGTCGCAGAAGTGGGGAAAAACTGTCGCCGTTCGTGTTGAGATCCATAATTTCCACACAATGCGACCACAATGCCGCCACAACGGCGCGGCGGCCATCAGGCGTGGCGACGACATGGATGGCCCCGGAACTCACGGGAAATCGAGACTCCACCCGGACAGATTCGCGCGTGACGTGGAGCAGCAGGAGCTCGTGGTTCGCTTCGTCCACTGCCAGCAGCCGAGTTCGATCGGGGAGCGTCGCCAGACTGACGAGACTCTTGGCAAGCTTCCATTCGCCGAGAACTTCGCCTTGCTCGACATCAATCAGAGAGAGACTGCCGCTGATTTGATTCGCGATGCAGAGGGTGCGGTTGTCGGGCAGAAATACCGCCGATACTGGTCGTCGCAAATGCGATTCGGCTGGTGATTTGACAGAAGAACCGGGCCGCGATTGGCCTCGTAAAGCGGCCTGTTGAATTGCAATCATGACCATCAAAACCACGACGAATCCGGCAACCCAATATGGGATGCGCAACACCGACGACAAGGATGGGTATGATCGAAGCATCAAGAGCGATACGAGACAGAAGGGTGAAACCGTGGGACGGGTCTCCAGGCCCGTCCGTCCGGCCAATCTACCAGCAAAACAATTTTCCGATCGCTTTCCAAACTGACGGACGGGCCTGGAGACCCGTCCCACGACACGCCGTGGCCGACTCTGCTCGCGTTGATACTGAATGCTAAATTGCGACGACTTCTGACTGGCCGGTCTGGATCGACCTGTCGATCGATTCCATCAGCAGCAGGACCCGTTGAATCGACTCCGACGTCACCGAAAAATCTTCCGCGTCCGCGTTCTGAATCGCGGCCGCTAATGAATTGTAGAAGGCTGACTGGTCAGTGGAAACTTCTTCGACTGGGACATCGATCAATTCGTAGTCGGTGCCCGACCGATATCGCTTGCCATCGGCGAACCCGGCCACGGTCCCATCGAGAACCCAGCCGGTCTCGACGGGAGCCAGGCTGTGTCGATTCAATTCCAGCCAGGCGCGACACCCGTTGGCAAACTCAATGCTGACGCAGCGGCCGGGACGATCGCTGGACTCGCGGCCGCGCCCGGTTCCCGTGGTTTGAGCCAGGACCGACACCACCGGATCAGGAACCAACTGCAACAACTCGTCGAGCATTTCGAACCACTTGGTCTGCTGCACCTGTAGTTCTCGTTGTCGGACAGGTAGCGAATCAAACCTCAGGTCCGCCGAGGTGCGTGAGGCTGTCGGCTGCAGTCCCAATTCCAGCGGCACATACTGCCGCGAGATCCGCCGGACGTCGATGATCTGCCCGAGGTCTCCGTTCTGGACAAGCTGCTGCACGGTCTGGAACTGGCCATCCCAGCGGTGCAGGGCGGCGACGAACAGTTTGGCCGTCGAGGAGTTCTTGCCAGAATCGATCCACGACTGCCAGTCGCTGGGGCTCGCATTCATCGGCAACCCAATCAACACATGCTTGCCCGCATCCAACGCCGATCTGATCAGCGCAGAATCGGCCTGGGGTCCAATCCAGATGAGAGCAATGCGAGGATCCTCAATGATGTCCCGCGAAGACTTGGCCGGCGATTCGAGCAGTCCGTGAGCTTTGGTCAACGGTTGATCTGAGATCGATCCAGCCAGACAGCGAAAGTCAGTCCTCAATTGCATCCGTTCGAGATGAAACAGGCCTTCCGGATTCAAATCGAGGAAGCCGACACCGATGGGGTTCATGGTCTCTCGCAAGTGGTCTGACGATCGTGGCCGCATCCTGAGATTGTATTGCCTCCGTAGGATAGGCTTCCAGCCTGTCATTCTTTTGTTCTGGGATGACAGGCTACAGCGAATTCACTCGGTGATTGCGCAATCGAAAGTGTATGAGAGTTTGAGGGTGCGAGAGTAACGGGGTACGAGTTCAGCCCGAATTCGATTTGAATTATTCCTCACTCTCATACCCTCACACACTGGAACTCTCACACCGACACTTGGCGCAAACGATTCGTTGAAGTGCTATAAAACCTAAGAGAAACCCACATTCTCCCCTCCAGTCTCTTGGCCGCGGGCCACCCTTTTTGCATAATCACATCAGAGTTTGTTGACGTTTGATTGTCCCCCAGCAGGAAAGCCCCTTTTATGCGGCACGCTTCAAAATTGAGCTTTGGTCGAATCTGTCGTCTGGTCGCCGTAGCACTCGGTCTGCTGGTGGGTGGAACGGCGGCCCTCCGTGCTGACGATGCGCCTAAGGTGATTCGCGTGGGAATCATCGGCCTCGACACGTCGCACGTGATCGCTTTTACCAAGATGCTGAATGATCCCAAGGCTGAAGCCGACGTCGCCCATTGCCGCGTGGTCGCCGCTTACCCGAAGGGGAGCCCCGATATCGAGTCGAGCACCAGTCGCGTGCCCGGCTACACCAAAGAGGTCGTTCAGATGGGTGTGGAGATCGTGGATTCGATCGAAGTGCTGCTGACGAAAGTGGACGCCGTCCTGCTGGAAACCAATGATGGACGCCCTCACCTCGAACAAGTCATGCCGGTCCTGAAAGCGGGCAAACCGGTCTTTATCGACAAGCCGATCGCCGCCAGCTTGACCGATGCGGTCGCCATCTTCGAAGCGGCTAAGAAATACAAAGTGCCGATGTTCTCCTCGTCGTCACTGCGATTTTCGAAGAATGCTCAGGCCTTGAGAAACGGGAAGCTCGGGAAGATCACCGGCTGCGATGCCTTCAGCCCGTGCTCGTTGGATCCGACGCATCCTGATCTCTACTGGTACGGGATTCATGGCGTCGAGACCCTCTTCACGGTAATGGGCACCGGATGCCAGCAAGTCAGCCGGGCCTCGACGACGCACTACGAGCTGGCCCTGGGAGAATGGAAGGACGGCCGCCTGGGTACGTTCCGCGGCATTCGTTCGGGGGGCGGAGGCTACGGCGGAACGGCGTTCGCGGAGAAAGGAGTCGAACCGATCGGCGGCTATGACGGTTACCGCCCGTTGCTCGTCGAAATCGTGAAGCTGTTCCGCACAGGTGTCGCGCCCGTCAGCGAAGAAGAGACGCTCGAAATCTATGCCTTCATGCAGGCTGCGGACGAAAGCAAACGCCAGGGGGGGGCACCGGTCAAATTGGCCAGCGTGATGGAAAAAGCCCGCGCGGAGGCCGCCGAGAAGCTGAAGAAATTTGAATAGGGTGTCGTGGGACGGGTCTCTGACCCGTCTGAGCCCGTAACCGGCGACGTAATACAAATTAGTCCCTCGCGAGCTTCGCGCAGCGCACGACTCGTATCAATCAATACGGCCTCTTATCTCATAAGAACCCAGGATTCCGGGTGCCACTGGCTGTGCCAGTGCTTTGTCGGATCGGGTGTCGAATGACTATCGGCACTGGCACAGCCAGTGGCACCCGATTTTTGGCCTTATTGAAGCGCGCGGACCTCGCTAGAGAAATCGTGCGCTGCGCGATGCTCGAGAGGGATGAATGTTTTGGGGAGCAGAATGTTACGGGCTCAGACGGGTCGGAGACCCGTCCCACGATACGTTCGCTACACATCCGCTGGCGGATGCCACGTTCCCCAATGGCTGAGGTAATGGGCATAGGCCGGCGACGTCGCGGCCTGTTCCTGCAGCCAGGTGTGGGTTTCCGCGACGAGCTTTTGTTCGTCGTCGAGCTTCAACTTGCCCAGCAGAACCTGCGTGCGCAGGAAAACGAAATAGGTATCGAGGACATCGCAGCGGCAATAATCGTTGATCTCCTGGGCTTTGCCCGCGAGGTACATGTCCTGGACCTGTGACCCGTCGACTCCGCTTTTTCCCGGCTTGCCGATCAGGTTGGCCAGCAAATTCAGTCCGCCGACTAATCGGGCGGCTCCATAATTGGAGATCAGGTCGTGCAGGTCGACGTGGGCTCCCATGTTGAAGCGATTACGGGCCTGGTCGAAGGATTTGTCGTCGTAGTTGAACCAGCCCGGCAGGCTGATTCCATATCGAAAAGCCGCGAGTTCCATCAGGGGGATGTCGTAGCCGCGGCCGTTGAAGGTGACCAGCGTCGGCCGTCCGTAATGCATCCAGCCTTGCCAGAACTTCTTGGTAATAATGTGGGAACGGTAGGCGGGAGCATCCAGTACTGTCAGGTCGGTCAGCCGAAATCCGGCGTCCACTTTGCCGATCGCGACTGAAATAGGCAGCATGAACGTGTGGGGGATAAAATCTTTGCCATCGCCGCGCTCAGCGACCAGTTCCTGGCGATAGCGGGCAATGGCCTCGTTCGGTTTGAGGTTCTCTTTCGGATAGCGAATCTTGGCGATCAGTTCGCCATCCGCCACGGCTTCCGTATCAAAAATCAGGTAGCTGGGTTTGGCGGGCTGATCCATCGGGAACCTCGTATTCGAGAGCACAGGATTGCATGCGTCTTGCGAATTCGTCTGGAGAGTTCTACAACTCTAGGCAGATCGAAACTCGGATCATGATTGCGGTTGGTGGAACCACAAGGCAAACGGTACTCATTTTGCGGTCAGTCTCGTGAGCGGTACGGCGCTAGCCGCCGGTTTATCAAGGGAAATCGATACACAGAACCGGTGGCTAGCGCCATTCCGCTCACAAAGTAAGAAAGATACTCGATGGCGGTCTTTGAAACGAGCTTGGTAGTAAATGCCCCTCTGGAGCGGGTATTTGACTTCTCCATTCGACCGGCCAATATTTCACGTATCAGTCCCCCGGAATTGGGTCTGAAATTCGTCAATCCGCCCGAAGCCTACTCGATGGGGGCGAAATTTGAATTCAAGGTCCAGGCGTGGGGGACGGTCCAGACGTCGCACTTTGAGATCGTCGAATTTGATCGGCCGAATCTGTTTATCGAAGTGCAACTGAAGGGCCCGATGAAAAGCTGGCGGCACGAACACCGCTTCGCCCTCAATGCCGACGGACAGACGGTCGTCACGAACCGGATCGAATTCACGCCGCCGGGAGGGCTCGTCGGATTGCTGGTTACCGAAGCGAAAATCCTCGATAGTATGGAGGATGGCTTTTATCATCGCCATCAACAGTTGAAAAAACTGCTGGAAGGACCTGCCTGATCGTGCCCCCACCTTTGCCCCCTGCGAACCGCGGTTCCAATGCCGGTACGCTCATCGCCATGATGATGCTGGCCGTGTGTGCGATGGGGTTGTTTATGCTGGTGTCGATGGTGACCCCGTTCGTGATGGGGGTCATACTGGTGCCCGTCGTGCTGGGACCATTGGTGGTCCTGCAATATCTGGTCTGGGGCCGCTGGCTGGATCGCCTGCGTGCGGAAGATGAAGCCCGGGAAGCGGCGAAGAAGTAGGCGCTCATCCTGGATTTGGCGAAGAAATTTTAGCCACGGATTGACACGGATGAAACACGGATTGGGTCATCGTACGATTGCGTCGTCCGGCTCTTGGCAGACTCTTGACGATTGACAATCATCAGGGAAACCTTGATGTGTTCTTCGTCTTCTTGATCCGTGTTTCTTCCGTGTCAATCCGTGGCTAAAAAATCCGAAATCAACCGGTTCACTTCACCCACAGCGCCAGCAATTGATCGGTATCAGTCAGATCGCTCACCACATGATCGGGCTCGGCGGTCTTTAACTGATCCACGGAATGCGAACCGGTCGCCACGGCCAGAACTCGGGCACCGATCGCCCGGCCGCAGGTGACATCGTGCGGAGTATCGCCGATCACCCACAGCGTGATTGTCTCGTCGATCTCGCGGCCCAGATACTGCTCCGCTCGCTGACGCGCCGCGCGGGCGACATCGTTGCGTTCCACGAGGTTGTCGGCAAACCCACCACACTGGAAGAAGTGGTTCAAACCGAAGTGACTCAGCTTGTTCGTGGCCCCCGCCTCGACATTGCCGGTCAGCAATCCCAACAAGACATCCGATCGCCCCTGCAACGCTTCCAGCAGCAGGCGAACTCCGGGTAGAGCCTGCCCCTGGCGCTGCGTCAGACAGACAGGCAGATGTCCCAGATAGGCCACGAGAAATCGCTTGATGTTTTCCGGCGTCACATCCAGTTCGTGGGCACGCAACAGATCGCCGATGATGGCCGCATCGGTTCGCCCCGCGTAGGGGACATGTCGATCGGAAACCGTGATCCCAAATTCCGCGAGCAGGGCCGATTCCATCGCCAGCCGGCCGGCCCCGCCGCTGTCGATCAGTGTGCCGTCGATATCAAAAAAGAGAATGTTCATACCAGTATTTTAGCGAGCCGGAACAGTCTCCGGCAGGGCACTGGTGATTCCAGGGTCGGGCGGAGGACAGCCGCTATTTGGTGGGGGTATTTGGAACCGCCCCCGTTGGGCTTGTCCCAACGGAGCGCTGACTGGTCAGCTACCCAGCAGTGAGTTTTGCAGAATTCTCAACCTTTACGTCTCCGATGCCCCCTGCCGCCAGCCAGTCGCTGCTGTGACAACGGTTCGCTCACGGCGGCAGGGGACATCGGAGACCACGCGTTGAGGGTCAAGAACGTTGCTCTCTAGTAGCTGGCAAGTCACCGCTCCGTTGGGACAAGCCCAACGGGGGCGACAAAACACGGCAATTCCGCGTTTCACTGTGACACAGTCACCCCGAATCTAAAAATTATTCCCCACCAAATAGCGGCTGCGCCCGCCCCTGCATCGAATCCCCCAAAAGACAATCACCCGGCTGCCGCTGGGGCTGCCGGGTGATTGGTTTTAAATCTCGTTGCGGACTGGTTCGCCGAGGCCTCTGGTTAGAACTGCCACTGCAAACCCCAGGTGACGGCTTGCATGTACCACCGGCTGTGGCTCAAGTCGATACGGGGCGAGTCGACTCGCCAGTCGATCAGCTTCGTCGGACGGGCGACGTTGCCGACCAGCAGGAAGTTGTATCCGACCAGCATGTCTGCGTTTGCAAAAATCGGGATGTCGTTGAAGCCCGGGATGACCCGGAAGACTTTCGCCTTGAAGTAGAAATCCTGCATGAAGATCGGCGAAACATGGGTGTGTGCCTGAGCGTCTCGGAAGTAGTTGGGCTTGGGATTGCTCGGGGTCGGGATGGGTGCGAACAGCGGGTCACGCATGTTGTCACCTGTCAGCTGAATCGTCTCATGATTCGCCATGACGGCCAGTCCCGTTTGACCAGTCAAAGTGAAGACGTTGCCACCCATCTCATACCGGATCGCGGCTTGAGGTCCCAGCAGATTCGATCTCGTTTGTGATGTCAGGGTCGTGATATAAGGATCAGGTGCCCCGAAGAAATTGGTTTGTACGCCGAAGAGGTCGAACTGCTCGCGGATCGTCAAGTATTTGACACCAAACAATGGCCGAATCTTAAATCCCAGGGTCTCGTACACCGGCATGGTAGACCACACAATGTCGCCGCCCCAGGACTGCGCTTTGTATGTCAGTTGGAAGTCCTGATCAAATTGCAGTCGAGTTCCGAACGGTCCCCCATCGTCCAGGCCGAGGAATCCACGTTCATTGCGTGGGTTCTGGGGATTTGCCAAGTCCCGCGGCGGATAAGGTCGGTAGATCTGACGACCCTCCGCCACCCAGAACGCACTCAACTCCAGAGTCGAGGAGTCGGGATTTTGAATGGTAAACTTGGCACGAGTACCGTCGCTGGTGAGATCGTTACCGTTGGCGAACACGCTCGCATTGACCGGCTGAGCAAACAACCCACCTCTGAACAATGGATACACATCTGGAGCACCGATCCGGTCACTACCAGGCCGGTTAAACCAGGTTCGCAGATACTCGGCACCGAAGAAGTATTTGCGCTCGCCGGTTACCCCTTCATTCATCCAGATCCCATTCTGGCGATAGGTCTTGTCCATGATCGGTTGTTCATAGGGCGAAACCTCGGGCCAGTAATTCATGTACGGATTCGCCGGCATTTGCGGCGGCGGATAGCCCTGCGTCAGCGGCTCGGGATAGTATCCCTGTGCCGGATCGACGTAGCCTCCACCACCGTAGGGGTCACCGTAACCGTAACCCCCGTCACCATAGCCGGCATCGTAGCCGGCCGGTGCATAATCTTGTCCGTAGCCGGCATCCTCGCCTGCGTCTCCGAGCATCGCACTGCCCGCGTAGTCCGCAGTTGCCACACTGCCCGCCGCCCCGGCTCCCGTGAGCGGTTCGGCTGCATAATCTTGTGCGACTGCGGTGTGGATGAACGTGAACGCCGTCAAGCAGCTCCACAGACAGACCACTTTGTTAGGAATCCGCATCGAAGTGTCCTTGATTTACAGCCTGCCGAAGTGACGCACTCGGATGAACTCATTGGAACGAGCCCCATTCGAGACCCGCTCAGCAGCCACTTTGTACGGTCATCTGGTGTCCCACCGCATTAACAGTGAAACACACGGAAACTCCGCACAGAACGGCTCTAGCGGTTATATCGGTCGCTGAAGTTGAGAATCTGTAACGATTATTCTCAACGTTTCGATTCTAACGGAGTTGCCTTGAACTGCCGCAAACCAATAACCAACAGCGAGTTACAACAGATCAACAGGCGTTAAAGACGCTAAAAACCGGGTTCAGAAATTTCCAAAGTGGCGAAGGAATCGACTGCTGGCACAAAACCGCAGACGCCGCAGACAGCGCAGTCTTCCATTGAATTGCGGTGCCTGGGTGACGTGGCCCGCTGTTAGTGAAGGACGGATCTGACTGAATGGCTCGTTTGAGAAGGGAGGGCGAGGCTCCCGCCGAGCCTAAGGCGACCGCAGGTCGGCGTCCGCCGGAGGCCGGGACGTTGAAATGCCTCCGGCGGACGCCGAGCTAAAGCTCGTATTAGGCTCGGCTGGAGCCTCGCCCTCCCAAATGTTTTTTTCCTTACTTCACCACTCCCAAACCAGCCACACAAAATTCCCACACCTGAGAACCATCCGTTTATCCTTGCGGTTTCGTTAACCGTGGTCAGCACTCTGTGGTTAGACTGGCATTTGCACGATGGAAAACCTCGGCCAGCGGGTCTGGTTGGGGTTCTGGCATCCGGGTTCTGAGAGGAATTGTTGGCGACCGTTGATTTGGTGCGCCGTGTCCCTTGCGACACAGGTCGAGACGCTTATAATTTTTTGACTGCCACGTCCTGGAAGAGGTTGCGCGAACATTGATGTCCGCAAACCTAGCCGCTTACGGCCAGTGGGCGAACTTGAGAACCCCTGACAAAACCGGTTGGGGAAGTTCAGAACCGCAATATTTGAATCGGTTCCGAACTGACGCAGAGGTTTTGTTAGGATTTAAGAGGGTAATATGGGGTCTTGGATTTGGAATGCGTTGCGGGGGTTCGCCGAATGGTGCCGCAACATTTTTGTCGCTGTCTATACAGTCGTCACTGGCCTGTGGGTGACGCTGATCACAGCCCAGAAGACGTACACCCGCAAAACCTTCACTGAAGTCTACGAATATCCGGAAGTTCCGGTGCCCGTGAAGCCGCGCTATCGCGGGTTTCATCGGTTCGATCTGACGACGTGCATCGGCTGCGAAAAGTGCGCTGTCGCGTGTCCGGTCGACTGCATCTACATCGATAAGCAGAAAAGTCCCGTCGGCAAGGGTTTCCGAGTGGATGGTTTTACCATCGACTACACCAAGTGCATGTTCTGTGCGTTGTGTGTTGAGCCTTGTCCGGTCGACTGTATCTTCATGGGTTCGAACTACGACCTCAGTTGTTACAGCCGCGATGGGTGCATCGTGGATTATGCGAAACTGCCACTGCCCGTGGCCTGGGGGCAAGCGACCCTCAATCCGACGGCCGTCGCGGAATCGAAGGTCCTCTATCAGCCAGTGTGGGTGAAGGGCGAGCCCAGTCCGTTTGAGCCCGCTCCGCAGTAGTGTGTGACGTGATGGTAAAAGATTAACGTGTTTAAAATTGGAGGTGTGAGAGTATGAGAGTTGGAGAGTAATAGGGTGAAGACATGATGGCTCACGCCAAATCTGATCTGGACTCTGTGACTCTCACACCCTCAAACTCCCACACTCGTTCTTTCGTACAAATTCTCGAGCTATCGCGATCTAGCTCCCGATTTGACCGCGGTTTAACATAAGATGATGTGGAAGGTCTCCAACCGACCTTCCAAGCAATGCCACTGGGCTGATTGAGCTCCAGGGTCGGGTCAAGACAGGTTGAGGAGAAATCCAAACCGTGGCCAACCTCAAGAAATACTTCACTGTCGAGGAAGCGAATCACGCGTTACCGCTGGTGCGCTCGATCGTCGGCGATATCGTGTCGTTTCATTCCGACTTGCATGCGCGGCGCGATCGCCTGCAAGCCGTAAAGCGACGCAACTCCGCATCACGCGGCAGCATGCCTCCTGAGTACAACGAAGAGTTGACTCAGATGGAAAATGATCTCGATCGCGACGCCGAGAAGCTGCAAGGCTTCATTGCCGAGCTCGAGGCGTTGGGAGTCGAGCTGAAGGATTTGTCTAAGGGGTTGGTGGATTTCCCCGGCCTGATCGAAGGCCGCGAAGTCTGCCTGTGCTGGATGTTGGGTGAATCGGAAGTAGCCTTCTGGCATGAAGTGACGGCCGGATTTATGGGACGTCAATCACTGATGGCGGGAACCTCGCCCGCGGTGCCGGATGACAGCATCGATCCGACCGCAATTTAATAATCGAACGCAGTGATCAGCGGGTGACCGCCCGGTTTGGTGAATTGGAAATTTCATGACGGACTTAGTCGGCCACTTTTTACTGTTCACAGTCGTCGGGATTGTGTTCCTGCTGGGTCCGTTGTTGCTGGGCTATCTGGTCCGGCCTTTCGCACCCAACACGGAAAAACTCGCCGCCTACGAATGCGGTGAACCGGCGATCGGTTCCAGCTACGTGCAGTTCGACCTGCGATTCTACGTGGTCGCCTTGCTGTTCATCATTTTCGATGTGGAAGTGGCGTTCTTCTTCCCGTGGGCCATGGTCTACGGTGGAGCCATGCAACTGGCCGACCATCGCCTGGTGGGTGAGGCTCGCACGCAGATTTCAGAACGGATGCTGAATGCCCCCGCTGGTTCGCTGTCGGTTGATAACATCATCAGTTCACAAACGGCCTACCATCTGGGCGTGACTGGCCTGTTCGACATCTTGGTCTTCTTCGGCGTGCTGCTCGTGGGTTTTGCCTACGTCTGGAAGCGCGGAGATCTCGACTGGGTCCGTGCGATGGCCCAGGAAGCTCAACAGCGACGCGAAGCTGCCGTCGACGCGACACTCAAGATTTAACCGACAGTTCGATGTAGCCGTGCTCATTGGAGTTCGGGAAACGTCCGGACAACACGCTGGAACGATCAAAGAAGGACAACATGTCGCCTGCCGACATTCATCAACAGTTGGTCCGCCAGTTTGGCGACAAGATTACCGGTGCCAATGTCACAGCGCTCGACCCGTGGGTCGAAGTCGCTCCGGCAGCCATCGTGGAAGTCGGCACCTATCTGCGTGACGATCCCGCCTTGCTGTTCGATGCGTTGAACGACCTGTGCGCTGTCGATTACTTCGAACCCGATGCCAAGAAGGCGGCGAAGTTCGCCCATCAACCGCACGTCGAAGTCGTCTATCACCTCTACAGCTACACGCTCAAGCATCATCTGAAGGTCAAAGCCAAATTACCGCGCTGGAAGAATGATCAAGCGGGTGAATTGCCCGAGATCCCTTCAGTCTCCAAGGTCTGGTTGATTGGCGAATGGCACGAACGTGAAGCCTATGACCTGATGGGTATCACCTTCACGAATCACCCGAACCTGCGACGCATTCTGTGCCCCGAAGACTGGGAAGGGCATGCTCTGCGGAAGGATTACGATTTCCCGCTCGAATACCACGGCATTCGCGGGCAGTAAACAGGGGACTCTCCGTAGCGGAACGTCGTAAGACTTCCGCCGCATGCAGAAGAAACGCAAGAATTCTCACGAATTCTTCTACGATAAACAGAACGACAGAGAGTGTCATGGCCATCACTTTAGAAGATCCCCGAGTTATCGAGTTCGACGTCCGCACGGACGAGATGCTCGTCAATATGGGTCCGCAGCACCCCAGCACCCATGGCGTGTTGCGTTTGCTGCTCCGTACGGACGGCGAAGTGATTTACGAAGTGACCCCGCACATCGGCTATCTCCACCGCTGTGCCGAAAAGATCGGCGAGAATCTCAGCACCCCGCAGTGGATTCCCTACACCGACCGGATGGACTATCTGGCCGGCATGAACATGAACCTGGGACTCGCCCTGGCCGTTGAAAAACTGGTCGGCATGGAAGTCCCCGAAAAAGCGATGGTCCTGCGAGTCATCATCGCCGAACTGAACCGCATCGCCAGCCACCTCGTCGGCATGGGTGCTTACGGTCTCGATCTCGGCAGCTTCAGCCCGTTCCTCTACGCCTTCCGCGAACGTGAGATCATCCTCGACCTGTTCGAAGAAGCCTGCGGAGCCCGGTTGACCTACAGCTACATCACCATCGGCGGCCTGACGCACGACGTCCCCGCTTCGATCACCATTCCCTCCGGCCTTGCCGCATTGACCCGCCGCAGCCCCAGCATGAAGCTCTCATGGCTCGAAGCCCTCGAGATGTTCCTGAGCTGGCTCGAACCGCGAATCCTGGAATACCACACGCTGCTGACCGAGAACGCCATCTTCATCAAGCGCACCGCCGCCATCGGCGTGCTGTCGCGAGAAAAGGCGATCTCTTACGGCTGCACGGGCCCCGTCCTGCGTGGCAGCGGCGTCGATCACGACCTGCGACGCGACGGTGAGAAAATCTACACGCGGATGTACGAGGGCTATGAATTCGAGGTCCCCGTCGCTCCGTTCAAGAAGGCCCCGCCGGAAGTCATTCTCGGCGACAACTGGTGCCGCTTCTATGTCCGGATGATGGAAGTCGTCCAGTCGATCAAGCTCATTCGCCAGGGCATCCAAAAGTACGCCAAGGCCGAAGGGACTTATCGCGTCCCCTACAAGATGACGACCAAGCTGCCCGTCGCCGAAGCCTACCTGGAAACCGAATGCCCGCGTGGCCAGATGGGCTTCTACATCGTCGGCAACGGCGAAGACAAACCCCTGCGAGCCCGTGCCAAGAGCTCCTGTTTCTGCAACCTGTCAGTCACCTCGGAACTCTGCCAGGGCTGCCTGATTGCCGACATCCCCGCGATCGTCGGCTCACTCGACATCGTAATGGGCGAAATCGATCGCTAGCGAGCGGAACGCTCGCCGTAGCCCGACTCTCCGAGTCGGGTGGCCGATGCGACCAGCATCGGCCACGTGGCAGACGCTGCCAGCGTCTGTGTCTGCCCCAGTTCGTTGTGAGCGTCAGCTCTCAATCCGCTCATTAAACTTCAAGCGGTTCCCGAACGGATCGATCAGCTCAACACATCGAGCCCCATAAAACATGGTCTCGATTCCCGGGCGCAGGCGCGGATAGTTCTTCGAGACCAATTCCTGATGGAATTCCTCGATCCCGGACATCCAGATGAACACGGCCGCACCGGGGCAACAGCCCCCGTGATGTTCGGTCAGATGAAAAATCAGCCCAGCCCGTGAGACCTGCATGTAGATCGGAAACGTGTCGCCAAAGCGATGTTCCCAGTCTACGGAGAACCCCAGATAGTCGAGATAGAACTCGCGCGCTTTCGGAACATCAAAAATCCTCAGGAGCGGAATCGGTGCTTCGAAGGTGACCGCCATTGGTGTCGACTCCCACAGATCTGAGGAAACGATCGGTCTCGGAAAAACCGCCAGAGTACTGTAAACGAATCCCTCTGATCCCGCCACGAGATTCGAGCTCTCCACCCAGCCGAAAGAGATCGTTACCCGTACGGCAATCGTGTTTTGTAGCGATTGTTCCGGAATATTGGGGCGGTTTGGCCAGTCTGCGGAAAAACCAACGGAAGTGACTTCCCCTCACGCCTCCCCCCGCTATAATCACGTCGCGGGGTGGAGCAGCCCGGTAGCTCGCGAGGCTCATAACCTCGAGGTCGTAGGTTCAAATCCTGCCCCCGCAACTTAGAAAAGACTCCCCGACATCGGGGAGTTTTTTCGTTTTCACAGCGGTGTTCTGCCGCTGTCAGCCTCTCGATTCCGATCCCTCCTGATCGACGTCGGCACTCCCGAATCCTCAAGTGGATATAAATACCCCATCCTCACTCGAGGTGATATAATTCGATCGGTGCTCATTCTCCACGCGTATCGAAATTGGAGTCATTGCCGTGAAATTCCGAGTGATCATCCATCCTGCCGAAGAAGGCGGATTCTGGGCCGAAGTTCCCGCGCTGCCAGGCTGCGTCTCAGAAGGTGAAACGCTCGTCGAGACGCTCGCGAATATCCGCGAAGCAGCAATGGGCTGGCTGGAAGTGGCCAATGATCGCACCCCTATCGATTAAGTCTCTGGTCTGGCAGACATGGAGTTCGGAGTAATCACGGGAGGGCGAGGCTCCTGCCGAGCCTAACACGAGCTCTAGTTTGGCGACCGCCGGATGCATTCCTCGGGGCCTCCGGCGGACGCCGACCTGCGGTCGTCTTAGGCTCGGCAGGAGCCTCGCCCTCCCATCAATCATCTGGATCTCGTGAGTAGCAATGAAAAACCCAAACACGGTTGCCAGAGAATTCGCACTTGCTGCACATGGTGACCAAAAGTACGGAACGCAGCCCTACGCGGTACACCTCGACGCCGTCGCCGGCATTGCAGCGGCCTACGGCGACGAGGCCCAGACTATCGCTTATCTGCATGATGTTGTGGAGGACACTGCAGTCCCCCTCAATGCCATCCGCGAGCAGTTTGGAGAACGCATTGCCACCTGCGTTTCACTCCTGACAGATGGACCAGGAGGCGATCGCAAAGAGCGCAAGGTTCGTACGAACGCCAAGCTGAAAGCGACGTCCGAGGAATTCCAAATTGCTCTCGTCGTCAAAGCCGCCGATCGGCTGGCCAATCTGAGAGCCTCCGCCGGTGCCTCTGCCCCTTCCAAGCTGCAGATGTACCGCGAGGAGCATCCGGCATTTCGCGACGCCGCATTCCGGCCGGGACTGTGCGACGAATTGTGGGACGAAATTGATCGCATCGTCGGGGCAGGCCTGTCATAATTATCGTCGTCGGTGCGGCACATATGTATGGCCCAGGGGACTCAGAACACAACATCAAGTTCCCCGGGACAAGACTACGAGACAGGCCCATTCGGGTACTGTCTATTTGGCTGTTCCACGATTGACGTTCGGTGAAGGGACAATCGCATGGCATACGACGTCCGCTTTGAGCAACTCGGCAGCCGCCCACTGGCGGTGGTACGCCGTCGCGGGAGCCCGCAGGAATTTTCCAGAATCGTACCGGAGGCCTGCGGGGCCGTGTGGAGTGTCGTTCGGTCGCGACAGATCCCAGGAGCGGGTCGGCACGTGGCGGTCTACCTGGACAATCAAATCAACCTGGAAGTGGGAGTCGAATTAGACGCCCCGTTTGCCGGGTATGGCGAGGTTGTCGGCTCAAGCACGCCACCCGGCCCAGTTGCCACGACGACCCATTACGGACCGTACGGATTGCTCGGCAAAGCTCATGATGCGATTCTTCAGTGGTGCAAAGACAATGGGCACAAGTTAGCCGGTCCGAGTTGGGAAGTTTACGGTCACTGGAAGGACGAATGGAATAGTGACCCATCCAAGATTATCACCGACATTTACTATCTGCTCGTCGCCGAGGGGAGTTCGGCTGCCTGATCCAGCCCGCGCGAACTGACAAGCAGCTCCCGTGCGGCCCGCCATGCAGACGTGCAGTCGATCGCCAAAACGGATCTTGAACCACTGATCCTCGCACTGCAAACAATCAACTGCAAAGAACACCTGCGCCGGGGCGTGTTTGTCCCCGCGTAATGGGAATCTCGCTAGTGATCAACCCGTAACGGAAGAGCTCTCATGATTCGCGGAATGCATGCGATGTTCTACTCATCCGAAGCCGACGCGCTGCGAGCATTTCTGCGTGACAAACTGGGACTCGCCGGAACCGATGTCGGCGGTGACTGGTTGATTTTTAACGCGCCCGAGGCCGATCTGGGAGTTCACCCGACTGAAGGCAAAGACGTGGCCTCTGGGACGGCCGATATCTCGTTCTACTGCGACAACATCCATCAAACCGTCGACGAACTGCGTGCGAAGGGAGTCGAATTCACTCAGGAAATTGAAGATCACGGCTATGGGTTCGTCACCTTCTTCAAAGTCCCGGGCGACTTCAAGGTGCAACTCTATCAGCCCAAGTACGTCAAGTAGATCGAACGCTACCTAGTCGGACACCAAACGATGTCTACCATCCGCTTGCCAAACACTTCGCGTTCGACCGAGTTTGTGATCATTGTCCTGATCGTGATCGTTCTGGTGTCATTCGTCTGGAAAGCGTCGCAACTGATCGAAACCGGTAGCTATCATCCACACTGTGCCAATAGCCTGAAGCAGATTGGACTCGCATTACATAATTATCACGAAGCCAACGGTTGCTTTCCTCCGCCGTACATCGCAGATCAGAACGGAACGCCGATGCATAGCTGGCGCGTCCTGTTGTTGCCGTACCTTGATGAACACGAGTTGTTCGCCAAGTACGATTTCAAAGAACCTTGGAATGGACCACATAACTCCAAGCTAGCGAACCAGATGCCCGTGTGGTTTGGATGTCCCGATCAAAAAGTGCGACTGCCGGGAACCCGGCAGTGGACGACATCAACGACCAACTACCTGGCTCTCGTAGGACCTCGCGCTGCGTTTCAGGCAGGCAGGCCGCGTAAGCGGTCCGAATTCAAGGATGATCCTGGATTCACCCTGATGGTTGTGGAAGTCACCGATCCTGAAGTCAACTGGATGGAACCCCGCGACATTGACGTTTCGAAAGGACCAGTTTCATTGACCGGTGCGGTCCACAAACGGGACAACGGCCTGTGGTCGACAGTCACTGGCACTTATGTGATGTATGCAGACGGCAGCGTGCGACTACTCCCTTCGACGACTCCTGCGAACATGATCCGCGGACTCATCACGATTGACGGCGGGGAGCCGCATCCGAAAAATCGTTGATCGAACGTAACAATTTAAAGGTGTGGAAGGAGATCACGTTTTCGTATGTATCCCGGAGGGATTAAAGAGAGTAGCAGGTGGTTGAGCGCAGCGACACCACCGGATGGCGGCAATGATTGTTATTCGACCCTGGAGGGGTCGCACCGTTGGGTTCTGCGACCCATCCGGGGTCGTTGAAACGTTGTTGTCGCGTTACCGGTGGTGTCGCTGCGCTCAACCACCGGCTACTCTCTGTGACCCCATTCGGGGTCGAAGAATTGCGTTTCGATCTCTATTGAAGTAAGTGACTTCATGAACTATGCAATCACGCCCACTGCAGAATGCCATCTCCCAGGACTGTACCGGGCACTCGATGTGGTCGCGCGCGAACTGCGGTTTCTGGCTCTGACTGCCGCACCGCCCTGGGAAGAATCGCTGGCTTATCACCGCAACATCCTAGGGAAAAATTTCCCAAACTTCGTGGCTCTGTGCGATGAGAAGGTCGTCGGATGGTGCGATGTGGCGCCTGCATTCGCACAATCACGGGCGCATGTTGGAGTGATCGGCATTGGATTGCTCCCTGAAGCTCGCCACAAAGGACTGGGAACTTCGCTGATGCAGGCCGCGATGGCGAAAGCTTGGGCGCGAGGGCTTACGCGGCTGGAGTTAACTGTCCGTGCAGATAATCTCAATGCGATCAAACTGTATGAAAAGCTGGGGTTCGAACATGAAGGTGTGCAGCGCCGCGGCAGTTTTGTTCAAGGCGAGTACTATGATGTTTGTTGCATGGGGTTACTGCGATCGGAAGACCCGTAGAGATCGATTATGAAAATACTTGTCCTCGGTGGTACCCAGTTTGTAGGGCGACACATCGTTGAGGAACTAGTGAGGGCAGGGCACTCCGTCGGTACTTTGAACCGGGGACAATCAGTCGATGAACTTCCTTCCCAAATCGAGCGTCTACGTGGCGACCGCGATGCGGGCGCTGGTGGACTCGACTCGCTGAGAGGCCGCACCTGGGATGTGTGTGTCGATGTCAGCGGCTACACGGCCCGGCAGGTTCGGGCGAGCGCCGAGAAGCTGCGATCGTGCGTGGGACATTATGTGTATCTGAGTGCCGTCAGCGTCTATGGCGACCCGGCATCCGGTCCCGTGCATGAGACTCAGGCGAGATTGCCGCCTGCATCTGAAGACGTCATTGAGATCAACGCCGAGACCTACGGGCGCCTCAAGGTCACCTGCGAAAACATCGTTCAAGAAGTGTATTCGAATCGCTGTACGCTGTTACGGCCGCAGGTTGTCGCCGGTCCCCATGATCCTCTCGACCGCTTCTCATACTGGGTCCGCCGCGCCACGCAAGACGGTCCGATGCTGGCTCCGGGTGACGGCTCTGACTATCTGCAAGTCATCGATGCCGGCGATGTCGCGCGGTTCACTAGACTTGCCTGCGAGAACGGTTTTGGAGGGAGTTTCAACCTCGCAGGACCACGTCTAACCTGGAAGGAGTTCATGTCGGTCCTTGGCGCACAGGACCTCGTATGGGTTGCCGCAGAGACCATCCAAAAAGCCGGACTGACCGAATTTGAACTGCCTCTTTTCAGACCGAATGGCGGTCGTCGCAGCAGCCTGATGCACGTGAGTAGCGAACGCGCGGTTGGCCAGGGGCTGACTCTGACCGATCCGCGCGTCACAATCCAGAATGTGCGGAATTGGTTGCTCAGCGGTCCCTCGTTGGAAGTTGCGTTGTCACGAGAGCGCGAAGCGGACTTGATCAGCAAATCGGTTACGACCGCCTAATACCGTGACATCCAGAGGGAATTGAAACGCTCTGGCGTTCGTCAATTTGATCGCGGAGAATACTCCCACAGTACGAATGTTTCATCCCGATATTGATCGTTATGACCATCAAACAAGCAATTCCACTGCTCCGCGTCACCGATGTGGCGCGGTCTATCGAGTGGTATCGTGAGACACTGGGTTTTGTCGGAGATCCTTTCCCGCCAACTCCGCCCCACGCGTTTGCGATCCTGCGGCACGCAGATGCCGAGCTGATGCTGCGCCGTGGCTCGCCGCCGGTTCGTGCCACACCGAAACCGTATGACTGGGACGTCTATTTGCGGTTGGAGGACAGCCCCTTCCGTGAAGCGTTCGCGGCCTTTAGCGCTCGCGGTATTGTGGCTCGGCGGTTGGAACGCATGTTTTACGGACTGGCCGAATTCGAAATCACGGACCCCGACGGTTATGTCATTTGTCTCAGCCAGATGCTGGAAGACGCCAGCGATTTACCAACACCTGCGTTCTAAACGCTCGCATCACCATTTCCTTTGCTCGCGAGAACCGAGACAAGTATCAACGGGAAGGGCACGAAGTGAAGTACGTGGATGTACCGGGACTGGGGCATATCTGGGCGACGAAAGCGAATATTAACGAAACGATCTGGGAGTTTTTTGCGAAACATCCACGGACTAAGAAGTGACGCGAACATCATATTAGAAACAGGCGAGACATAATATCTCTTCGGTTTCTCCATTCTTGACAGCCGGCGAACGGAGTCCTTTCCAATGTCGACGGAAATCGTAATTGAACTGACAACACCAACTGTGCCGCGTCAGCCCGCTCCCAGCATCTTCCGCGAACCATTTATTGCGGTTCTGCTGGGGATCATTCTTCCGCTGGCGTGTCTGGCATGCGATCCGATCATCTTCAGCGGGGGCGTTACCCAGCCGATCCTCGGTCCCTACAGGATGCTCTGCTACAAATACATCGCCATTTCCATGTTGAGTTTGATTGCCTGGTTGATCAGCCGGCAGTGGCCTTCGCTCTTCACAGGATTACTGTTCGGCGGCTGCGCATTTGCGATGGTGCTGGGAATGGTCATGTTGCCGATCAGTTTCATCGGCCTGATGATCTTTATCGGGATCTTCGGCTTCTCCCCGTTCTTAACGGCAACCACATTCTGGCATTGCGCGATGCATGCGAGAGAAATGGCGGGCAGCGGTTTCCGGCGAGGGCTGGCAGTCACCGCGTTCAGCCTCTTCCTGGCGGTCCCCCTCGTTACGCAAGCCGCCGTGTGGTACATCACCGATTACTTGTTGACCGAGGTGACGACTGGATCCGATCAAACAGCCGAGCAGGCCATCGGTCGCCTCAAACTGCTGGGACCGTTAATCGACACGGATCAACTCGTATCGCGGTACCGCAGGATCGAATCGGGTCAACGCGTGTGGCAGCAACCGAGGACTGGCTCGGTTCTGGCTCGCGAGCGACTGGCACAAGCCTACAAGGAATTAACGGTCCACAACATTGAACTGCGGATGTACCATTGGTAGAAGTCGCTGATTTGCTTTGGTTGGGTCTAACTTAAGATGCGGTCCAGTGACAAGTAAACAATGGGCCAAAAAACTCCTTCGGGTAACGCTTTGAGTCGTGCCTGTCAACGAGGCCTATCTATGCTAATATGGAACTTGTTCAGATCTGCTTCGCAGGAGAATTGCTAATGAAATTGACGGCCGTCTTTATGTCTGTCCCTGAAGGGTATATCGGATTCGTGGAAGAACTTCCCGGCGCGAATACTCAAGGTTCAACGATGGAAGAGACTCGGGAGAACCTGAAGGAGGCGGTCCAAATGGTGCTCGACGCCAATCGAGAATTGGCAGAGAGGTCAATTGTCGGCAAGCTGGTGTCGAGAGAGCCTTTTGATTTGGCAGCGCAATGAAGCGGCTCGACCTGATTCGACATCTGGAACTCCATGGCTGCCAGCTTCTCCGGGAAGGGTCTAAGCATAGTCTGTACTTTAACCCTTCGGACAATCAAACATCAGCCGTCCCGCGCCACCGCGAAGTCAACGATTTTCTGGTACGGAAAATCTGCCGCGACTTGGGAATTGCCGAGCCATGATTCACCTTCAAGTACTCTCGTCGTAGCCAATCCTACGACTGTTGAACGGAGCGTCTGACGCAGCTTCGTGTAACGAATTACCATGGAACGGCAGGAACTCGATGCGAGTGCGAAGTCCTCATTAGAACATTCAACTCTCATCCGTAAGACCGTCAAAAGCGATGTCGACAAATGCGACTCAGCAACTGTCGTCAAGCACATGACTGATCCGCGGAAATAACACACCTTCATTACATCGGCAAATGCAGGTATTTGCCTCACAGCCGCAATTCGCACACGGCTTTGCTTAACGCAACATTCATCGAAAAGTCAGCCGCGTCGGTTGCTGCGTGTTCGGCATCTTGTCATTATGTCCAGACTGTCAGAATGACAACTCACGTCTTTTGTCTTTCATCGTCTTTCGTCTTTCTCGAAGAAAAGAGCAGCGCCATGCAGCGTCGTTTTATGCATCTCGCTTTCGTCGCCTTTCTGCTTGCCGGACTCAGCGGGTGTGTGCAGGAAACAGTCAATGGGACCACGAAAATCTACACCTACGAATTGTGGGTCCCCTTGGTCGTTTTAATCGCCGGGCTGGTTGCGACCCCAGCGGGTTGGTTCCTGCGTCAGTCTTCCAGCCGCTTTGCCTGGGCGCTGTTGATCTCCGGCCCGATCGCCGCCCTCGGTTTTGCCCCTTCACTGTTTCTGGACCGCGCAGCTGTCACCCCGGAGGCGTTCACGGTGCGAACGGGCATCTGGGGGATGACCGCCGTACATGAAGTCAAATTCAGCGACCTGCGGCAAGTCCGGTACATCTCCGAAGAAACCGTCGGACGCCGCGGAAGGAAAAATACGAACTATTATTTCATGTGCGAACGGAAAGACGGCACGAGCGCGAAAATCCCCGTCGGAAACAACGTCGTGGAGGCCGCGGCACCAGCATTCATTGCGAAGGTGCTTGAGCTGAACATTGCTCTCGCGGATCAAACGTAATCGACCGCGAGCTAACCACTAAGCCCTGTCGGCAGCAACCGAAAGCCTTTGAAACGATTTTCGGTGGCTTCTTACAGGGCTTTTTGCGTTCTGACAGCATTCCTTGTCCCAAAGCCCTTCTTCAGAATGGGGAACATGATGTCACGCCCACCGTTCCTGAAACATATTGAACAGGCTTGGACAGAATCAATTGAGAGTGACTACGACTCACACGCGGTCTTGTCTGAACGCACTTTGCAAGCGTCAATTTGGGCCAAATTGCGTGCAAAGGCCAATGGTCAGTATATTTTCATCGAACCAAAGATCTATCTACCTCCAATTCATGGAAATCTATCGACGCACGTAATTCCAGATTTATTGGTATGCCGAGGCGAGTCTGTCATCGCGGTTATCGAGCTAAAATTTACTCCTCGAGTGAAGGCTGACTTGCGGTCAGACATCCAAAAACTCCGCAAGGTGCGAGACGCAAAAGAGCCATTGAGTATTGAGCTGGAGCGATTCCGCGGAGTTCAAGCGAAGGCACACAAGTACCGCACCACAGAATCAACGCAGTACGTTCTCGGTTATGTGAGTTTTGGCGTCCCAAGAGGACTATCCGAGTTCTTGGCCGGTTTGAGTGATAGTACACTCGCGGGGCGATTGACAGTTCTCGGCGCATTAACTCAAAACGAACTGACCGCTTGCATCACTCGCGAGAGGTTGTGAAGGTATAGCAAGCAACCAACTTTCATCATTGTGAAAAATGTGCGGATCGTCGCTCTACGGTCACTCATTCGTTACAATCCGTAGCGTCTTGCCTTCGCAGGATCGATGAGTTTTCTTCCATTGTCAGGAGTGAACTATGCTGAATTTCAAGTCTTGGACCTTCGCTGCGCCGCTCTCCGCTTTGCTGGCTTTCGGGACTCTGTCGGCCGACGCTGCCGATGCCCCCGCTCTTGCCAAGAAAGGCAAACCCGATATCCAGTCAGTCGGGCCGCTGGCCTTTGGGCCGACTGGCGTCCTGTTCGTCGGTGATCCGAAATCTGCGACTCTGTTTGCCATTGGCGTGAGCCCTACGGCCAGTGTCCCCGCTGCTGCCGAGATCAAGCTGGAAGGCATTGATCGCACGATTTCCAGCCTGCTGGGAACGGCCGCCTCGGAGATCGTCATCAATGACATCGCCGCTCAACCGGGAACCGGCGAAGTCTATATCAGTGTGACCCGCGGTAAGGGTCCCGATGCCCAGCCCGCCATCGTGCGTGTTGATGGGGCCGGCAAGGTCAACGAAGTGCCGCTCGACAAGGTTGACTACGCCTCGGTGTCGTTGAACAACGCTCCGGCCGCAGACGCCAAGGACAAGCGCGGTAATTCGACGCGCACCGAATCGATTACCGATGTCGCCTACAGTGACGGCCGCGTGTTTGTCGCCGGTCTGTCGAACGAAGAATTCGCCTCGAAACTGCGAGCGATCCCGTTCCCCTTCCAGGAAGCCACCGCCGGAACCAGCGTGGAAATCTACCACGGAGCGCATGGGGCGTTTGAAACCCGCTCACCCATCCGCACGTTTGTGCCGTTCGACATCGCCGGCAAGCCCTACATCCTGGCCGCCTACACATGCACGCCGTTGGTCAAATTCCCGCTCGACTCTCTGAAGCCGGGTGAGAAGGTCCAGGGGATCACGGTCGCGGAACTTGGCAACCGCAACAAGCCGCTTGATCTGATCGTCTATCAGAAGGACGGCCGCAGCCATCTGTTGCTGGCGAACAGTGCCCGTGGCGTGTTGAAAGTCTCGACCGACAACATCGACAAGGAAACGCCGATCAAGGAAAAGGTGACCGTCGAAAAGGCCGGTCTGAATCAGGAAACGATCGCCAATCTGAAGGGTGTCGAGCAACTCGACAAACTGAACGACAAGCAGGCGGTGATCCTGGTGAAGAACGAAGCGGGATTTAATCTGGAAAGCATTCCGCTGCCGTAAGCCACAGGTTATCTCTCCTTAAGCCCCAAAGGGGCGCGCTAGGCCAGCCCAGGGCAACGCCCTGGGTTCCGAGCCAAGCGTATGACTCAAGCCCTGAAGGGGCGCGCCCCTTCAGGGCTCAATTCACCTAATTGACGTTTACCTAGGGCGATGCCCTAGGCTGGCCTAGTACGCCCCGGTTGGGGCTTAAACACCGCAAATCGGGACGGCAGGATGATCACAAAAACCGCGAGTTGTCGCCTGATCGTCATGAGCCTCGCACTCCTTGTTGGCAAGTCCGTCCAACCACTGACGAAGTGCTTTGCCGACGACGCTCCTCGAATCAACCTCACCACAAAAACGGCCCAACAACCTGCGACGTTCGAAGCCGCGGGACTCCCCGCTGCAGAATTGAATCGTCTGAAGTCACTCGAATCGACTGACCCTGTCTTCACCAATACATTTGCGGTTTATGTTGTTGGGGACACACTGGATCCCGCGGTCCCACCAGTTGGAGGCAGTTATCGCGTCGAGGGTTTGCGGCTGGTATTTACGCCTCGCTATCCACCGTTAGCCGGGCTGAAGTATCGCGCCGTGTTACGATTGCCTGAGGGCAACAAGATCGAGCAAGAGCTGTCACTCGCTAAGCTAGCTGTAGCCGAAACCAAGCCCGCTCGCGTCGAGCAGATCTATCCCAGTGGTGACCTCCTGCCGGAGAATCACTTGCGGTTCTACATCCACTTTTCTCAGCCTATTGAACGCGGGAATGCGTATGAGCATCTCGAGCTACTGGATGCGGCTGGCAAGCCGGTGGAGTCGGCCTTCCTGGAACTGGGCGAAGAGCTGTGGGATCCGAGTGGCCGGCGATTTACGCTGTTGCTCGATCCGGGACGGATTAAGCAGGGGCTGAAGCCACGCGAAGAATTGGGGCCGATCTTGCACAGCGGAAAGAAATATACGCTGGTGGTGAAGAGCGGCTGGCGCGACATCAAAGGCCGCCCGTTAGCGGCGGGATTCCGCAAGAGCTTTTCCGTTGGTTCGGTGATTGATGAGCCCATCGATACCAAACGCTGGAAGTTCAACTCGCCTCGCATCGGGACCGCCGAGCCACTGGTTGTCCGCTTTCCCCGGCCGCTGGATCATGCGCTCCTCGAACGGACGTTTTCCGTGGTGGATGGCGCCGGCGAACGTGTTTCTGGCCGAGTCACCATCACCGATGTCGAACGCCGCTGGGAATTCACCCCCGATTCGCCTTGGGCTGTGGGAGGTCAGCAGTTGGTCGTTGATACGGTCCTGGAAGACACGGCAGGGAATAGTATTGGACGGGCCTTTGAAGTGGACGAACAACATCCGATTACCAAGTCGGTGACGACCGAGACGGTGAAGTTCTCGATCACCTTCGCTCCGGAGAGTCCCGCCGCCCGATGAATTTTGCTCCAGGATCAGTTCATTGGCCGTTGAGCATATTGGCGGATCAGATAGAGTGGTGAGAATCAGGATGCGCCAAGGGTATGGGGCATTCGGGCTGATGGGAGGGTGAGGCTCCTGCCGAACCGCATAGTCTGGTGAAGTTCGATAGACGCTTGCGGTTCGGCAGGAGCCTCACCCTCCCATGAAGCCGATTCTGAAAATCAAGCGTGCAAATTCCACTGAAAGCAGCGCTCCGTAATCGATTCCAAAGCAGTTCAGGAGAACTTTGATGTCCGTTGAATTCAGTCGGAGCGTCGTGAGAGCAGGCCGGTTTGTCTGTTTACTGGCCGGTGTCGTCTGTTTCGCATCCACAGTCCATGCTGAAGACTGGCTGCAATTTCGCGGTCCTGCGGGGAGCGGAATCAGCGAGTCCAAGTCGAAGTTGCCCAACGCACTGGGGCCTAAAGAACATGTGCTCTGGAAGGCCGATGTCCCGACTGGTGTGTCCTCTCCCATCGTCACGAAGGACCGCATCTTCCTGACCGCCGTTCGCGAGAAGCAACTGCTTACGTTGGGACTGGACCGTCTCAATGGGAAAGTCTTGTGGGAAGCGGTCGCTCCTTATGACACCCTGGAGAATATCCACCGCACGGGCAGCTATGCTCAATCGACCCCGGCGACTGACGGCGACGTTGTCGTCAGCTTTTTCGGCTCCAGTGGGTTGCATGCGTATGACCGCAACGGCAAACCGCTGTGGAGTCACCGCATGGGGCCGTTCAAGAATGACTTCGGTGCGGGAAGCTCCCCCATCATCGTCGGTGACTCGGTGATTCTCGTCCAGGACCATGACGTGGATTCGTTCGTGGCTTCGTACGACAAGCGGACCGGCAAGCTCAAGTGGCGCGCCGATCGCTCGGAGTTCCTGCGAAACTATGCGACGCCCGTCGTGTGGGAAGTCGACGGCAAAAAAGAAATCGTCGTCTCAGCGACGCTGCGAATCGTCGGATACGACTTTGAAACGGGGAAAGAAAAATGGACCGTCACGGGTGTGGCTCGCATCATCAACATGACACCGGTCATTGGACCGGACAACACCTTGTATGCGGCATGCTTCTCTCCTGGTGCCGAAGCCGACGATCGCATCGTGCCCCCGACTGTCGACGAACTCTTCGCCAGCGACACCGATAAGAATGGAACAATCGAAGAGAGCGAATTCCCAGACAATCCGCTCAAGAAGCGATTTAGCCAGATCGACCGTAACAAGGATGAGCATATTTCTCGTGACGAGTACCGAGCCGTCAGCCGTGCGCTGGGCGAGGGACGCAACGTGGTCCTGGCGGTCAAGCCTGGGGGCACTGGCGACATCACGAAGACGCACGTCAAATGGGAATACACGCAGCAGATTCCGTACTGCCCCTCACCGTTGCTTTACAACGGCGTCCTCTTCATGGTGAAGGACGGAGGGATCCTGACTTCTCTGGATGCCACAACCGGCAAGTTGATCAAGCGAGGCCGCATCTCCTCGACGGGGGGCTTCTATGCGTCTCCGGTCGTCGGGGACGGCAAGCTTTATCTGATGAGCCAGGAAGGTGACCTGTCAGTGGTCTCCGCTGAGGGCAAATGGGAAGAGTTGTCTTCGTCGAAGTTCGACGCTGATGGACATGGCACTCCGGCGATTGTGAACGGTCGGATTTATGCTCGGCTGGGAGGCCAGTTGTATTGCTTTGGGTTGCCGGATCAGACGGCGGCGATCAAGTGATCGGCGTATCGTGGGACGGGTCTCCAGGCCCGTCCGTCCAGCAGAACTGCCGGAAATACGATCTTCCACCCCAGATCTTCGTGTCCTTCGTGATCTTCTGTGACAAATCTTTTTAAACAGAAGGTCACAAAGGACGCGAAGGATTGGATTGTCAAAGTCGCGGTTGCCTCGCGGTATCGGCCATTACGCTATCGCGATTCTTAACCGTACGACCGGGGGGGACGGACGGGCCTGGAGACCCGTCCCACGATACCCTTACGCCTCAGCCACGGCCCGCATCTTTTCCAGGCCGACGCGGGCAACTTCATACGGATCGCTGGCCCAGAGGTCTTCGCGGAAGAGTTCCAGCGACAGCCAGCGGAAGTACCCCACTTGTCGCAACAGTTTCAGCAGTCGGGCCAGATCCAGATGTCCGTCTCCCGGATACACGCGGCTGTGATCGTGTTGTTGCAGGCGGGGCGGCTGGGCCGGTGTGTCGTTGAAGTGACAGATGGCGATCTGCTCGGGCTTCAGCTTGGCGATGCTTTCAACTGATCCGCCGCCCCGGAAGATATGGAACGGATCAAGCACGAGCGTCCCCTGGGGATGGTCGGCCTTGGTGATGATTTCCAAAGCCGAGTCGATCGTGTTGAGGTCTTCGACAAATCCCAGGAACTCCATCGACGGCTTCACCCCGATACGGAGCCCCAGTTCCAGCAGTTCGCGATAGTTGCGAGCTCCCTGATCGTGATTGGCAAAGCCCATCGGTGGGCCGGCGATGACATGCACGGCCCCCACTTCGACCGCCTGCTCCATCCGCCGCTGGCATTCGACCAGCTCAACACGGTGTTCTTCACCGGTCGTTTCGAACCAGCCCTTCAGATAGATCGTCGTCGGGACAGTCAGTCCATTGTCGGAGAGAGCCTTGCGGACTTCAGCCAGCGTGCCGCCGCGGGCAATGTGTGCATCCAGATCATCGTGCCACAGCTCAATGGCTTTGTAGCCCACTTTGCCGGCAATCTGGATCTTTTCGAGCACGGGGGTGGGGCGGATCGTGCTGCAATTTAGCGTATAGATGAAGTCACTCATGATGTCCTCGCGGAGGGCGCTACCGGGAACGATGAAGCTCAAAGCGTGGATTCTAACCAATTCGCGGCGAAAAACAGCACCCGCCCGTTTGGAATGCTCAGAGAGACCATTGCACCACGGAAAGAGAGTTATTTAGCCACAGAAGGACACAGAAGAAACACAGAATCAGAAAGGGATTTCATTTCCCAACTTCTGTGTTTCTTCTGTGTCCTTCTGTGGCTAAAACTCCTCTTTTAAACAACGCAGCAACCCGGCAGTTGTGACACTGTCGGGTTGCTGCGGTCGTACTTCGAGGGGACGCGTCGGCCCGCTGCTCTTACTTGGATAAGTCTACTTCGACATGCCGTACTTCCGCATCTTGTTGTAGAGCGTCACTCGGCTGATGCCCAGTGATTTTGCGGTGTTCGTCCGGCTATAGTTGTTCTTGAAGAGTGCCTGCTCGATGATGTCCCGTTCGGTGAAGGCAATCTGTTTCCCGAGGACGCTCGAGTTTCCTGCGGCCGGTTGCGGCACTGCGGGAGCATAGTCCAGCGTGACCGAGGCATCGTTCGTCGGTCCGGCGATTCCCAACAGAATGTAGGAGGGCAACTGCTGAGCGGTCAGCAGACCGTCTCGACAGTAGATGACCGCTCGCTGGATCACGTTTTCCAGCTCACGAACATTGCCCGGCCATGGGTAGTTGTACAACGCGGTCAACAGGCTATCGTCGACTCGTTCAATCTTGATGTTGTGCTTGGCCGACAGTTCGGCGATGAAGCGTTGAGCCAGCGGGATGATGTCGGGTTTACGAGCTCGCAGCGGGGGGAGTTCGAACTTCAACATGTTCAACCGATAGTACAAGTCCGGGCGAAACTTACCCTGTTGGACCAGGGGTTGGAGTTCCAGGTTGCTCGCCACGATCAACCGGGCTTGCGACCGTTGCGTCCGGTTCGAGCCCACCGGTTCGAACTCGCCCGACTCGATCACTCGCAACAGTTTGACTTGCTGCTCGGGGCCGAGAACGTCGATTTCGTCCAGCAGGATGGTGCCTCGACCGGCTGCCAGGAATTTTCCATCTTTGTCGGCATGGGCACTCGTAAAGGCACCTCGGACGTGGCCGAACAGTTCGCTTTCAATCAGGTCGGCGGGCAGGGCACCGCAGGCAACCGTCAGGAAGGGTTCATTGCGGCGGGGTGAGACTTCATGAATCAGTCGCGACAGGAACGTCTTGCCGGCCCCCGTTTCACCGATCAACAGAATCGTAACGTCATGCTTGGCGGCAATTTCGAGGTCGCCGAGCATCGCCTTGGCTTTGGGTGTATTGGTTTCGAAGCGGCGGGTGAGCCCGGTCAATGTCGTCGCCGTTTCCATGTTCGACGGAGCATTGCGGTGCGTCTCGACCACGACGGGCTCTGCGGCTTCCACTTGCACTCGGCTGTTGATGACTTCGGCCACCGCTTCAGCGTTGGTCTCGGTCAGTCGCACCACCTGATGGCAGGCACTGAAGCGTTCAATCGGTTCCGGGCAAACCTGGGGCGTTGCCAGCCACATCTGGGCTCCATGAAAACGCCCGTGGAGCATTTCCAGGAATCGTTCTTCCGCATGACCACCTACAACGATGGTGCGGAAGTCCGCCAGGCAACCCCAGACTGGATGCTGGGCGAGAGCCTCGGCAGCGTCTTTCAACGTCCGGCAGCGGACCGGCGTGATGCCTGCGGTCAGGCCCTCGGCGATCGCGTCCATCCATTGTTCATCGGGAGATAGCAGAAGCAGACACAGAGCTGACATAGGCCACATTTTCTTTACGGAAGTGAAAGCGGCTTGATACGGGACTGACCAACTTCTTAACAAATTGAATGCCAAGACTGTTCAGATTCTCGTACATTCGACCAGAACATCTTTTGCTACTTGGAGTTACACTTTGTTTTGAAGGTGAATCATGGTTTGAACGATGCCCTCGCGTGTTGCCCCAACACCACACGTGTGGTTGTCGCGTGTTGATGTTTCACCTCATGTGCAACATGGCAACGTGGAGGGAGAATGACGAATGATAAACCCGAATTAGGCGAGCCGGGCGGCGTAAGCCCCCGGGTTCTTTCGGCCTATTTTTGAAACACAGAGGCACAGAGAACACAGAGATCTCTATCTCGCCTTCTCTGTGCCTCTGTGTTTCCACTTCCAACGAGTGCTCCTTCAATTGAAGAATCCGGGGGCTTACGCCGCGCGGCTCGCCTGGTCGATTTACTTTGCACGTGAGCACTTCGGAGATGCACTCGCTGGCGCTTCGGGCTAGTATTGCGGTCTGATTCCGATCCTTAATTCCCAACGAGTCTTCCCATGCCTGCCATCTCCGACATCACTCACTTCCTCAGCGAGTTCGCTCCTCTGTCGCTGGCAGAAGCGTGGGACAATGTGGGACTATTGATCGGAGACGCCGGACGTCCCGTGGATCGCGTCCTGACGTGTTTGACGGTCACACCGGATGTCGTGGCCGAGGCGATCGCTTTGCGGGTCGACTTGATCGTGTCGCATCACCCGATGCTCTTCAAACCGATTCAACGACTCGTTTCCAGCGACCCGCAGGGGGCCATGTTGCTGTGCCTGATTGGTGCCGGCATTGCGCTCTACAGCCCGCACACGGCATTCGACAGTGCGAGCGCGGGGATCAATCAACAATTGGCTGAGAGATTCGGACTGCTCGGCATACACCCTTTGCGAATCAAGCCGAACCCGGGCAATTCGGGGGCTCCTCTGTCGGAAGGGGCCAGCGGTTCGGGGAGATATGGGGATCTGCCTCAGCCCTGTACCCTCGATGAGCTGTGTGAATCGACCAAGCAGCAGTTGAATATTTCGGGACTGCAACGAGTCGGCTCGTCCTCCGCGGCGATTCGGCGGTTGGGTATTGCCTGCGGCGCCGCGGCGGAATTCATCCCCGATGCGCTGGCGGCTGGCTGCGACGCCTTACTCACGGGAGAAGCCCGGTTTCACGATTGCCTGCGGGCCCGAGACAGTGGCCTCGCACTCATTCTGCCAGGGCACTATGCGACCGAGCGACCCGCGGTAGAGGCATTGGCCGACACCTTGCAGTCACACTTCCCGAACGTGACCGTCAGCGCGAGTGTGCAGGAACACGATCCGGTGGAGATTGTGTAGCGAGCGTATCGTGGGACGGGTCTCCAGGCCCGTCCGTCCCGTAGCGTGATCTTTGTGATGTTCTGTTAAAAAGAATTGGAACAGAAGATCACAAAGGACACGAAGGTCTCTTTGCAAAACGGGTGGTGAAAGCGCTCTCGGCGGGACGGACGGGCCTGGAGACCCGTCCCACGGTACGCTACGGCGTCGTCGCCACCACTTCATGCTGGCGCAGGTAATGATCATCCACCGGATAGTTCGAGAACTGCAGCGTGTAGTATTTCTCAAACCATTCCTGGATATGCGGCGTGTGTGATTCATCCCATTCGGGAGCCACGTGCAGCAACTTGCCCTCGGGGGTGGCCCGGATCTCCCCTTGTTCCACGACGATTTGGCCGTTTTGAATGACCACGCGCGGGAGCTCGAACATCAACTGTATATCGGGATTCGGCGTGTAAATCGTCACGTCCGCGTCCGCACCGACGCCCAGGTGCCCCTTGTGTTTCAACCCCAGGATTCGTGCTGGGCTGGCTCGAGTGATGATGGCGATTTCGTTCAGCGAGTATTCGCGATCAATATCGGGCAACGTACAACGTTCTTTCACACGCGGATGCATGCGCGAGAGAACCTCGCGCCGACGCTCCTTGGACATCAACAGGGCGATGATTTCCGGGTAGGCCATGAACGAACCACCGTTGGGATGATCGGTACTCATGCCGACACGCCACGGATCGTCCATCAGCAGATACCACTCCAAGCCAATCGCCCATTGCAGACCATGGACCATGCTTTTGTCTTTGTAGACGATGGGGACGATGCCGCAACCCGATTCCATTTCGCTATCGCCCGAAAACCACTTGCGGCCGGTGACCTTGTGCAGGAAGTAACCGAGCGGTCCGTCACCCGTCATCGAGGTCGTTTCCGAAAACATGACCTGCCCGACATCGACGGTGATATTGGGATGGCTGTTCACGTATTCGACCAGCTTGGGGACCTCTGAGCAGAACGTGCTCTGCACATCAGGATCACCGCCATAGCTGTGGAATTGAATGTGAGTCAGGTGTCCGCGACGTCCTTCCAGCGCCTTCATCGTCTCCAGCGTCGTGGACCAGTTACCGGGCATCCCCAGATTGTTGCAATGGATATGCACAGGGTGGGGCAGGCCGAGTTCTATCGCCGCCTGAGCAATGCTGGAAATGATCTGCCGCGGGGTCACTTCGAAATGGCTGACCATGTCGTCCAGGCCATGCACATTTCCGCCACCCGACTTCCAGACTTCCACGCCACCGGGGTTCACGATCTTGGCCGCGTAGCCCTTGGTCGAATTGAGCAGCCAGCCGACATACGCCTTCAGCCGTTCGGGCTCGCCTTTCTGGATTTGCTCCATGATGTAGTGATTGTTGCCCATCAGCACAAAGAAGCCTTTGTCGATGATGGGAGTATCACGTAACTCTTCATGAGCATGCCGGGCAGCCAGCGCCGGAATGGCCGCATCGAACGCGGTCGTGTAGCCCAAGCCGGCATATTTGTAGCCGGTGGCAAACGTGCTGGGCACGCTGCCCATGGTGCCCGAGCGAGTCGACTGGGTACGGACAACCTTCTCGGCCAGCCGCTTATCATCCGGCATCATTTTGCGGGCCACGTTCACCTTCGGACCAGCGATATGGCAATGCATATCGACGCCCCCGGGCATCACGCACAGCCCCTCGGCATTAAAGATCCGCGACGGTTTGACCGCCGGATCGGTGGGCGCGGCGATGACCTTCCCAGCCTCAATCCAAATATCGCGCACTTCACCGTCAATGCCATTGGCGGGGTCATAAACGGTACCACCGGCAATCTTGAACAAACTCACGTGTACCTGCACTCATTCAAATCGAGGATCGATCAGCCTTCCGCGAACTTGGCAGCTCGAAAGGGTGTCACATTGATGCTGCTGCAATCTAGCAAGTCCGATGCATTAACACTATCGAACAACGCCTTTCCGAGGCCCATCCATGCACCGTAACACATTGACACAACATAACTTGTAGTAGATCGCACTCCCCGAGACGACCAACATCACTGCCGCAGTGGATGATTGACGTTGTGCCGACTCCGGAGTATTATGCTACGCGTCCCGGCTGAAAAGGCCGTTGCACGGTGGCTATAGCTCAGTTGGTTAGAGCGCCAGATTGTGGATCTGGAGGTCGCGAGTTCAAGCCTCGTTAGCCACCCATTGATTGAAAAGACCCCCGATTTGTCGGGGGTCTTTTTGTTTTGGCCGAGCAATACCGGTTTCGCTCAACTTTTATGGCGATCAGGCTGCGTGAGAGCGAAAGGGTGTGGTCCTGCCACACCTAACAGAAAGCTCGATGTCCACTTTGAAGCGCCCTCGATTTCGCCTGGCTCAAACAGGTTTAATTACTGGTACTACTCGGCAACTTTGAAAAGAAGTCCTCTCGTCATTCGCTGAAATCCAAGGTAATATTCGATATATGGCAATCAATCTCACAGCCGAACAGCATATGGAACTGGAACAGCTGGGCACCAAGCCGATGCAGGTGATCGATCCCGTCAACCAGAAGATCTATTTCGTGGTCTCGCAAGAAATGTTCGAACGAGTCCGCGGATTATTCGACCAGGATCCGTTTGACATAGCTGAAACGTATCGAGCTCAAGAAGCGGCGCTTGCAAAAGTCTGGGATGATCCCTCGTTGGACATCTACAATGACTATGACGTGAGCTATCGATCTAACGCCGACGAATAGTGAATCGCCAGCCAGATCGTCGGCTGTTTCGGATCGGTCCAGTCGACTCGGTGGCGAGTGTGGGCGACGATCAGAACGTGATCTCCCGGAATCAATTCCAGCGGTTCTTTGCGATCTTCAAAACGTAGCCGGGCTGCTCCCTCTAACAGCAAGACCCATTCGTTGTCCGGCTGGTCGTACCAGAAGTCAGCGGGTGACGCTTGACCGTGCGAGACGATTCGCTCGACGCGTAGTCCTTTGGCGGAAATCAGCGTCTCAAACAGTTCCTCGGGGAGTGAAGGCGGCAAGTCTGCGAACAAGTTTGAGGGGATCGTCATTTCGCTCCCAACCCCTTCGAGCGTTTTTCAAATGCTTCCAGCCACTCGCGAATGATGGCAGCCTTGAGCGTGTCTGATTTACGAAGTTCCGCTGGTGGTTGGCCCCAATAAAAGCCGAACGTCCCTGCCGACTGCGGTTTGGCCAGATCGAGGAATTCCAAGAGTTCCGACGCGGAGCATTTCAGCGAAAAAGTCTCTTCGATCACCACGGGTTTGCCGACTGCAGCAAAGCCCGCCAGCGTTTCCAGAGCCGCTTGCTGCTTGCCACGCTCGGGATAAATATGAACGCAGAGAAAATCGAGATCCTTGGCGACTTTGTCAGGGACGAATCCGGATGTCAGACCCGGACGGTCGAGACTCCAGTCGACCAACCCTACGGTTATCAGGTGTCGTTGGTCGACTTCTCGAATCGCCGCGACGAGTTGCTTGATCCACTGCTGCGCGATCTCGGGCCGAGGTCGATTCGCCTGGTCCAGCGAGATGCATTGCACGAAGTGCTTGCCCCCGAATGCCGGTCCCAGCCAATCACCGTCAGCACGACGGCCGCCGGGAACGACCGGTTCATTCATCAAGTCGTAGCAGAAAATGGCGGGACTTTTCGCCACGCGGCCAGCAACCGCTTTCCAGAATCTGGCTTGGACCTTCCAGCGTTCGGATTCGGTCAGCTTATCGTACCAGGCGGGAACGTCGGCTTTGTGGTAACACCCTAAGCCGGTCAGATTGAGGTACAACTCGTGCTGTTCGGCCAAGGCGGTCAGCTTGGCCAATCGATCGAGAGCTGCCACATTGGGACTTTCCGGTCCCGACATGAACTTGCCAAGCTGCAGATGGATGCGAACGGCGTTTGCCCCCATCTGTTTCATCTGCTGGAAGTGGGTTTCGACACTCGCCCATTCGGTCTCCCAGTAATCTTCTAGCAATCGATCCTGGGAGTCGTGATCGTAATTGAAACCCCAGACGACGAATGGTTTGTCGCCCGGTGACAGCACGAACGTCGGAGTTGTTTTTGCCACCTGCACCCAGGGCATATCAGCGGCCTGCGCCAGCGGTAGAAATCCACCGCAGAGCAGGGTCCCCATCAACCAAACGCCGATCTGTCGAAACATCACGACCGTCCTTCTGCGCAAGTCCGTTGTCGCATCCCACGTGACGATTTGCCGGCGTCAGCCAGTCGCGCCGGTGGCCAAATCATCGTCCCCTTCGCCGCCCAGTCGTTGAATGCGTTTGTGCATGGAGATGTTGAATCCACGATACCGATTCGTCAGGTTGCCCGGATGGAACTGGCTGGTGCGGATCGATTCCACGTCGTCGTGGCCGATGGCATCGGTGAAGATCTTCGTTAAGTACTCGATGCCCAGCTTCGAAGGTTGAAAGCGGACCGGGTCGTAGAAGCTGGGGTGGAGTTCGCGCGGACGGATGTTTTGATACGGATCACGCAACGTATTCGCGAGAATCGAATCCAGCTTGAATCCGCCTTGCTCGGACCATTGCAGCGTCGCGATGCTGTTGTTGTAGCCCTGGACCAGCAATTCGACGGCTTTGCCCCCCAACTGAGCCGCATAAAAACGATCGAATGCAATCGGTCGCCCGCCGCGCTGGGTGTGTCCCACTTTACGAGTAAAAATGGCCGACTTGGCTTTGTCGTGACGCCGTTTGTCGAGGAAGTATTTGTCGCCGAATGTGTTCCCCAGCATGACGGCCAGATGCTCGGCCGCCCCGCTGAAGATCACGTTTCCTGCCGGATCGTGGCTGGCGGACATCGCCCCCAGTTCGCGGCCTTCTTCGTCCCGGACCCCTTCACCAATCACGATGACAACGTTCTTTTGCAGTTCGTATAATTCCCGCACCCGACGTTCGAGTTTCTCGAAGTTCATGCGGACTTCGGGGATCAGAATGATATCGGGCTGCCCGTAGGCGGAACCCAGGGCGATGTAGCCGGATTGCCGGCCCATCACTTCCACAATCGCGATGCGGCGGTGGCTTTCCGCTGTCGTGCGGATGCGATCGATACCGCCGGCGGCGACATAGACCGCGGTGGCATAACCCGGTGTCGCAAAGTTGACGATGTCATCCAGGCGAATTTCGTCACGCTCACCTTGGCGGCTGTATTTCCACGTGCCGGGCTTTTCTCCCGCTTCGCGAATCCATTCGTTTGGTTCGTCGAGGTAGTTCAGTCCCAGGTCATTGTCGATCGTTTTCGGCGCCAGCACGCAGGGAAAATACTGGGCGAGGGGCTGCATGCCGTTGATCGTGCCGTCGCCGCCGATGCAGATCAGGCCATCAATTCCCAGGCGGCCGAGTCGATAGGCCACCTGCTTGAGGACCTCTTTTTGACTGGGGTCGATGTAATCGCGCGAGGCACCCAGGATCGTGCCGCCCACACAAGGATCGAGTTCCGGGATCGACGAAAACAGCGGATTCAAATGGACGTGGGGCACTGTCGGATTCAGCATCCCCGAAAAACCCTTGATGATGCCGTAGACTTCCACTTTCAGTTGATTGGCCCGAGCTACCGCCCCGTAGATCGTGGCATTGAGGGCCGGGGTGTCTCCGCCGGCGGTAAGAATCGCAATCCGACGCATGAATGGACTTTCTAATCGAGAATCGTGTGCGGTGCTGACGCCGAAAGACGGAATTTCAATGACAATTGGTGAAGGGCGCTCCCCAAGCTGTCATCGCCAGAATTCTGATTGGCGTCGACCGCGCTGTGTGCAATCCGAACGGAACGGGGCGATTCTACCGCAGACAGACCGTCCAGCCAACGAGAGTCTGAATTCTCTAACGAAAACGACATCCGCCGTAGGTCAGGCTGTGCCTGACGTCTTCATGCGATGCCAGCCGAATGAGTCAGGCACAGCCTGACCTACGGGCTCAAACTCGTGCGGCACGGCGCTAGCCGCCGGTTCTTTCGGCTTGGACGTCGTGCGGAAGAACCGGTGGCTAGCGCCATGCCGCTCACGAATTACGTTGCCACTGGGGACAGACTCAGCTTGAGCCATTTCCCAAGATCACGATAATAGAATCTCTGAGCCGCATGGGGTGACAATTGCGGATCCGACCCGGTCGGGCAGGGCCGCGAATCAAATGCTGATTGGAAAGCGTATCTTCAAAATCATGAATCAACATCATAAGTCCATACAACTTCCGTGGAATTACTTGGTTCTGTGCGGAATCTCCGCAGCGGCCGGAGCGCTGGGCGCGATGGCCTGGATGTCTCCCCAGACTCTGCCCCAGGTGCAGGCTCAGGATCGCGGGCCGGCTTTCCCCGGACAGCGGCCTGCCGCCCGTGCCGTCGGCAATGAGGGCCTGAATGGACCGGGTCATGCAGTGCCGGGACACGGGCCGGCGAATATGGGCTTGTTTCAAGCCGATGGAATGACGGCCGAAGAGCATATCAACGTCAATGTTTACGAACGGGTGAATAAGTCGGTCGCGAACATCACGACGAAAACCGTAAAAGCCGATGGCTTGTTTACCGAAAGTGCGGCCGAGGGAGCGGGTTCGGGGAGCGTCATCGATCAGGTCGGACATATCCTGACCAACTTTCACGTGGTGGAAGACGCCCGGCAAGTCTCGGTGACGCTGTACGACGGTAAGACTTACGACGCGACGTTTGTGGGTGCCGATCCGATCAATGATGTCTCGATCATCAAGATCGAGGCGCCGCCGGAAGTGCTCGTGCCGGTCACGTTCGGTGATTCGAACAGCTTGCGAGTCGGTATGCGCGTCTTCGCGATTGGCAATCCGTTCGGCCTGGAACGCACGCTGACCACCGGCATTGTTTCCAGCATCAATCGGTCGCTTCAAATCCGTGGCGATCGGACGATCAAATCGATCATCCAGATCGACGCCGCCATCAACCCGGGCAACTCGGGTGGGCCGCTGGCCGATGCTCATGGTCGCCTGATCGGCATGAATACGGCGATTGCCAGTGCGACCGGCCAGAGTGCCGGCGTGGGCTTTGCGATTCCCATCAATCTGATTGCGCGAATCGTGCCCCAGTTGATTCAGAAGGGGAAAGTGATCCGACCCGAGATCGGGATTTCTCGAGTCTACCAGACAGAACACGGCCTGCTGGTGGCCCAGTTGACTCCCGGCGGTCCGGCCGAAAAGGCGGGCATGAAAGGTCCGCAAGTCATTCGCAAGCGCCGCGGTCCATTCGTATTCGAACGAGTGGAGCGGAACACGGCCGATTTGATCATCGAAGTTGACGACAAGCCCATCAAAACGGCCGACGATTTCCTAAGCATCATCGAGACCAGAAACCCCGGCGACGCGGTGATTCTGACGGTGGTTCGCGACGGGAAAGAAACGCGAGTCGCAGTCCGGCTGACGAGCAGCGATCAGCACGAACAGGCACCCGCGCCAGGACCAGGGCCGCTGCCCTAACAATTTGGACTGCGGTGATTCATCACCACTTTCCCATTAGGTCCGATATTGAAAACATGCGACTGAGTTCTGGAAATGGGCTGAGAACAGCAAGCAATCCACTCAGCTATTCAAGAGTTTGTGAACCACGAATCACACAAATGACACGAATCGAATTCCTAAAAATCAGATGCGATTGAACAGAGTTCTCTCTTTCAAATTCGTGTCATTCGTTTTATTCGTGGTTAAAAATCCCCTTGCCCGCTCAATCAACGATTAGCGAGAGCTCTCGGTTTGGATAGGCGCTCTTAATAGTTTTTGGCAGTGTAGATGGAATAAAAAGCGGCGATGAATCGCCGCAGTCCAAATTCGGGCTACGGCTTGATCGCTCGCTGCAACAGGTTCTTCGTGATCTGTTGGACTCGTTCATCGGGTCCGTGCGGACGGGTCCAATGCGACCACGGGAGAACGTGTCCTGGGGGACTGCTTAAACCTTGTGACCAGAAGATGGTTGAGGCGTTGAAGACATAGTTGTTCTTGGGGCCGAGATAAATGGTGGCGGTCCATTTCTGAGGTCGAACTCCGGCCACAAGGGCCGTCCCGCCGCCGACGATTTCCAGGCCCGGAATTTCCGGGGGATCTCCGTGATATTCCCAACCCACGAGGCCAGGGATGTGCTCGCCGGCTTTGACTCCGGTTTCGGCGAACATCCAATGGTCGGGCTTGGTGACGACCCAGTCGGCTCCGCCGTTGACCGGTTCGACGTTGCGGGCTCCCATGAGAAAACCTTCGTCGGGGCCGCGTTCGGGGAACGGGCCGTTTTTGGCTTCTCGTTCTTCGGCGTATTTGTACTTGCCGCCGTACGGACCGCCTCGAAACATGATCCGATTGGCGCGGCCATCGCTGCTGTTGCGTAGTGGGGTCACCCAACAGACCGAGTTGCCCGACAGGAACAGGACCGACACTCCCGAGTCTCTCAGTTTCACCACGCTATTGTATTGGCGAATATCCCAGTACTCATCGTGACCGACGCTGATCAGGCATTTGGTTTTGAGTCCGCGGTCGGGACTGATCAAGTCGCTGTTGGCGCAATACGTGACGTCATAGCCGTGCTGTTCGAGATAGTACGCCAGCGGAAATTCAAACGGCAGATACTCGCCCGATCCGACCGACAGCGGGTCATTCACGACGCTGGTGTATTGCGCGTAGCGTCCATAGGGACGATCAAAGCTGACGTCGGCCCATGGTCCTTGATTGCCTTTGGGATGAGTGTAGACCGAGTACTTGTCGGGCCACTGATTGTAGGCCTGCCAGGTGTTGTCGGAACATTGGAACAAAACATCCGCCGGCCGGTCGTCCTTTACGATGAAGATCACATAGCTCTGCCACGCAGCGACGGTTTCATCAGGCGGAATAGTCGTCAGGCGACCGAGGTAGACCCCGCTGGGCCAGTCGGCGGGAATGGTCAATTGAGTGGACGACTTCCAGCGGCATTCGTGAAGGTTCTTGGGGCCGATCTCGGGGACAGGTTGCGGCTGGCCTTCGAACGGGCCGAGCTTCGTCATCAGCCGGGCACCACGTCCGCCGTAATAACCGGTGCGAAAAATTTCGATCTCAAACGGCCGGGCCGGTTTCGTCGAGACCATGATGTCGATGGTCTCACCGGCGACTACGCTTTGCTTGGAACAATAGCCTTCGATGAGCGACGTACGAACGCCGGTCGCCTCGTCGAGTTTGACTCGAGTCAGTTGCCAGTCACGAGCGCCGGGCTTGGCGTTTTCCTTGCGGATGAGCTCAGGGTCACGATCCGCGGCCCACAGTGTGGAAGCTGAGACGAGAACGTGGACCAGCAACATCGAGGCCAACGAGCGAACCATGGGGAACTCCAGTTAAAAGTAGTGAGCGGCCTGGCGCTAGCCACCGATTCTTCCGTGCGATGTCCAACCCGACAAAACCGGCGGCTAGCGCCGTGCCCCTCACGAGCCGAACTTCTCAAATCCCACTGCCTTCTTCGTGTCGATGGGGAAACTGTTGATCCATTTCGAGAGACGGCATTTTTTCTGACAGTCGACCAACGATCCGAGACGGCACGCCTGCCACGGTGCAATGCGGTGGCACCGCATCGAGCACGACACTCCCCGCACCGATCTTGGAGCCTTCGCCGATTTCGATATTTCCCAGCACCTTGGAGCCCGCACCAATCAGCACACCGCGCCGGACCTTGGGATGTCGGTCTCCCGAGTCCTTGCCGGTTCCGCCCAGCGTCACTTCATGGAGAATCGAGACGTCGTCCTCAATGACGGACGTTTCGCCGATCACGATGCTCGTCCCATGATCCATCATGACCCCCGAACCAATCTTCGCCGCGGGGTGGATGTCGACCCCGAACACTTCAGAAATCCGGTTCTGAAAATGAAACGCCAGCAACTGCCGGTCGTGCGCCCACAGCCAATGCGCCACTCGATACGACTGGAGTGCCTGAAATCCCTTGAAAAACAGGAACGGAATCAGGAAGCCGCGCGAGGCCGGGTCGCGATCGCGAATCGCCCGCAGGTCGTTGCGAATCGATTCCCCGACCGTCGGGCACGATCCGTAAGCCTGATCGAACAGCGACCGCAACAATGCCGGATTGACGCATTCGGTCGCCAGCTTCGAGCACAATAACTGGGCGAGCGCGTCTTCGAGACGGCGGTTCTTGAGAATCGTCTGTGTTAAAAACTGCCGCAGAAAGGGATCTCGTTCTTCTTCGGACCAGGCTTCTGCGCGAATGGCCGTCCAGATGGGATCGGCTTGTTGAGATTGAACGCTATTAGCTGGCATCAGAAATCATTGTCTCCACTTTGCAATTGCGCGGACCTGCGTTGAAATTCAACACTGCTGCCGATCACCAGCCTATCGCTGTCTGCGCCGGGTGTCGACTGTGCGACGTGTCGTAACGCGTATCGTGGGACGGGTCTCCAGGCCCGTCCGTCCAGCAACTCGTAGCTTGTCTCTCCAGAGTCGAGCGAATTCAGTGCGACTCGAGCAGCGATAAAGAGTTCCTGCGGCCGTCGATACGAATGTTCGATTCGTTGATCTACGGAGTTCGCCCGACTCTGGAGAGTCAGGCTACGATGGGGACTGACGGGCCTGGAGACCCGTCCCACGATACGCTGGTGTGGACACGCTGTCTCTTTTCCGTTACAGCATAATTGAATTGATCCACCAAACCGCTCTCTGAGAACTTCCACCCCGGGAGGCGAAATGGCTGAGCCGCCGCCGTTGCTAGCTGTCGACAATCTGCGAACTTACTTTAACACCGAGTTCGGTGTCGCGCGGGCCGTGGATGGAGTCAGCTTTTCGATTTCTGCCGGCAAGACTCTGGCCGTCGTCGGCGAGAGCGGCTGCGGAAAAACCGTGACGGCGCTCAGTATCCTGCAGTTGGTGCCGATGCCTCCCGGTCGGTTCGAAAGCGGCGAGATCCGCTTTCAGGGAAAAAATATCCTCGGCTTGTCCGCCAGTGAGCTCCGCAAACTGCGCGGTGGCGACATCGCCATGATCTTTCAAGAGCCGGCCACCAGCCTGAATCCGGTCTTCACGATCGGCTTCCAAGTCGGCGAGGCCATCCTGCTGCATCGTCCGGAAGTCCCGCGGAACAAGGTCCGGGATGAGGTCTTGAAAGCGCTGCGGTCGGTGCATGTCAGTGACCCCGAGCGGCGCCTCGATCAGTATCCGCATGAAATGTCGGGGGGCATGAAGCAGCGGATCATGATCGCCATGGCTCTGGCGTGCAAACCGCAACTGTTGATCGCCGACGAGCCGACGACCGCCGTGGACGTGACCATTCAGGCCCGGATTCTCGATCTCCTGCGCGACATCCAGGCCGAACATCACATGGCCATTCTGTTGATCACGCATGATCTGGGAGTCGTGGCGGAACTCGCCGATGATGTCGTGGTGATGTATGCCGGCAAGGTGATCGAACAGGCGCCGGTCCACGAGCTGTTCGACAATCCGCGGCATCCTTATACGCTCGGATTGTTTGCCAGCCTGCCGCGAGTGGATGAGACCAAGACTCGGCTGGAAACGATCGAAGGGAGCGTCCCGCCGGCGACCCACTTCCCCGAGGGTTGTCGCTTTCGTGAACGTTGCAAATGGGCTGGCCCAGACTGCACCAAGGAGCCGCCCTTGTTGCAGATTGGCGGCGGGCATGCCGTCGCCTGCTGGTATCACGACACCATCGCCAGTCAACGAGCTGTCAGCTCAGGAGCCGCCAGTCCAGGAGCCAACCGATGACAACTGCCACTCCCGCTGCCGCGAAATCCTCGGCAGTGCCTCCCCGTCCGACCCCGAGTGCGGATGTGTTGCTGAAAGTCACGAATCTCGTCAAGCATTTTCCCGTGCGCGGCGGAGTCTTCCGGACCGTCAAGGACTGGGTGAAAGCTGTCGACGGGGTTAGTTTTCAGATTGATGCGAGCCAGACGATGGGCCTCGTGGGCGAAAGCGGCTGCGGCAAGACGACCGTCGGCCGGTCCCTGCTGCGACTGATTCCGGGAGCCACCGGCGAAGTCCTCTACAACGGCGTTGATCTCCTGGGCTTGAGCCGTGCGCAACTCCGGCCATTGCGCGAACACCTGCAGATCATCTTTCAAGACCCGTATGGATCACTCAATCCTCGTATGACGATCGCCCAGATCGTCGGCGAGCCACTGAGTCTGCACCAGCGGCTGCGCGGTAAGGCTTTGCGGACGGAAGTCTCGCAATTGATTGAAACGGTGGGCTTGAAGTCACACGTCCTGGATCGCTATCCGCATGAATTCTCCGGCGGACAGCGGCAGCGAATCGGGATCGCTCGGGCCATCGCCTTGAAGCCGTCATTCATCGTCTGCGATGAACCAACGAGTGCCCTGGATGTCTCGATCCGAGCCCAGATCGTGAACTTGCTGCAAGATCTGCAGCAGTCGCGAGGCTTGAGCTATTTGATGATCAGCCACGACCTGGGTGTCGTCCGGCACATCAGCCAGAATGTGGCGGTGATGTACTTGGGAAAAATCGTCGAGCAGGCGCCGACCGAAGATCTCTATCAGAACGCCCGGCACCCTTACACGGCGGTGTTGCTGTCGGCGATTCCTGTTCCCAATCCCAAGCTGCGAGCGGACGCTCGCCAGCGGGTGCGGACGCAGGATACGGAGGATTCGGTCCCGTCACCGATCCGCGTCCCGAGCGGTTGTGCGTTTCATCCGCGTTGCCCGCTGTATGCGGCGAAAGGGAAGCCCGAGCAGTGCAGGGCGTCAATGCCCGAGTTGCTGCCGCTGGCTGGCAATCCGCAGCATGTGGTGCGGTGTCATTTCCCGGAAGATTCGGTCTTCTCGGTCACGAAGTGACGGTCTCGTGGGATGGGTCTCCAGGCCCGTCTGAGTGCCGTAACATTTGACTTGGCAGAGATTCGACCCTGTGGAGCTTCGCGCAGCGCACGGCCGGAGTTGGTCAAATGAGTCCCAAACGCTTCAATAAGCCAGAATTCGGGTGCCACTGGCTATGCCAGTGCTCGCAGTCTTTCGACACCCGGTCCGGCCAAGCACTGGCACAGCCAGTGGCACCCAGAAGAAGAGTTTATTGAAGCGAAACACACTGTTCGCACATATCTTGCCGTGCGCTGCGCGAAGATCGCGGGGGTTGATCATGTGTCATGTCGCTGGTTACGGCACTCGGACGGGCCTGGAGACCCATCCCACGATCTTGGTCCTACTTCACGAGCCCATCAGCTCGCAGCAGTTCAATCGCCTTGGAAAAACCAATGACCGTCTTCTCAATATCATCGGCGGTATGAGCGGCCGACAGCATCGCTCGCCAGCCGAAGAAGTCGATGCCGTTCAGCAACAGAGCACAGCGGAACGCATGAGACAGCACGGGATCGCGTTTGGAATCCAGCTTATCCAGGCGATTGTCGCACGGAATGAAGGCATCATCGGTCGACCGCGGGCCGTCGTAACCCGTCAGCACCGAGAGCATGGAAAACTCACCGTATGCGATCCAATCGACGCTCCGCTGAGTAAACAGTCCGTTCAAGGCAGCTCGTAACTGGCGGCCCAATTCGTTGGCCTGGCGAGTCGGTTCGCCTTGTTGGACCAGCTTCAACGCAGCGATACCGGCGGCGGCAGAGAGCGGATTGCCGTTATAGGTGCCAGGATGACGCATCTTCTGGCCGTGGGGGTTGTCGAACTCCAGGGCGTTCATGATGTCGGCACGGCCACCCACGGCTCCACCCGGTAGTCCGCCGGCGAGGATCTTCGCCAGCGTCGTCAGATCGGGCTTGATCCCGTAGTGGGCTTGGGAACCGCCGGGAGAGACTCGGAACCCGGTGATGACTTCATCCATGATCAGCAGCACGCCGCGTTCGGCAGTGAGCTTCCGCAGACCATGAATGAATTCTCGGCGCATGGGAACGAGGCTCCAGTGGCCCCCGGTCCCTTCAAAGATTAAACAGGCGGGCTTGTGCTCATCGAGGGCCTTGGCGACCACCGACAAATCATTCGGAGGAATGACCACCAGGTCCTGCAGCACGCCTCCCGTGACACCCGGCATAGCCACGCTGTCGTAGGGGGCATCGGCAGCCGGCATCAGCCAGTCATGCCAGCCGTGAAAATGGCCCAGGAACTTCAGAACCTTGGGGCGGCCAGTCACGATACGAGCCAGCCGCAGAGCCATCAGGGTCGCTTCCGTACCACTGTTGGTGAAGCGGACACGTTCGATCGACGGCATCAATTGCCGCACGCATTCGCCCCATTCCAACTCCATCTGGTGATTGGCCCCCAGATGAGTCCCGCGGGCCACCTGACGTGAAACGGCATCAACGACGGCGGGATGACTGTGCCCCAGGATGAGCGACCCATGGCCCATCCAGTAGTCGATGATCTCGTGACCGTCGACATCGTACTTCTTGGAACCCTGGGCCCGGTCAATATAGACCGGGAAGGGCTTCATGTAGCGGCTGTCGTGAGTCACCCCGTTCGGAAAGACCGTACGGCCCTGTTCGAACAATTTCGCCGATGTCGGAAAACGGTCACGATAGGCCGCTTCGATATTTGCCGCGGAAGGGGATGCCATGATTACTTCTCGTTCAGATCTACTACGTGCAGTCAAATCCCCCCTCGCCCTGGCCGGAAAAACGAACCGGGCGGGGAGAGGGGAGAAACTGTCGCTGCGCTCCCTAATTCTGTAACGCGTCATTTGAGCATCATACAGATGCGCCTACTTCGCGATCGGAATGTTGAAGTCACCCGCCATTTGGCGCCACATCGAATGCACGTGGTTGGCCATGTTCTGGGTGTTGTTGTACTCGATGATGAAGGTCGGCCCCTGGATGCGGTAGTAGTGCGGCTGATTGCGATCCTGGTCGCCCCACCACGCGAAGTAGATGTTGTCGACACCCGCCGCGTTGACTTCAGCACGACGTTTTTCTTCCACATCGGACGGCATGTTCTTCAAGTATTCCGTCATCACCTTGGCGAGCAATTCCTTCTGATCGGCACTCATGTCGGAAGCCTTCAGGCCCACCGCGGGAGTGATCTCAGGTTGCGCCACGCCACCCCCGCGCAAGTCACCGGGAGCCTTCTTGTCGACCCAGACGACCTTAAGTTGCTCGGGCGTCGAGCCTTTCAGAATCTGTCGGGCGAGATCCTCTTCCATGCCGAGGACGCGAATCGAACGCTCGGGTCCGGCGTCGATGAGTCCCGGATTGGCACCGAAGAACTCGGGGGTGCTGGACACGACTTGACCATCCTTGACGCTGAAGTTCAGCGAGACGTGATGTCCCTCCAACCGCCAGCCCCAGGTCCCGGTCAGGGCCGGGGTGCCGAACACACTGAAGTAGTATTTCCGAGGGTCTCGGCGTTCGCGGCGTTCGGACCGTTCGCCGGGTTCGAGCAGATAGAGGACTTCTTCCAGTCCCATGATGTCGAGGGTCTGGGCGTAGCCGGCAGGGGACAAACCCGTCTGGAGCAACGCCTGGGCGCGACGCAGAGGTTCGCCTTCCAGATCACGAATCGGCAGTCCCTTGCGGACGCGCGGGATGAAGTGCCAGTTCAAGCGTTCGGGGTCGTCGTAACCGAACTTCGCCTGTTGAGCCTGCTGCGGCGTGAGCGAATTCAAGAAGGCGGTCGCGGCCTCAGTCATGGCCTTACCCGAGGCCTCTTGTTTACCGGCCTGAGCGCGAAGGGCGGCGACCATGGCCGTGCCAACGATCAACATCGCTGCGAGCGTTTTCCAGCGTTGCATAGAAGATTCCTCGTGGTGAAAAGTCATGGATTCGGCGACGCAGATTTCGCGGCGCTGATTAACCGGGCGGCCAGTTCAACGGCCGGCCGCCAAGCAAATGCAAATGGAGGTGGTCGACTGATTGTCCACCCCACGGACCGCAATTCACGATAATACGGTACCCCTGTTCCAACCCCAGTTGCGTGGCAATCTTGGAAACCGTCAACAACAGATGCCCCGCCAGTGCCTGATCTTCGTCAGACAATTCCGCGGCCGAAGGAATTTCCTTCTTGGGAATGACCAGAACATGGATCGGAGCCTGGGGATGCACATCGTGAAATGCCAGGCAGAGCTCGTCTTCATAGACGATTTTCGCCGGGATTTCCCGATCGATGATGCGTTTGAAGATCGTCTTTGCGCCTGCCATCTGGGCTCTCGATGAACTGCGGGCCAATCGTGGCGATTTGCTGGAACTGCAAATCTTGACTCACTTTAGCAATTGTGGGTGGTCAATTCAATGTTCGGTGCCTGAAGTGAGATAGGCATCTATTTGGAACTCCGCGGCTGGGTGGAAGCATCTCCCATGGCAGGGAGACCTGAATGTCGATCCGAACCGTGGGCTAGCGCCCAGCGGCTGATTAGCATCCAGGCAACATCAGCCGGCACGCGCTAGCGTCCGGTTCGGAGAATAGTGCCGCAGACGGTCACCGAGATCCAAGAATGACAGGCTGGAAGCCTATCCCACTGAATCTAACGATTACTCCGAATTTCGCGATCAACAGAATTGCACTACCACTGTGATCATGTCTTGTCATGACTGAGACTTAGAGTCCGAACGAGACGCGAAATCGTTGCAGGTGGCACGACCGCGGGAGATCTTGAAGAAAACCGCTTCAATTTGATTTGACAATTTGCAACCCGTAGGGATTAGGACGCCGCTGACGGTGACATTCACGGTTCCGTGAATGCCGAGACGACCTTACAAGGGCAGAAAAAGAGCGTCTCGCGCCACGGGTTCCGGCGCGGATTGTCTGTTTGGAATTCCGGATATGTTTGAGATTTGATCGAACTACAGGCTCACTCAGTCTGTAGTTTGGGAACCAAATTTTCTTGAACTCCGTCTAGTACATCCAGCATTCCCGTTTCAATTTGACAGAACTGCCGGGCAGTCCGGCAATCGATACAGCGGGACGTAGACTGAACCTCCACTTTCGCCTTGCACGTAATAGGGACAGCCGCAATGAAACTGACACCGTGGCTCCGCTCATTGAAGAATGGTCTCTCACGGGCTTTCCGGACGACGAAAGTGAAACGCCGTCTGATCAGCTCCGGTAATCAGCTGATGGGCGACGGTGCTGGCGTCGAATTGCTGGAAGATCGCACCGTATTGAATGCGACGTTGTATTCGACGTTTGCCGCCGATGGAACCTATGACAACGGTCATCTGTTGCAGCCGCAACCGTTCAATCCGATTGATTTGCCCAGAGACCCGTTTGGCAATCCGGCCATTCCGATTATTGTCCAGTTCCAGGGCCTGGTCAGCATCAATATTGTGCCTGGCCGTCCGACATTGTCCTTCAATACGTTTTCGACCGATCCGAATGCACCCAACTATCCCGGCATCACCAGCATTGCGACGTATCAGGGACCGTCTGTCGTCAACGCTGGTTCTTTGACGTTCTGGTACGAAATTCAGGACGGTCAGAACACACCCGGACCGTTGCAGCCCAACCCCGTGTTGAAGATCATCTCGGCGGCCAACAATGGTGCGGCCATGACGGACGGTGGTGGCGTGGTGACGATGTCGGTCATTCCGACAAACGGACTCAGTGCCAACGGAAAGATTGTCGATGCCGGCAGTCTCCTCGACAAGAATATTTTCATTGACACCAAACCGATCATTCTGGATGTTGATTCCACGACGCCGGATTCCTTCCCCTACAATAACGATCCCTCACAGGGAATTGTCCGCCGCCCCTATCGAGTCGGTGATGAGCCCATCCATTTGACGGTGACGTTCAGTGAACCAGTCGCGGTCACCGGTGCTCCGGAATTGGTGCTGAATACGGACGGTATCGCCGGCGCTCAGGGAACCGACGGCCGGGCTGTGTACAAGAGCGGCTCGGGCACGAACGTTCTGAAGCTCGATTACATCATTAACCCCGGAGATAACAGCTTTGACCTGGACGTGGCGAGTGGTTCTGCATTCGTCACCAATCCTTCGAATGGTGTTCAGGTACGCGACCAGGATTTCACTCAGGACGATGCACTGACTGGCGTAGCGGGCCCCAACGGGATTTTCCCCGGAGTCCTGGGGGTAAATCGTGCGATCCAGGTTGATACCCTGGCGCCTCTCGTCGGTCCGCGACCGGACACTCCGAACGCACCCTTCGTCGGTGTGACTTCGTTTAACGCCAACGGGACATATGGAGCCGGCCAGACTCTGACGATTCGTATGAGCTTCAATGAAGCCGTGGTGTTGACCGGAGCTCCCACCCTGGTCCTCGCGACCGGACCCGTGAATCGCGAAGCCACATTCGCGGGATTTGACGGGACTGACACGCTGCTGTTCACATACACCGTGCAGCCGGGCGATTTGAGCAGCGATCTGGATTATGTCGGCCCGAACTCCTTGAAACTCAACGGTGGGTCGCTCACCGACATCGCCGGAAATGCTGCCAGCATCGTATTGCCGCTGCCGGGTGCCGTGGGTTCGTTGAGCTTCAACAAGAATATCGTGATCGACACTGTCGTCGCGGTGACCAACGTGACGACGACCGTTCCCAGCGGCAGCTACGGAATTGGCCAGGTCATCCCGATCCAGGTTGTCTTCAACAAATCCGTCACGGTTTTCGGAACACCGCAGCTGGTGTTGGATCTGGATTCGCCCACCGACTCGGTCATCGTCAATTACTCGGCTGGCTCCGGAACCAACATTCTGACGTTCAATTACACGATTCAGGCCGGGCACAATACCCCTGATCTCGATTACATTTCCAATGCCGCCCTGCAATTGAACGGCGGGGCCATCATCGACACCATTGGCAACGGCAATGCCATTCTGACACTGCCCATTCCGGGTTCGGTGGGCTCGTTGGGATTCAATAAGAACATCTTGATCGATACCAACATTCCGCAAATTGCGGGGGTATCCGCCAGTGCTTCCGTCCCCAATGGGACCTATGTCGCCGGGCAGACCATTCCGATTACGGTGACCTTCAATGAGGCAGTGTCTGTCTCCGGAATTCCGCAGATCACCCTGGATACCAACGGTATCCCTGGTGTGCAGCCCTTCTTGAATCCGGGCGAGATTGCCGACGCCGTAGTGAACTACAGCAGTGGCTCGGGGACGACAACCCTGACCTTCAATTACACGATCGCGTTGGGACAGAACTCGCTCGATTTGGATGGCCTGTACCTGCAGCTCGCCAATAACTCATTGATCAAGGATCTGGCTGGCAATGATATCGCTCCCACCGGCTCCATTTTGACGTTGCCGCAGTTCACCAACGAATCGCTGACGAATGCGAATGTGGTGGCCAATGTCGTGCCTGTTTCGCAGATCGATGATGTGGTCGTCGGAAACGTGATTGTCGGTGCCAATTACTCCTTTACGGTGGGCGGCAATACCTACTCTTATGTCGCCACTGGGGTAGACACGCAGGCCACGATCGCGACCAAGTTGCGTCAGGCTGTCAACCAGAGCCCGGTCGTCGTCACGGCGGGTGGCTTCGGCAATATTGTTCGTTTGACCTCGAACACTCCCGGCACTGCGTTCACAGTGAATATTGTCGGTGGTTCTCCTCTCTCTGATTCAACGGTCGTCAACAGCGTCGCGGCCGTCAAGCAGGTCGATTCGATTACCGTCACCAGCGTGTCTCAAGGGACCGTCTATGATTTCGTGGTGAACGGCGTCGCCTTGACCTACACCGCCAACAATTCCGACATCGCGAATACCGTGGCGGTGGCGATTCGCAATCTGATTAACAGCCACGTCACGCTGGCCACGCAAGTGGGTGCCACTGCCAATGGTAGCGTAGTGACGATCACCAGCAGTACGGCCGGTGTGCCAGTGACAGTCTCGACAGGTCATTCGCTGGCGGGCAGCCGCAATCTGGTGATTGATACCGCACCACTCATTACCAACGTGACCAGTTCCACCGCCGATGGCATTTACACCAACGGCAATGCGATCCTGATCCAGGTAACCTTCTCTGAACCGGTGACGGTCACCGGGACTCCGCAACTGGTGCTGGAGACCAACGGCACTGTCGGTATCCAAGCGGGTGATGCCCGTGCCGACTACAGTGGCGGCAGTGGAACGAAAACACTGACCTTCCTGTATGTCGTGGCTGCGGGACAGACCAGCGTTGATCTCGACTATGCCACGGGTGCGGCTCTGTTGTTGACGGGCGCGACGATTCGCGATCTCGACGGACAACAAGCGAATCTCAGCGCGACCCTTCCGGTCCCCGGTGGCCCGGGATCGTTGAGTTTCAACAAGGAACTGCAGGTTGACGATACGGGTGCCAATGATCCTCCCGTCAACTTTGTCCCGGGAACGCAGACGATCATCGAGGACATTCCCAACGGACTGGCCTTCTCCGCGGCCAACGGCAATCAGATCCAGATCAAGGACGTTGATGCGGGCGGCAACGATGTGCAAGTCACCTTGACTGCCGCACATGGCGTGGTCACTCTGCCAGTCACAGCTGGCCTGACGAGCGTCACCGGGAATGGCACCGCCACCCTGGTCATTCAAGGCAGCGTGGCAGTCATCAACACGCGGCTGAATGGTTTGATCTTCACTCCTGACGCCAATGTGAATTCCATCACGACCAACGGAATCGGACTGACCGTCGCGACCGATGATCTTGGGAATACGGGTGGTGCGCCCAAGGCCGATTCCGACCTGATTCCGATCTTCGTCACGGCCGTCAATGACGTGCCAGTGGCCGCCGATCAAACATTGCAGACGGCAGTCGGCACGCCCATCACGGTCACCTTGTCGGCTTCCGATGCCGACTTCGACAGCCTGGCGTATGTCATCGACCAGACGGCCTTGCCCGCACATGGAACGCTGGGCGTGCTGGCGGGTGGGAACACGATCGTATATACCCCGAATGCCGGCTATGTCGGTCCTGATACATTCCGCTTCAACGCCAAGGATGCCCTCTCCACCTCCAATGCCGGAACCGTCACGATCAACGTCGTGCCGACCGTGTCGGTGACTGGATTCCCGGATATCACCATCGACGAAGGTAATGGACCGGGCTTCTCCAATGCGGTCTTCACCATCACGCTCAGTCAGATACCCGTGCAGCCGGTCACGATCCTGTACACAACCGTGGCAGCTACGGCTACAGCAGGTGTGGACTTTCAATCGACATCCGGGCAAGTCACATTTCCCGCCGGTCAACAGACGGCAACGATCCTGGTCCCGATTAGCGGTGATCTGACCGACGAGCCGAATGAAACCTTCAGCGTGGTGCTGTCAAACCCGACGAACACCGTGCTCGTTGACACCACCGCCATCGCCACGATCCAGAACGACGACGGTCTGTCGATCGACGATTTCACCGCCACGGAAGGGGATTTCGGAACGAAGATCTTCACGTTCAACGTTCATCTGTCATCTCCGTCGGCGAACACGGTTTCGGTGAGCTACAAGACCGTTGATGGCACTGCCAGCCAGAATGGCGATTACAACAATCAGGCTGGAACCTTGACGTTCCTGCCGGGCGAACAGTTGAAAACGGTCAGCATCACCGTCAACGGTGATACGCTGAGCGAAACCGATGAAGCATTCTTCGTCGATCTGTTCGGTCCGTCCGGATCGAGCCTGGGTAAGTTCCGTGGAATTGGAACGATTCTCAACGACGATACAGCACCCACTTATTCCATCGGGGATCTGTCGATCACTGAAGGCAATTCGGGGGTGAAGATTGCCAATTTCGTCGTCACGTTGTCGGCGATTGCCGGTCAACCGGTGACGATTGATTACACGACCGTTGACTCCACCGCGTTCGCCGGCAGCGACTACTTCGCGACCAATGGTACGGTGACGTTCGCCCCGGGGACGACGACTCAGCAAATCTCCGTGCAACTGATCGGTGATCAGATTGTCGAACCGGATGAAACCTTCCTGGTGACATTGTCGAACGGGGTCAACGCCTCGCCGATCAAGAGCCAGGGGGTCGGAACGATCCTGAATGACGACGGTATCTTTATCTCCGATACTCAGTTGCAGGAAGGCAACGCAGGAACAACGTTCATGACCTTCACGGTCACGGCTCCGCAGACCAACGGACAGACCGTGTCGGTGGATTACACCACCGCACCGGGAACGGCCACACCAGGCGTCGACTACACGCCGGTCAGCGGGACTATTCTCTTCTCCGGCGGAGTGACCTCCAAGACGATCACTGTGCCGATCCTGGGTGATTTCTCGCAGGAAGGCAATGAAAACTTCTACGTCAACTTGTCGAATCCTTTGAATTCACCACTGCTCGACAGCCAGGCGATCGGCACGATTCAGGACGACGACATCACCCCCGTGATTACCTCCAGCGATTACTTCGCCCAGGAAGGCAATTCCGGAACGACGAATGCAACCTTCACCCTGACGTTGTCGGCCGCGGTCGGCATCCCGGTCACGGTGAACTACTCCACCTTCGATGTCACTGCAATCGGCGGCTCCGACTATGTGCCAGTGACAGGTACAGTGACCTTTGCTCCGTTCCAGACATCGCAAACGGTCATTGTCCCGATCATCGGTGATACCGTGGACGAATTCGACGAAACATTTGGACTGCATCTGTCGAATCCGACCAACGCGAATTACTTCGGCCCGGATCCGATCGGGACGATCGGTGACAATGATTCGACTCCGACCTTGATCTTCAATAACTTGACGATCCCTGAAGGCCAGGCCGGTCAGACCCAGGCCGTGATCACGGTTTCGCTGTCGGCACCTAGCGGTAAAGTCGTGACGATGAATTACTCAACGTCAGATGGCACCGCGATCAATGGCAATGATCCGAACAACAACAGCAGCAATGATTACATCTCTCAGACAGGTACGCTGACGTTCCAGCCTGGTGTGACCAGTCAGAACATCACAGTCACGATTAACGGCGACACCCTGTACGAACTGGATGAAACGTTCGCGGTCAATCTGTCCGGCTTTGGCAATGTGAACGCGGTCAACACGCAGCGAACAGTGACGATCGTCAATGACGATCCGAAACCGACGGTGGTCATCAGCGATGCCACAGTGCCCGAAGGTGACTCGGGGCTCACACCCGTTGATTTCACTCTGACGTTGCAACAACCGAGCGCCCTGCCGGTGACGGTGACCTATTCGACATCATCCGGCCAGGCACAAATCGGCAGCGACATCCAGAATGCCGGTGGCACGGTCACATTCGCCCCGGGTGAAACCTCCAAGACGATCACGGTGAATGTCATCGGTGACACGGCTGTGGAAGGCGATGAGAACTTCTTCGTCAACCTCTTGAACGGTGTCAACGTGGTCATCGGCGACAACGCCGGTTTGGGAGTCATCACCAACGACGACTTCCTGCCCAGCGTGCAGGTCAGCGATGCCGTGCTCCTGGAAGGGGATGCCGGAACATCTCAGATGATCTTCACGGTCACTCGTACGGGATCGACCGCACTCCCCACCACCGTGGCTTACTCGACCAGCAACGGTACTGCTACTGCAGGTTTAGACTTCAATGCGGCTAGCGGAACGGTGACATTCGCCGCCGGTGAAACCACCAAGAATATCATCGTCAACATCAAGGGCGACGACATCGCCGAGCCCAACGAATCGTTCTTCGTCAACTTGTCGAATCCGTCCAACGCGACGATTGCCGATGGGCAGGGTGTCGGAACCATCACGAACGACGACAACGCCCCGCCAGCGGTCACCCTGCCGGCTGGACCGTTGGCGACAGTCGAAGAGACGAATCTCTCGATCACCGGGATTTCGGTGGCTGATCCTGATGCGGCTGGTGCCTCGATCATTGTGACGTTGACTGCCGCACATGGAACGATTGTGGTTCGCAACGATGCGATCAATGGCCTCGATAGCTCGCAAATCTTGAATAACGGAACGGCAGAAGTCACCCTGGTGGGATCGATCGCCGAAATCAATACGACTCTGGCCAGTTCAAACGGCGTCGTTTACCGTGGGTTCACCGACTTCTTCGGCTCCGACAACCTGATAGTGAAAGCCAACGACCTGGGCAACACCGGCAACAGCGGTGTTGAGAAGACCGACACGAAGATCGTCGTCATCAACGTGGCCAACGTGAACGATGCCCCGGTGATTGGATTCACGGCTGACGGCGGTGGAGCAGCCACTCCGATCAACAGCACCAAGGGTAATGCGGTCGCGGCCTTCGGTCCGCCCAACTCGCTGACCTTGTCCGATGCCGACAACCTGAACTTTGGCGGCGGCAAGATTACGGTGACAAACCTGGGACAGTTCATCAGTGGTAAGGATACGATTTCGGTTCGTAACCAGGGCACGAGTAGCGGACTGATCGGATTCAAGAAGGGCAAGATTACATTTGGCGGTCAGGTCATCGGTACGGCTACCGGCGGCAAGGGAACCGATCCGCTGGTAATCACGCTCAGCAACACGGCCAGCATTGAAGCCGTCACGGCCTTGATGAAGAACATCACCTTCGGCACGTCCAAGGCACGCCTCACGGCCCTGCCGCGAACGCTCCGCATGGTGGTGACGGACGGCAACGGTGGAACCAGTGCCGGAGTCCAGACGACGGTCAATGTGACGAACTAGTCGTTGCCAATTCAGTGACGAGAAATTTCCAGCCCGCTGACGACCCCGGTCGTCAGCGGGCTGTTTTGTTTTTTGGCAACTTCGACGTCATGGGAGGGTGAGGCTCCCGCCGAACCGCAAGCGTCTATCGGCCCTCGCCAGACTATGCGGTTCGGCAGGAGCCTCACCCTCCCATCGACTCGAATCACAAATGAAAGCTGATCTTTGCCGAAATCCCTCATAAAAATCGTTCACGGCGTAGCCCTCTGGGGAAACGGGATTGAGGAGCGCAGATCACCCCGGCAGGGGTGACAGAGAGTAGCCGGTGGTTGAGCGCAGCGACACCACCGGTTGTCGTGTAGAAGCTGCCCGCACCCTGAAGGGGTGCCAGAGGCTCGCAGGACGGATTTGTCGAGGGTTGTTTTCGACGTGCATGTGGCCGGCACGAAAACCGCGCTTCTGGCACCTCTCCAGGGTGCATTGATCCCACCCGTCGATGTCCGGTGGTGTCGCTGCGCTCAACCACCGGCTACCCTCTTTAATCCCTGCCGGGATGTCAGAGCGCTCATTCAAGCGTACGCGGCAAGAAACACCGCGAAATCTGCCCGGCCTCAAATCCGATCCAGCACATCCAACCACCGCGCAAACTCAGCGACCGCGGACTCCGCCGGATATTCCGTCCCGTCACCGGGCAGCAACCGGTACACGACAGGAAACTTCAGTTTCCGCAAGGCATCGGCAGTGGCCTTCACCCCTTTGGTCAAGGGATTCTTTTCGACCCCAACGACGAACAATTGCAGCGAGAAATCAGGCTCATTGTCCGGCGGCGGCAATCGCAGCACCGTTTGAATGGCCAGGACAGCTCGATAAATCGCACGCTCCTGGAAGGCCATGTGATATGCCAGGCCACCGCTCGACCCCATTCCATGGATGGCGACGCGGCGACGATCAATCGAGTACTTCTTCAAAAAGTCTTCGGTGAGTTCTTTGATGAACTCGACTTCATTGGGGGTCCAACCCATCGGCGACTTGGCCTTGGGTGCCAGCAGGATGATTCCCCGCTCCTCGCAATGCGCCTTCCAGGCTTTGAGCACCGCCGCTTCATGGGTCTCACCCGTCGGATGCAGCCAGACCATCAGGCCATACTGAGCAGCCGGATTGTAGTCTTGCGGGATATAAGCCCAGTAAGCCTGGTCGTGTCCCGGAAACGTTTCAGTAATCAAGCCCGTAGCGAGCTTCTTCGGTTCCTCTTCGGCCGCCGGTTTGTCCGCAGCCTTGTCCGCTTTTTCGGGTGGGACGATAAACGCGGGATCGAGCTCCGCCGGAACATCGTCCGGAAAACTACCTAACTTGATGGTCACTGTGCGCGGTTCATCAGCTCCCGTTTTCACGGAGAGTGTGACCGTGTCACCGGGGCGAACACGGCTGATTCGGTCCCGGAGATTCAAGCTGTCGGTCACGGCTTGATCTCCAAACTGCAGGATCTGATCGGCGGGCTTCAATCCCGCTTGAGCCGCGGGAGAATCTTTCCAGACGGACCGAATCTTCGTGCCCGGATCGGCCGGCAGACTGGAATTGGTCCGTGCCGGCAAAATCCCCAGGAACGGAAATTCGTAAGGGACCATTTCCCCAATGAGAGTCACATTCGCCGTGATCTCCTGATCGCCACGTTTGGCCACGAGCACGACTTTGTCGCCCGCATATTTGGTCCCCATGATCTGTCGGAACTGAGCAATCCGCGCGATCGGCTTGCCATCGAGGCTGACAACGGCATCTCCTGTTTTGAGCCCCGCCTGTTGAGCCGGCGAGCCATACCGCACGCGATCCAGGGTCGCTTCGCCAGCAAATTCGTCCTGACTTTTGAACGTGATCCCCAGCAGGCCGGCCAGCAAATCGTGCCCCTGCTTCAATCGCTCGAGCGTGCCATGAATATCGGTCAGCGGAATGGCAAAACCGATCCCGGAATCGTACCACTCAACGCCCGCGACTGCGTCGTCTTTCCCCTGTGCCGCAAGGGGTACGAGAATCCCCAGCACCTGACCATCGATATTGATCAACGGCCCGCCGTAGTTGATCGGCGAGACTTTCGCATCGGTCTGAATCGCCTTGCCCCAGATCCGCCGCAAGGCACTGATGATGCCCACCGAGACACTGGGAGATTCCCCTTCCAGGGTCCTGCCCAGAGCGATCGCCCACTGGCCCACGCGCATCGATTCCGGAGGGACCGCCTGAGCGATTGGCAGGTTCTGCTCATCGACTTTGAGCAGCGTCAACATCTTGGAACGATCGGTCGCGACGAGTTTCGCGGCCAGACGGCGGCCGTCGGCCAGCGTCACCAGGACTTGTTCCGGCTGAGTGATGAAGTTGAATGCGCTGGAAATAATCCAGCCATCCGCAGCGATGATGACACCAGTCGTCGGGCCTGTGGCTGCCAATTGTCCCGAGACCCGGTCCAATCCACCGACCGTCTCAATCTTCACGACAGCCGGGGCGACCAGCGCTGCAGCCTGCTGAAAGGCCTGTTCTTCTTTCGCTTCCTGCTCGGCCGTGGGAGGCGCGGCAGAAGCGGGGAATGACGAGAAGCTCGCGAAAGCCAGAACCAACCCGAACACGAAGGCCGTGGATCGCATGTCCGTCATCCTTGGAGGGTCACCCTAAGTTGCAGATTCGGCCGGAACCCGATTTTGATCTTCGCTCCCCTCGCCCTGGTACCCCGGGGAGAGGGGCTGGGGGTGAGGGGCAACG
>JAKFVC010000058.1 GCA_021732415.1 Planctomycetaceae bacterium
CCCCCAGCCCCTCTCCCCGGAGTACCAAGGCGAGGGGAGCAGATTCTTTCATTTTTGCAGCGGTTTTTGAATAGCACGTTGTGTAGACGCTAATGCAATGCTGCTTGTGGGGTGATCTCTATGAACTCAATACTCTACATGCTGTGTGCCGTCCTGGCTGGTGAAGCCCCGACCGCTCCCGCACGTGCCAATGTCTTGGTCGTGGTGGGGGCCGATGGGGCGGATGAGTATGGCAAACAATTCCGCCAATGGGGCGAACGTTGGGGTGAGGCTGCCAAGCGTGGTGGTGCGGATTTCGAAACCATCGGCCTGGCGGATTCCGCGAAGGCATCTGACCACGATTTGCTGCAGACGCGGCTGACCGAATTGGCAGTCGCGAGTCCGGAACCGTTGTGGTTGGTGTTCATCGGACACGGGACCTTTGATGGCAAAGTGGCGCGGTTTAATTTGCGTGGTCCGGATGTTTCGTTACCGGAACTCGCCGCGTGGCTGAAACCCGTTGAGCGGCCGTTGGCGATCATCAATTGTGCCAGTTGCAGCGGTCCGTTTCTGAATGAATTGTCGGGCCCCAATCGCATCGTGGTGACAGCGACCAAGAGTGGTCATGAATACAACTTTTCCCGGTTCGGTGACTACCTGTCGGCGGCCATTGCCGATCCTCAGGCGGACTTGGACAAGGACGATCAGACCTCGCTACTGGAAGCCTATTTGCGCGCTTGTGCGCGGGTGCATGAGTTCTACGAAGGCGATGGCCGGCTGATGACCGAGCACGCGTTGCTCGACGATAATGGCGATCGGTTGGGGACTCCATCGGACTGGTTCCAAGGCGTGCGTGCGGTCAAGTCTGCGAAGGCTGGAGCGTCGATTGACGGACAACGAGCCAATCAATGGCATCTGGTCCGCAGCCCCGTTGAAGAGACATTGTCCCCGGAACTCAAGCTGCGCCGCGATGATCTGGAACTGCGGTTGGCGGAGTTGAGAACGGAGAAGGGAAAAATTCCCGAGCAGGAATACCTCACGAAGGCGGAGCCGTTGCTGATCGAGTTGGCGAAGCTTTATGAGTCTGCCGCGAAGCGGTAGGCGACCGTATCGTGGTTTCTATCCCCGTTCGAGCGAATATCATTTGCCAATACCCCTCGATCAATCAATAAACTCCGAAATTGGGTGCCACTGGCTGTGCCAGTGCCGGTGGTCATTCGGTACCCGATCCGGCAAAGCACTGGCACAGCCAGTGGCACCCGAATTCTTGGGTTTGGCTTGAGAATAGGCCGTATTGAAGCGCGCGGACATTGTTCTGGAACTTGCGCTGTGCCCTGCCCGAAGCTCGCATGGGATGAATCTATGTGGTGCTGGTGGTTACGGGCCTCAGACGGGCCTGGGGGCCCATCCTACGATCGTTCTGGCTCTTGATTTCGCAAACCTGCTCTCCACGATAAACTGACGCTGAATTGTCCGCCCCATTCCGGGCTAGCGCTTTCATCCCATGCATGCGGGTTTTCCAGTGTCAAATTCTTTTCGCGATGAACCAATCGGCCGCAGCGGTGCGCGTCAACCCAAACCCAGTCGGTACGAGTTGACCCTGCTGCGAGCACTCGCCCGGCAGTTTCCCAATATTGATTCGGCGTTTGCTGAGATCGCCCGACTGTCGGCGGTACTCACGCTGCCCAAGGGGACGGTGCATGTCATCAGTGATATTCATGGCGAGCACAAGAAGCTGCGGCATGTGATCAACAATGCCTCGGGGACCCTGCGGCCCCTGGTGGAACTCCTCTTCAAAGACAAGCTGGAGCCACGCGAGTTTCAAGAGTTCTTGACACTGATCTTCTATCCGGCCGAGGTCACTCAGCGACTGCAGGAGAGTTTGACCGATCAGGAAGAGCTGCGGTGTTTTGCACGACGGACTTTGCGGCACCAGTTTGAATTGGTTCGCGTGCTGGCATCTCGCTATAGCCTGAAGCGGGCGATGCAGGTCTTTCCGCGAGAATATGCCGACCTGTTTTCGGAGATGCTGCACGAACCGACCACCGAACGCGGCCGAGATTTCGTCGAAGCCATCGTCGACGAGATGCTCCGGCGGGGGCGAGCTCTGCATTTGATTCACATCACCGGCCGTTTGATCCGCAACCTGGCAATCTATGAGCTGATCATCGGCGGAGACTGCTGGGATCGCGGGCCGCGCGGGGATCGTGTTGTGGACTATCTGCGCGAGCAACCGACGGTGTCGTTCATCTGGGGCAACCACGACATGGCGTGGCTGGGAGCGGGGTTGGGCCATGAGGCTCTCATCTGCCATGTGCTGCGGGTCTCGTTGCGGTATCGGCGCATCGGGCAGCTGGATGAAGGCTACAGTATTCCGCTGACTCCGCTGGAGCATCTGGCTCGCACAGTTTACGCGGACGATCCCGCGGCGCATTTCATGCCCAAGTCGAGCGGCATGCGGGCCGATGTGATTGTCGCGCGGATGCAGAAGGCGGCCGCCATCATGCAGTTTAAGCTGGAAGGCCAGATGATCTCCCGCAATCCCGACTGGGAAATGGATCACCGGCGTCTGCTGCATCGCATCAATACATTGCAAGGAACGGTGTCTGTGGATGGCGTGACCTATCCTCTGCGTGATACCTTCCTGCCGACTTTCGATCCGCAGCATCCTTATGAGTTGTCGCATGAAGAACGCGACTGCATGAACCGCTTGCGGCATTCGTTTGTCAGCAGCCAAAAGCTTTCGGAGCATTTGAAATACATCGTGAGCAACGGGTCGATGTACCTGCGTCGCGACGATCATTTGATCTTTCACGGTTGCGTGCCGTGCGCTGGCGACGGCGAATTCCTGCCGATGCCGGTTGACGGGCAGCAATTGAGCGGTAAGCCGTTGTTTGTGGCCATCGAGAATGTGGTGGCCCGGGCGATGGAGGAGCGGCAGTCGAAACAGCTCGATTTTCTGTGGTATTTGTGGAGCGGGCCGCGGTCGCCGTTGTTCGGGAAGGATCGCATCACGACGCTGGAACGGGATTTTATTACGGACAAGAAACCACATCACGAAACGAAGGACGCTTACTTCGCACTCATCCATGAGGCGTGGTTTTGCGAGAAGGTTTTGCAGGAATTCGGCGTCGATCCCGAGCGGGGCCTGATCGTGAACGGACACGTGCCAGTTAAGATTGAGGATGGCGAATCGCCGTTGAAGCGAAGCGGCAAGGCCATCACCATCGACGGTGCGTTTTCCGAGGCGTATGGCGATCACGGTTACTCATTGGTGTTGGAAGCCAATCGCACGGTATTGGCTAAGCATCATCATTTCGAATCGGTCGAGGCGGCGATCCGAGATGGCGTCGATATTGTGCCAAGTGTCTCGGTGGTCCGCGAATGGGATCGCCCGCGACGCATGGCAGATACCGAACGCGGCGAGCAGTTTCGCTGTGAGATTGAGATGCTGGAACGATTGATTGAACTCTATCGCAACAATGACCTGCGCCAGGATGATTGGCGGCAGGCAGTTCGACAGTAACCCTCCTTCAATTCCTCATGGCGCTGAAATTGAGGAATTCGGAATATCTCACGCAAAGGCGCTAAGGCGCAAAGAAGAGGATGTTTTTTGCTCGGTTGAGCTTCGGAACTTTGCGCCTTGGCGCCTTGGCGTGAGATTATTTCCAATGTCTTTGCCGCTCCATTACATTCCAAAGATCCGTTGGACATTGCCGCGGAGTGTGAGCCGGCCGAGTTCGAGGGCCCGCTCTTCGCTCCAGCCGCGAGCGATTACGAAGTCGTCTGCGAGGACTTTGGCCAACACGCGGCGGTACATGGTGAATTTCGGCAGGCCGAATTCGAGTTTGTACATGTCGCTGTAATAGCCGATTTGCTTGGTTTGCGGGACCGCTTGCAGGCGGCTGCGGCAATCGTTTTCGATGTAGGCTGGAATGTTCGAATACCACCAATGTCCGTTCGTCACGACGTTGGGGAAGATCCAGGCATAGCTCACCAGTTCGTGGTTGCTGCTGTTGGCGAGGACTGAGATCGGGAAGGTCACCTGGGGGAAAGCGTTCAGCAGTTTCTGATACTGAATCAATGAGCAACGCTGATCGAACAAGTCCTGGCCTTGATAGACTCCATCGGCATAGACGCGACGATTCACGCCGATCATCAGGTCGAATGGCAGCTTGAACTCGACGCAGTATTGCGCCAGATTCCAGAAGACAAAGTTGCTGAGAGTCGTGGCTTCGCAGGCGGACAGCGGCTTGCCAGTGAGGGCGGCGTGTAAGGGGGCTTCCACGTCATTCGCGGAGACGGGCTCCGGTGCGAATGACGGCGGCAGCGAAATCGCACAGGCTCGGCAGCCGTGTGCGGTGAAGTGCTGGAACAGTTTTCCCAATGCGGCGACTAGGGTTTGAGCATTGGAGACCGCGATCCCGGTGGCTTTGGCCAGACGCTGCTGGGTCTCGGGTTTCGCCAGATGGAAGACCAGGTCGTCGGTCCGCAGGCACGGGATATAGCGATTTGTGTCGAAGCCGGTCAGCGGGTCGTCGAAGTCGTTAGTCAGGAAGACTTGTTCCAGGCGACTGGTTTTCAGGACTTGCTCTTCCCAGTCGGGCTGAGCCATTTTTTTGGCGGCCGTGTCGTACAAACTCTCCCAATTGGCGAGGGTCAGGCGATCGTCCTGGAAGCCGAAGAAGACCTGGCACATTTCAATCAGCCAACTGTATTGAATCGTGTTTTCGAGGTCTGCTAGTTTGCCGACCAGGCGATGGACCTTTTCCTTGGGATCCAGGCCAGGTTCTTCGATCTGCGATTTGGGCAGACCTGCCGAGTGGGCCAGTTCGGTGTAATAGTGGTATCCCAGGAGATCGGCCAACGTCGTGGAGGCCGCGGCGTGCGGGTTGATGTGCGAATGCGGGTCAATCAGTGGCAGACGGTGCAGTTCATCAGCCAGACGGCGAGTTAGATCGTTGGATGACATGGAAATCCCTAGTTAACTTCTACATGAATGATTTCGGTGAGCCGGGTGCCGTGAGGCCCCGAACCTTGTGTTTGGCGAGAGTTGCGAATTGTCCAACGCAACTTCCAAGAATCAGAAATACAAGATCTCACGCAAAGGCGCCAAGGCGCAAAGAATTCATTTCAGCTCTTCGTTCTTTGCGCCTCGGCGCCTTTGCGTGAGATCATTCTTTTTAAAACTACCGACAGTCGCCCATCTGCCAGATTTCTGGAGCATCGAGGCCGAATGCAGGAATTCTTATGAATTCTGCTACTTCAACTGCCGCAACATCATACAGCGGACCGATCGGTTTGTGACCATTCAAGGAGCTCGGAGTTTTTTGACTTCGGGACTTGCTTGACCTAGATGTTAGGGGGCGGTAGCGTGTCCATCCGGTAACTCTGCGGAGCGCGCAACAATTCCGCCGAGTCCCCATTCTCCAGCGAAATTCGGAACATAATGTCGAATCGATTGCCGCTGTTCGTCAAACGTGACCTGGACGGTTTCTTCGGGTTGTTCATCGACAATCTGGTGCAACTGCTGCTGATCGTCGCGTTGTGCGAACAGACCTGCGGGATGACGGGAGCCGAGGGCTCCAAGCTGTTGTATCAGATGATTCTGCCGGGGGCCGCGGTGAGTATCCTCGCCGGGAACCTGGCCTATGCCTGGCAGGCCCTGCGACTGGCGAAACGGGAAAATCGGTCGGATGTGACCGCGTTACCGTATGGCATCAACACTCCGTCTCTGTTGGTTTACGTGTTCTTCGTGATGGCACCCGTCTTTCAGAAAACACATAGCGCCGAGGCCGCCTGGCGGATGGGGCTGCTGGCCTGCCTGGGCAGCGGGATCATTGAGTTTTTCGGTGCGTTTATCGCCGAACAAGTGCGGCGGCGGACTCCGCGAGCCGCGTTGCTGTCGACCTTGGCGGGAATCGCGGTGGGATTCATTGCGATGAAATTCGCCTTGGAAATCTTCGACCGCCCGCTGGTGGCCATGTTGCCGCTGGCCATCATCCTGATCACCTATTTCTCGAAGGTCCCGTTTCCTCTGGGCTTGCCCGGTGGGTTGATTGCAGTCGTGTTGGGAACGGCGTGTGCCTGGTTATTGCCGCTGGTGCTGCCTGCTCAATGGGGCGGTCCGCCCATGAGCACCGCGGCCGTGACGAAGGCCCTGGAAATGCGTGGCTGGTACATGCCGCACTTTGTCGGCGGTCTGATCTGGGACATGCTGCAGAAGCCCGATGAGTGGATCGGATTTCTGTCGGTCATTGTGCCGATGGGGTTGTTCAATTTGATTGGCAGCCTGCAGAACATCGAATCGGCTGAAGCGGCCGGAGATCGCTATCACACCGGGACATCCCTGGCGATTAATGGGCTCGGGACCATTTCGGCGTCGCTGTTTGGGAGTTGCTTTCCGACCACGATCTACATCGGCCATCCCGGCTGGAAGGAGATGGGGGCTGGGGCTGGCTATTCGATCTTGAATGGTCTCGCCGTGTCGGTGATTTGTCTGACCGGAACCGTGGCGCTCATCAATAGTATTGTTCCCATGCAGGCGGGAATTGCGATCGTCCTGTGGATTGGTGTGATTATCACTGCACAGGCGTTCCAGACGACTCCGGGCAATCATGCTCCCGCGGTCGCGATCGGACTGTTCCCCGCGATCGCTGCATGGGGCGCGACGGTGATGATGGGCACGCTGTTTGTCGCGGGAGGCCGGTCGGCTCAGGAACTGTTGACGGCGAATCCCAGCCAGGATGTCAGCGGATTCCTGATCCACGGCATGTTGATCATGGAGCGCGGCTACATCTTTACCTGCATGATTCTGGCGGCGATCAGTGCGCTGTTGATCGACCGCAAGTTTTTTGCGGCGGCAGCGTGGTCGGGAATCGCCGCCTTTTGTGCCGGCATTGGCCTGACGCACGCCTATCAGTTGAGCGGGAACATCGTCGATTATCAGTTCGTGTTTGCTCCGACGACCAAAGGGTTTCTCGTGTTCCATGCGACGGGGATCGCGGTGGGGTATGTGTTCTTCGCGATTGTGTTCGCGGCGTATGGAATCTACCACCGGAGAAATCCGGACTTGGGGACTGTGGGACATTAAGACGGTTCTATTCAGACTGTGTTTGAAGGTCGAGTTTTCGGGAGGGCGAGGCTCCCGCCGAGCCTAAAGCGACCGCAGGTCGGCGTCCGCCGGAGGCCCCGTACGATGCCTCCGGCGGTCGCCGAGCTAAAGCTCGTTTTAGGCTCGGCGGGAGCCTCGCCCTCCCACCAGCCCGGTCCTGCATTCGACTCTAAAACGACATTCCGGCACGCAACATCCAGGCGTCGCCGATTCCGAATCCGGGTGTCGAGCCACGGAAATCGACGTGGCGGTCGGTGATGTAGCCTCCCTCGAAGAAGGCCGACCATTTGTAGCCCTGAGCATGCAGGCCCAGCAGCAGGCGGTAATCCCGAAACTCCGCGCGGTCCTTCAGGCGAGTGGCATCATCGAAGTCGATCTGATAGGCATCCACCGTATATTCGCCGGCACCGTAGATCCACACATCGGTGTTCTCCAGACTGCCGAGGAAGTAGCTGACGCGGGACTTCGGGTACATCGCGCGGACTTCCCAACGATCGTCCGGCGTCCAGATGACTCCGCCGTAGGGGATGACGATATTGTTCGCCCGATCCCAATACGCCGCTCCGATGGCGAGCGTCCATTCGGGCGAAATCTTGTTGAACAGAACCGCCCGTGCATCCACCATGTAGGCGTTACTCGTCAGTTGACGTTCGAAGTCACTGTTGATTTGCGGCGTCACCCCGATCATCCAATTCCAGGGGCCGGGCGCGGTGGACGATAACTGCAGATCGGCCACGAATTGATCGACATAAGGGGGCATCGCGATGCTGTTCGGCCCGCTCCAGTAGCGGCTGTTCCACGAGCCCGTGCCCGCGAACAACAATTCCTGAGTGAGGCGGGTGGCATAACGCATCGACCCGTTCAATTCGGTCGCCTGAAAATTACCGCTGGCACCGTTATTAGTCGGGGCAGATGCAATGTACACCGCCTCCTGATAGGAGTACCAGCCCAATCGATAGGGGGTGTGAGACATCCGTCCGTAGGCAAATTGCTGCGACGCGAAGGGATCGTAGTACGTCGGCAGGAAACAGCGAGCCTGCTGCCCGATCAGCGCTTTGACGAATTCACTTTCGGGCTGAATTCCGAATATCCCCTCTTCTTCGGGAAGACCGACGAGATAGGGATCGTCCGCCATTTGCGGCTGGCCCGAGTACGGTCCGGCCGGCGGACCAGCGGGCGCGTAGATCGGAGCCGGCATGCTCGGTTGCTGAGCCATCAGCACGGCAGAAGGGGGCCGCGGGCTGTAGACCGAGGCTGTCGGCACCGTCGAATGCACGACCGGGGCTTGGGCCGCAGCATTTGCGGCCAGTCCCCAGATGGCTCCCACGACGGCTAGGCGAAGTCCGCTCAAAAAAACTCATTCCGTGAATCGACGCCCCAGGTGTCACATATCGCGCTTCAACAAAACGATTGCACACATCGAAAGTGTGAGAGTACCAGTGTGTGAGGGTATGAGAGTAATGAGATTTGCAATCAATTTCGGACTGCACTCACCCCGTTACTCTCGTACCCTCATACTCCCACACCTTTCAATTGTGCAAACACTCAGTGAAATCGCTCTACCCGGGAATTTCCGCGGTCTTGCGACCGGGCGAGTCAGGTCCCCACGCTTCAGAATCCTTACGAATCCCGTTACACCGTTCGCACCAACGGGGTCTTATCAGATTCTCAAGATTACGGAAACTACAACTTTCGACGAAGTTCTTTGGTGGCAGTCAGCCGAACCCGAGTGATCTCCTGGAAGTGCCGAATGTCAATTTCATACGGCCCGTCTGGCTGGTCAAAACCTCCAAATCGGGTGAGACATTCTTCGAGCCGCCCGATCTTCTGGTCCGCCGATAATTCCAGCGGATAAATTACCCCGGGAGCACGTCCCCAGACGATGCGCGAACCACCCTGGGTCTGCAGTTGAAACACCAATTCTTCCTGAGGTGCTCGCACATCGATCGCGGCGGGAATCTCGATCGCCGTCAGTCGAAAGTCCTGCCAGTGGGGCAACAGCACGGCAGCCAGTCGCGCGGCGGCCACGACTTGCGGGTCTCCCCATGATTTTCCGATGGCCCCCGCAGGCGACGATTTCGGCTGGGTGATCAACGGATAGCGCTGGGCATCCTCCGGTGCGAAGGCCGTCGGGGGTAGCAGCACCCCGGTTCCATCCACCGGCAGCAAGCCTGTGGACACTTCCACCATCGCCACCGGTCGCCGATAAACAAGATCCACGACCACGCGGGCCGGGACCGTCTTCGACACTTTGACGACCTTTTCGACCCACGGATGCTGGGCGAAGGCCTTGGCCAGATCAGACGTCAGATTTTCATCTAGCACCGACCGCGTGGGGTTCATTCCCGCTTGCGCAGCGACTTGCGCGATGAGGTCGCGCGGCACCCATTGGGGAACCTCGGTGATCTGAATATTGTTGACGCGGAGTTGATATTCGGGGCGGTTTCCAATTTCCGGGAGTGACTTCGCCAAACGCGGACCAAGAATAATGACGCCACAGACCAAAGCAATTCCAGCCAGCCACCACGGCTGAAACCAGACGCGACCAACCTCTTCAATCCGATCACCAGCCGAGCGACGAACGCCCGGACCGGGATTGGGGGATGATGAGGACGACGAAACCATGAAACGATCCTTCACAACGTTTGTGAATTCGGTTGAGGGACGCATGACGTCCAGGTAGTTAGTTACGGGAAGAAATAGCGATTGGGCAGGATGTATTACTGAATTGCGATTTCAATCGTCACACGAGTCGGTGAGAGGGTGAACGCCTGCCGAACCGCGGATCTCTGTCAATCTCCCGTTTCCACTGCAGAACTTCATCCAAACTCAGGATGGATACGCAACCCGAGCACCGGGTTCGCGGAGAAGTTGCTGTCGTGATTTTCGGATCGCGACCACATCCAACTCGCATTCGAATTTGGCTCAAATGCGATTCGCAGGGAGAATGAGCGCCGCAATTTCGGCATAGTCAAAGTGGGATAGACTTCCAGCCTGTCATCTTGGGATAGAAAAGTCCGGCTGGAGGTCTATCCCACGCAAAGAACCGGACGCTAACGCGTGCCGGCTGATCACGCGAAATTCATCACGGGGCACGCCCGATAATTCGCGGGGTCCCCTCTGGAACGGACTTCAAACAGCTATAAATCGCCCGCTCACAGAGTTCACCAAAACTCCATCCCAGTTGGGCGGCAGCTTTCGGAACCAAACTGTGATCGGTGAGACCGGGGATCGTGTTGATTTCCAGGACCCAGGGTTGCTGATCTCGGTCCAACATAATATCAACACGAGCCAACCCCCGAGTTCCCAGGGCCCGGCAGGCATTCTGGGCGACTTGTTCGATCCGCCGCACGACATCGCTCGTCACGTTGTAATCGAAGCGATAGCCTGTGCCGTCATCGTGGTATTTGGCTTCATAATCGAAGAATTGCCGATCCGTGCTGATTTGAATCGGGGGCAGGATCAAGTCATCCAGCATCCCCACGGTCCATTCACTGCCGACGATCGTCTTTTCCAGGATGCCGAACGAATCCAAGGCGAAACATTTGGGTATCGCCGCCAGCAATTCTTGAGCATTTTGAACGATGCTGACGCCCAAGCTCGAGCCTTGCGTATCGGGCTTCACCACGACCCCCGAACCAAAGGCTTTCGCGTGTGCCAGGATCCGTTCCGACGAATCCGATTCATGAATCAAAACATAAGGAGGAGTCGGCACACCATGCTGAGTGATCCGTTCCTTGGTCGCCGACTTGCTGATGCCGATCCGCGAGGCCTCGGAATCGCTGCCGGTGTACGGCACACCTAAACCCTCGAGGATGCTTTGCACGTGGCCATCTTCGCCGAACTTACCATGCAGCGCCAGGAACGCCACTTCGATGTCACTCCAGTCGTGTTGCTGGAGATCAACGAATTTGGGATCAATGTCGACCACTTGATGGCCCCGTTCGCGCAGCGCCTGCGAAACGCAGCGACCGCTGGCCAGACTGATTTCACGCTCGGCCGAGTCACCACCGAACAGTACGGCGACTTTCCACGGGCCAGAACGGCGAAATTCCACGTGCGCGGGGGGAATCGAGTAAGTTGCCACGGCGTGCCTCCTTGCATCCGGGTAGTCGACAAAAAGTCGACTGCATAGCCCGACCCTCATGGTCGGGAGAAATATGAATTATCTACGAATTGCCGCTGACTTAAATCAAAGCCGCCATCCTCTGCGACTTCCTTCTTAAACTTCGTGTCCTTTGTGATCTTCTGTTCCAAACTCGAATTCTTTGAACAGAAGGTCACAAAGGACACGAAGAAATGCGAAAACCTGAGATTGTTGATCGTAGTCGTGATACAACGTTCACGGAATCCTAGATTCCCGACGTGGGTTCACGTTGGGCGGTAAGCTACCACACTTCGATTTCCAACTCCAGATCGACTCCGAACTGTTCAGCCACTTTGGACCGCGCCAAATCGATCAGCCGCTGGACGTCGGCCGACGACGCGCCGGGGTGCGAAACGATGAAGTTGGCGTGGCGATCGCTGATTTCGGCGTTGCCGATCCGGGTTCCTCGCAGACCGGCTTGATCGATCAACAGACCAGCACTCATGCCACGTGGATTCTTGAAGACGCAGCCTGCCGACTGAAAGCTGTAGGGCTGCGTGGCCTTCTTGGAAATCCACAGCTTCCGCATGTGCCGGGTGATTTCTTCCGGATCATCAGACTGCAGGCGGAATGTGGCTTCCAGGATGATCAAATCGTCGAGGCTGCTTTCACGGTACCCGAACGTCAATTCATCCTTGGTACGCGTAACGACTTCGCCCGTCATGGTCAGAGCCGTCACGCTCTCCACGAATTGACCGATATCACCGATCCGCCCGCCGGCATTTCCGTGCAGGGCACCGCCGACTGTCCCCGGAATTCCTACCAGAGTTTCCATCCCGGCGAGACCCGCGTTGACCGTGTGCGAAATGACAGTCGTCAACATGGCTCCGGCTCCGGCGCGGACCAGGTCATCGGTGACTTCCACCTTGGCGAATGGTTCGCCGTAGATTCGCAGGACGACACCACCCACACCGGCATCGCGGACGAGCAAATTCGATCCGCCTCCCAGCAATTTGACTGGGGCCTCGATCTGATCGCAGGTCTTGACGACCTGGACCAATTCTTCGGGCGTACGGGGTTGAATGAGGAACTGGGCTGGCCCACCGATTTTCATCCAGGTGTAGGGGGCCAGGGGTTCGTCACGGCGCGTGATTTCGTTGAAGTCGGCAAGTGAGGTCATAGTGAATCCGGTCAATATCTCCTGCCCCGAGTGTCAACAGCACATCCCGGGGTCGGAGCGTATCGTCCAAACTTGCCCGAGTCTGGTCAAGGCTACCACTGTAGCGAGCCACAACTCCCTGCTCTGCAATCAGCTCCGCCAATCGGGTGGAGACCTCGACCAGTTCTTTCTGGTAGATTTCTCGAGCCCCATACACCGGAACGATGAAGACCAAGTCCGCCGCCGCAAAACTGGTCGCAAAATCGGCCAGCAACCCCATCGTCCGCGAAACCTGATGCGGCTGGAAGACACACACCAGCCGCCGATCTCCAAATTCTTCTCGCGCAGTCTGCAATGTGGCCCGAATCGCCGTCGGATGGTGGGCATAGTCATCCACAACGGTCACTCCGTTGAGAGTACCCAACACTTCGAACCGCCGCCGGATGCCCCGGAACCTTGTGAAACCATCGGCAATCTGCGCGGGACTGGCTCCTGCTCGATGACACAAGGCCGTGGCCGCCAAGGCATTGAGCACGTGATGCCTGCCGGGAATCCGCAACTGCACGCGACAAAACTCCTGACCGCGATACAGAACCCGAAAGCGATGCCCCAGCGGGATCTTCTCCACATCAGCGGCCTGCCAGTCGGCCCCGGGGTTGAACGAGAACGTCTCCACCTGGGCAGTGACGTCTCGACACGCAGCCAGGCTCGATTCACATTCCTGATGCACGACAAGCAGACCACTCGCCGGCAGTTGGAGCGCGAACTCGTGAAAGGCCTGAATGGTCTCGGCCACGTCCGCAAAACAGTCGAAATGGTCCGCTTCGATCCCCAGGATGGTGGCCATTTGCGGATGCAGGCTGAGGAAATGCCGTCGATATTCACAGCTTTCCACGACCAGATGCCGCCCTGCCCCCATCCACCCGTTGGCTTGTACGCCGCAGACCTCGGCGCCCACCAGGACCGTCGGCTCCAAGCCCGCGCTGGTCAGCACGCAGCCGGTCATGGCAGTCGTGGTGCTCTTGCCGTGCGTCCCGGCAATCGAGATTCCCACCGCGTCGTGCATCAACTCACCCAGCATCTCGTGATAGGCACACGAGGCGACGCGATGTTCGCTGGCCCACTGCCGTTCCGGGTTCTCCGGCTTCACGGCGGAACTGTAGACCACGAGCGTCACGTCGGCCGGAATGTGGCGCGCGGAATGGTCGGCGAAGAGCGTCACGCCGCGTTGTCGCAAGGAGATGCCCGCGGGTGATTCGGCCTGGAGATCGGCCCCGGTCACTCGCCAACCGCGACCGACCAGCACTTCCGCCAGAGCTTTCATCCCCGAACCGCAGGCCCCCACCAGATACACCGCGTGCGGGGCGCCAGCGGCGAGAATTCGACGAACGGGGTTGTCATGAATTTCGGACATCTCTGTCTCAGTCGACCGGAGGCGCGCTCCCGGAACCTGTGGCCAACGAACCATAGCACCAAATGGAATCTGACGTTAGCCCGGAATTGCGATGTCTCGCAGGCCGATCATTGGCAGCGAATTCAAGGAGACAGCGAACGAGGAGGTTCAGTGCCATCCGAGGGTTTGCCTGACAGATGGGAGGGCGAGGCTCCTGCCGAGCCTAATACGAGCTTTAGCTCGGCGACCGCCGGAGGCTGTTACGGGAGCCTCCGGCGGTCGCCGACCTGCGGTCGTCTTAGGCTCGGCGGGAGCCTCGCCCTCCCATTCCCGTCCAGCGCTACTGCCCCGCCGCCGGTACAGTCAGCACAATCAGGCGATTATCCTGTGAGCCGATCGCCAATTCCTTGCCGTCCGGAGCATAGCCGATCGAATAGGCGGCAGTGACAGGCAGTTGCTGGTGATGCAGCGGATTTCCCGTGCCCGTATCCCACAGGAACAGGTGCCCCGAGTAATCCACCGAAGCCACGCGATTCCAGGCGGGATTGAAGACCGCCCGGTAAATATGGTCGGTGTGCCCCGTCGCGGTGCGCATCGACTTGCCGTCTGCCGAATTCCAGAATTGCCACGTCCGTGCCAGTCCGGCCGACAGCAGGTACGTATTGTCGACATAGAACTGCAAGCTATACAGCCCGTCGTCAACGCCGTCCTTCAATTCCTTGACCAGAGTCCCGTCGAGCTTCCACAGGCGAATCACTTTGTCGGCCCCGGCACTCGCCAGAGTCAGCCCGTTCGGACTAAACGTGACGGCATAAACCTGTCCGGTATGCCCGACACACTTGGCCAGCGCCTTGCCGTCGGCCACGTTCCAGATCTGCACAGATTTGTCGCCCGAGGCACTTGCCAGATGCTTGCCGTCGGCGGTGAAATCCATCCCATAAATCTGAGCCGTGTGGCCCGCCAGTTTGAATGTCGGCTCGGCGCCGGCAGACAACCACTTCTTCCAGGTCCGATCCACGCTGACCGTATACAGAGACCGTTCATCCGCAGTGAAGGCACTCGCCGTCACGGCCGCCGTGTGCCCGAGACCGTCTTGCAGCAGCGGCAGGTTCTTGCCACCCGTCGGCACCACCCGGCCAAACGTCCGCACGATGTTGTCCGCCCCACCAGCGGCGATCTTCGTCCCGGATGGACTCCAGGTGAGTGACGAAATTGTGGCCGGCGTCGGTTCGACTGCAATCGGTTTGCCGTCTTCGGCATTCCAAATTCGCAATTGCTTATCGTCACCACCGGCGGCGATGAACGCACCATCCTTACTCACGGAGAGAGCTCGTACGGGCAATGTCGATCCTGCCAGAGCCAGAGTCTTTTCGAGTCCCTTCAACGCCCAGACGACGACCTGGTGATCCTCGCCCGCGGTGACCAGCGACTTACCCTGCCCGGCGAACTTCACGGCATTGGCTGGGCCCTTATGAGCCTGCTGAACCGCACGTGTCGTCAATGGCCAGACACGCGAAGTATTGTCGTTCGCACCCGAAATCAAGTTCATCCCATCGGCTGTGAATCCCAAACGCGTGATGATGGCGGTGTGTCCCAGGAATCGTTCGAGTTCCAAGCCAGACTTGCGATCCCAGATATGGACCTGGAAATCGTCTCCAGCACTCGCGAAGGTCAACCCGTCCGGTGAAAAGGCCGCGGCTTGGACCGGAGTCAAATGGAGCACGGTCGTCGTCGGAGCAATCGTGGGGGGAGCGGCCTTGGGATCCTTGATCTCAGCCAGCATCCAGATGCGGACATTCTTGTCGATCGAACTGGCAATTACCGACTTTTGGTCGGCCGAGAACGCCGCACTCGTAATAGCTTCGGTGCAACCCGACAGATTGCTGACGACAGTCCCGGTGGTCAGATCCCAAACTCGCAGAGTCTTATCGGCCCCGGCACTCAACACCAGTTTCCCGTCTTCCGAGTAGGCCAGTGAATTCACCGCTCCCATATGTCCCGTGAGAACCTTCTGGATGGAAATCCCGAACGTCCGGCTCTGGTTATCGGCCTGCCCTGCAACCAAAGTCGTGGCGTTCAAATAGGCCACGTTTTGCGGCGGTTGCGGGCTGGGAATGTCCTCAAGGAGCACGCCCCCTTCCGACGCATAAATCCGCAATCGACTGTCCGCCTGACTGACGGCGATTTGAGTTCCATCGGGACTGTATGCGACACCAGTCACAGCGGCCGGCGTTTCAATCCGCAGGGTCAATGCCGCGGTGTCAAAGTTCCAAATATACAAGCCCTTATCGGTCAACTGAGCATCACCGCCACCGGCGATCTGCTTGGTATCAGGACGAATTGCCAACCGGCGGAGCGGAGTTTGACTGCCCGCAAACTGACGTACCAGTTTCCCGGTCGCATCCCACAGCTTGACGATCTTGTCATCCCCAGCAGACAGGGCCTGGGTTCCGTCAGGCGTTAGCACGACGGCACTCGCAGCGACCGGATGGGCGGGGATCACGCGGCTCGTCGCAATCGGGGCAATGCGTACGGTTTTGTCGTGACTCGCGGTCACCACCGACAGGCCGTCCGCGGTCAATGACACGGCGGGGATTGCAGCCGTATGACCCGGGAAGAACTGGAGCTCTTTCATGGCGGCCAGATCCCAGACCCGGGCAATCGCGTCGTCTCCAGAAGTCGCAACTCGCAATCCGTCTGTACTCACACTGAGGCTGCGAACCGGCACAGGATGCAGCAACGTCGCCGTGACAGCGGCATCGGCCGTCTTCCACCCGCGGACGTTCTTATCTTGTCCGGCAGCCAGAACCTGCATGCCGTCCGGAGTCACCGCGACACTCGTCACGATATCGGTATGGCCCGGGTAGACCCGGATGGCCGCACCATCAGCGAGATTCCACAACCGAACCGTCTTATCAGCCCCGCCGCTGACCAGTTGCTCGGCCGTCGGCACATAGGCCAGCGAGGTCACCGCACCTTCGTGGCCGGCAATCATTCGCAACAACGAATAGGGAATCAGCTTAGCGGAATTGTCCGCACTGCCCACCAGCAGCGATTTGCTGTCGGGAGTAAAGGCCACTGCGGTCGGCACGCCCGCTTGCGGCAGAGCCTGCAACAGTTTTCCATCTGCGGGATTGAAGACCCGCACATGGGCGTCGCCCGTGCTGACGGCCAATTTCAGATGATCGGCACTGTACCGCAACGACGTGATGGCCGCGGGAACAGCCAGCTTGGGCATGGCGGCAAACGGAGTCCCATCGAAGTTCCACAACATCACCGAGTTGTCGGCGAGGGCTCCCGCAACCTGCAAACTGTCACCACGCAGGGCGAGCCCGGTTATTGCGACCGGACTGCCCGCGAACTGACGCGCTGCCGCACCTGTCGGCAGCCACACCTTGATCAACTTGTCATCACCCGCAGACATCAAGACAGAAGCATCCGGCGAGTAGACCACACCGTTGGCTTTGCCTTCATGAGCCACAATCACACGTTGGGCGGAGACCGTCCACTGCCGCACACTCTTGTCCGCACCAGTCGTGTAGAACGTCTTGTTATCGCTAGCCATTACGACTGAATGGATCGGCCCCACATGCCCGGCAAACGTCTCGAGTTCCTTCCCCGTCACCAGATCCAGGACCCGGACAATTCCATCGTCACCGACGACAGCCACCTTGGTCAGATCGGCACTCGGAGCCAGATCGCGAATCACCACCGGCTGCGGAATGATCGGCCCCGCGACGCCATCCGCGGCATTCCAGATCCGCACCTGGCGATCAGCCCCACCCGCAATCAGCTTCAAGCCGTCCGCGGTGAATTTGACTGTCGTAATGGCTTCGGTCGCACCGGCATAGACTGTGCCAGCAACGCCATCGACGGGATTCCACGCCCGCACCGTCTTGTCGATGCCGCCGCTGACCAGCTTGTCACCGGCGGGATTAAAGGCGAGAGCCTGCACGGCTCCCACGTGGCCGGGGATGGCTCGCGTGGCAGACGCCGTCACGATATGGATTTGGGCGTCAGCACCAGCGGCGATCAACGTCTTGTTGTCGGCGGCCACAGCCACCGATTGCAAGGCGCCCTTGCCAGCACGATAGGTTTGCAGCAACGCACCCGTCGGCGACCAGACTCGCAACGTTCCATCGGCCGAGGTGCTAGCAATACGCAGACCATCGGGTGTAAACGAGACACCCGTCGCCGCACCCGCATGTCCGGTCAAGACGCCTGCTGCAGCGCCGTCGGCAGCATTCCACAGTTTGACCAGATTGTCAGCACCAGCCGAAGCGAGTTTCGTCCCATCGGTGCTCACGCTAATTGCGGTGATCGCCGCCGCGTGGTTGATACTCCGGGCTTCAGCGGCCGTCGCCACCGTCCAGGCTTTGAGCAGCGAATCGGCTCCGCCCGAGAACAACGTCGCAGCGTCCTTCGACAACACGAGTGCCGAAACCACACCCGCGTGGCCTTTGAATTCCTTGACGACCTTGCCGTCTGCGACACCCCATTGCTTGATCAGATTGTCGGTCCCGCCGGTGAAGACTTGGTCGCCGGCAGCGGTGATCGCCACTGAGCGGATCTCGGCCAGGTGTTGATCGAGCAAATTGGTCTGCTTGCCATCCGCCACGGTCCAGATGCGAGCGGTCTTATCGACGCTGCCCGAAACCAGCGCGGCACTGTCGGCCCGCCAGGCGAGCGAAGTCACTGCAGCCGTATGTCCGGCCAGCGGCTTCAACAGTTTGCCATCAGCCATATTCCACAACTGGATGGAATTATCCGCCGACGCAGTCGCCAAAATCTGCCCGTTGGGGCTGAGCGAGACAGCCGTAATCGGTTTTTTTGTGTTGTCCAGAACGCGAGGAGCCACCAGCGGCAACTGCCAGAGACGAATCAGTCCATCCTGGCTGGCCGTCGCGGCAATTAACCCGGCCGGATGCAACGCGGTCGCCAGCACGGGGACTTCGGAACCGGTCACGGTCCCCAAGTCGGCGCCATCGGCACTCTTCCAGATGCGGAGAGATCCGTCAGCACTTCCCGAAACGATCTGAGCATTGTCCGCAGTCAATTTCAGCGACTGCACAGCGCCTGTCTGTCCCTTCAATTCCAAAGTGACCTTCGCCGTTGCCGGGTCAACCACGCGAACGACAGCGTCATCCGAAGCCGAGACCACAAACTTACCGTCACCCGACACGGCCACTGCGCGGCCCGGTTGAGCATGCACAGGCAAGGTTTTTGAAGGCACCACCGGCAACTGCCAGATCTTGACCAGTCCATCGGCACCGGAGGTTGCGAATTGCGGCAAAGTGGGATGCAACGCGACTCCTGTCACCGCGCCCGTATGAGCCCCCAGTTCCGACAACGCCGGACCGGCGGCGGGATTCCAGATGCGGACCTTACCAGCAGCATCCGCCGAAACAACGGTCTGCCCGACCGCTTGAATTCCGACTGCAGTGACCGGCTGAGCATGACCTTCGAGAGTCGCGACAGCCTTGCCATCGGGTTGCCAAAGTCGAACGGTCAGGTCGGCCCCCGCCGTGGCGAGCAACTTCCCATCGCCACTGACTGCAACCGCCTGCAACGGCTTCGTGTGGCCGGCCAGAGGCGTGGCCGATCGCAGCGGAGATTCCCAGATCCGAATGAATCCATCCTGCCCGGCAGTCGCCATTTGGGTCGCTTTCGGATGGAAGGCGATCGACTGGACAGCTCCGGTATGGGCCATCAAATCATGGGCCGGTTTTCCATCGGCCAGCGTGTAGAATTTCAGCAAACCATTGGCCTGTCCGACTGCCAGCAATGCATCATCGGCAGTCAATCCGAGGCTCGACGGTGCGGCAGTCAGGCCGGCATAGGTCATGACATCCTTGCCCGTTTCGAGCAACGACATCTTGACGACTTGATCGGCAGCGGCAGAAATCGCAAACGGCTTTTTATGTCCCAGGACCAGGCCCGACAAGGTGTTGGCGTGGGTCGTCACAGGACGAGGGGCCGCAAACGGCAACTGCAGGAATTTGACAGTCCCATCTGATCCCGAAGCGACAACCGTCGCCATCTTCGGATGAGCCACCACCCCCGTCACCGGGCCGGTGAATGCCGCAACATCGGGCAACAGCTTGCCATCCGGAAGACTCCAGGCACGCAGGCCGCCCACGGAATCACTAGCCACGGCCAGTTTCTCGTCAAACGTTACCGCCACCGCAGTCAGCGGCTGTGGCGAACCCGCCAATTGTTTGATCAATTTGCCGTCGACGCCATACACGTTGGCCAATTTATCGGCCGCGGCAGTCACCGTTAGTTTTCCCGAAGCACTGACCGTAATGGCCTGCACAGGTTGAGTATGTCCGGGCAGCAGTTTGGGTTCACCAGGTGGCAATTGCCAGAGGCGAACGGTTCCGTCCAAACCACCCGACGCAATGTGTTTTCCAGCAGGATGGAAGGCCAGTGCGGGGACGGGGCCAGTGTGACCGGCGAGGCCACGCATGTCGGTCCCATCGATCTTCCAGAACTTCAATTGACCCAGAGCACTGCCAGTCGCAATCACGTCAAACGTCGGCGTGACGGCCAGTGAAGTGGCGGGCGCCGGTTGACCGACGAACGACTTCAATTCTTTGACGGTTGTCAAATCGAACAGGCGCACGGTGGAGTCTGCGCCCACCGTGACGGCTTGCTTGCCGTTCTTGGAAATCGACACACCCGTCAGCGGCTGAGTGTGGCCCGCGAGCAATTTCGGCGGTCCCACGGGACGATCGCTCACCCGCAAGGCACCGTCGGCGCCCACGGTGGCAATCAACTGCCCGTCGGCCGAAACATCCAAAGCCGTGGCACTCGGAACAGACAGGCTGCTCAGCAGAGTCCCCGCGGTGACATCCCACACGCGAACGAACCCGTCCAGCGTACTGGCGATCACATGCTTGTTGTCGGCGGTCAACACAACGCCGGTGACCGGTCCGGTCAGCCCCGGAAAGTCACGCACATGGGCACCGGTCACACCATTAAACAGGCGCAGCAACGGCGCTTTATCAGCGGTAATCAGCAATGTCCCATCGGCCGAAATCACGATTCCCGCCCCATCGCCTCCAATGGCACCGTTCAGCAACGGATCGCGAATCGGCACGTCGTACAAATGAATCTGCCGATCCAAACCCGCCGAGGCAAACTGATGCCCATTCTTGGCCACGGCCAGCGCGAGGACACCATTCTTGTGATCGGCGTAAGTCCGGATCACTTGCCCCGAGACGCGATCCCAGATTTTGACCGTGTGATCAAAGCTGGCGGTGTAAATGAATTTTCCATCGGGAGAATAGGCCACCGCATAGATCGGTTTCGTATGCCCTTCCAGCAATCGGATGGGAGCCGGCATGGGTGCTGCAGGCGCCTGAGCCCGCACCACATTGCCGCTCATCAAAATTGCAGCGGCCACCACGTATTCGCACAGCCTTGCGCAACGGGCATTGATCATGAAGCACACCTTATTGGTCTATCCGAGATTGTCGGGTCAAATTGTTCGAAAACGAACAGCGGAACGCATCCAGAAGGATTGATGATATCATACCGGGGGTTACGGACTACGCACAACAATAGGAGGGATAGTAGGTAATGACGAATGTCGAAATCCGAATGACGAATCTGATTGGAATTCGTAGAAGTCACTCGGATTCCGGACCATTCAGATTTGGAAACACAGAGGCACAGAGGAACACACGAGAAATTCCCCTCTCTGTGTTCCTCTGTGCCTCTGTGTCACAAACTTTCGACTTCTTTGCGGCACGCAAAGATTTCAAATATAGCCCGACCGAACTCATTACCAGCTTGAGATTTCCGAATCAAACACAGACTACGATTACGATTCACCACGGAGACACGGAGAGCACAGAGAGGAAATGAATGACTCCGTGTTCTCCGTGTCTCCGTGGTGAATCTGAAATCACTCCCAAAGTGAGACTTGGGTTGCGGGTGACAACCCGCGCTGGGTTTCAAATTCTTCGCCCCCGTCCTCACCAATTCCGAATGACGAATTACCCCGGAATCTAGAAGATTCTTGCATTTCTTTGTGTCCTTTGTGACCTTCTGTTCAAAAAATCCGGATTGGAACAGAAGCTCACGAAGGACACGAAGATTTCTAAGTCAATTCGAAAGAGATCATGTGATCGTAATGATCCCAGCGGGCGAAGAATTGCACTTTTATCACGGCTCCGTCGATACCGGATCAGGCATTTTGCCCACGCGTTTTTCCAACCAGCGCTGGTCGACGAACCGCCGCAACAGCCATTGCAGCGCCGTGGTCATTTCTGGAGTCCAGCGCGGGAATTTGGTCCGCTCGGCCGCGGGAACCGTCTGCTGGGAATCGTCCCAAGTCAGGCCGTAGAGATCGAGCTTCACCCCCCACTTGGACTGTCGCGAGGTATCGTTAAACCGATCCTGCAGCCGCCGCCCCCAGACAATGCCAAAAGAATTGACAAAATCGACCCACACGCGGTCCCAGGGGGTCAAAAACGGGACAGAAGCCGCCAGTGTCGCCGGCCAGATCACAGCCATTCCGGCACACAAGGTGGCTCGCAGGCGACAGCCGGTCGGGGTCGGCAACATGTCGGGAACCCAGCCCGAATACGGCATCACCAGCCAGAACAGAGCAACTCCCATCCAAAAAGCGGAGACGAGGAAGCGCGTGCCCACGTAATTGCCGAGGCCCATGATGCACACGACGGCATAGGCCCACAGAGCCGGCTCCATCAACCGAAACCGCACCGGAGGCCACCCCTGAGACCACGCAAACAAGGCGGGCCAGCCGAGCACCAGTAACATGGGAACCGTGACAAACCAGGTCCAGACCCGCGCGCCGGGACGCTTGGCTCCCAGCACCGAAATCAGGGCCGCAAGCAACATCAGGGCGACCGCGTACCACAATTGATCCAGGACACCCGCCGGGATCCGGCTGGCATTCAGTTCCAGAGCCCAGGCCACACCCCACACGCTCCAGGCACTTGCACCCCACCGCCAGGCGCTTTCTAACGTCGTTCCCTGGATGAACCGCCAGCTCCGCCAGAACAGCACGATACTGCCTGCCAGCCACATGGTTGCCGCAAAATTCTGCACTTGCGATTCTTCCGTCGTGGCCGACGCTGCCAGCGTCGGTACTATTGACAAGTTTGCCGGATTATTCGCGACTCACACAATTCTGGCCCGATCAATGACCGCAGGGCCCTGTCTAGGTGGAGCATAGGTAGGCATTGATCGCGAACGCATTGCGCAATCACTTAGGCGGGCGACCGAAGTGCTCGTTCTGCACGGGCACGACACACTCCAGAACCTTCAACAGAACTTCCGATGGTGAGCCGATCGCATCGACCGTCGAGACTAGTCCCGGTGGGTAATAATCCAATACCGGTGCAGATTCGTCCTTATAAACCTGAAACCGTCGGCGAATGACCTTTTCATCGGCGTCATCCGCACGGTTCTCGCGAATCGCCCGCCGGCGCATGCGGCGAATCATCTGCTCTTCATCCGAACACATCAAATGGATGATTTTCTTGACTTCGACGTGTTCTTCGATCAATTCCGCCTGTTTGCGATTACGCGGAATGCCGTCCAGAATCAGGATATCTTCGATCGGCTTGTAGTACGACAGCGTGGTGTAGGCATCGATGCCGCGCTTCCAGATCTTGATCGTGATCTCATCCGGAGCCAGTTCCCCGCGCGAACTGTGTTCGTAAACCAGCTTGCCTTCCGGCGAACTGATATCCAAAGAACGGAAGACGTCGCCGCAGGACAGGTGAAAGAATCCAGGAATCTGCCCCAGAATCTTCCCCTGGGTTCCCTTGCCCGCCCCGGGAGCACCAAACAGGAGCACGGTTTGATACCGTTTCGTCGTCATTGAGGCACCATCAATCGTAAGGCTAGGCATCGTGGGTGGGTCCTGGGCAGAAGCGACATCGCGTATACCCGGTTGTTAATAGTCTAAGTCGGAGCGCTCGCGCACGGACACCGACGGGAATATCCTAAGCGGTTACGTCGATGGCCTCAACTGCTGCCAAGTCCGGAAACCCGCGATTCGGCTGATTTCTCAATGTCTGGGCCATACGGCTGCTTCCTTGAGGAAATCGGGACAGTTTTCGGTTGGAGGGTGTGCAGCATCTTTATGAGGTATCGTCTGCCGCTCCCAGCCTCGCCCGAGCCTTTCCCCCCGAAAACGTCAGAAATAAAGACATCTTGCTGACCGGTACCCCCCGGAGTTTGTCGCTCGTGTTCAAAGGCTAAGCGAATCGGTTGGAAATGGCCCACAGATTCGGCCGGTTGCAATGCCACGGGAATTATGCGAAAACGCCCCGAGGTGACGAACATGCGGCCAGTCGACGCAGTTCGCACAGCAAGCTGCACCTCTCCACGAGGATGACCAATGCCAGACAATTCCAATCTCGTGTTCAATCTCTTGACGATGCAAGCCAAGTCGCAAGTGTGGATTGGACGCATCGGGTGGCCTTTCTTCGCAATCATGGGCGTGCTATTCGCGGCGTTCGGAACGCACGCATATGTCACGCATCAGCAAAGTCTGTCCTGGCCCACCACGGAGGGCACAATTGCCAAGTGCGAGGTGCAGACCAGGCAGATCTACGTCAGACGACAGGGCTTTATGACCTATCACGAAGTCCATGTCCAGTACACCTTTTTAGCCAATGGCCGGCAATATCAAGGCAAAAATCTGGTACTTTCTGAGACGTTCACCACAGGGAATCTGAGGGACGCGGAAGCGGTTGCGAACCAATATCCAGTGGGTGCCACGGTTCCTGTCCATTATGCCCCCCATAATCCAACTTTGAGCGCGTTACGGATCGGCCCAAGCCGCAGCACACCGTTCCTATTTGCGCTGGCGGGAGGCTGTCTGCTGATGTCCCCCCTCATGTGGTTTCTATTACGAGACGGACGAAGACGCCTGGAAGCCCTGGCCACCACCGGTGCCCCCCCGCGCCAAACTGGTACGAACAGATGGCGCAGATCAAACTCTCAAACGGCTTTGTCGCTCTCGTAATTATCGTAATATTTGGAGGATTCTCAGTGCTAGCTCCGATGTTCATGAAGCTCCAATAGCGTCTTCCTGCAGAATTTGGCCAGCCGCCTTGGAATACCTGAAGCGACCCGTGGCGCACGCTGCCAGCGTCCGTGTCTCGCCCAGTACACTGAATTGAGTTGACAAGCGTTGCTCAAACAGGCAAACTCTTATCTGCGGAACAAGTGTGATCTGTGAACACGCTCAAACATTAGCATGCTGGGGTCGATATGGCAGAAATGCACAATGTTGATGGTGGCCAGGCAGTTCCCAAGTCTGAACACGCATCGAGGACGCGCACCGGCTGGTCGATTCCGTCCACCTGGCTGACGATAGGATCGGCTCTGGTAGGCGTCCTGGTGGTTGTCGTTGTACTCGGCATCATCGAGTCTCCTGACGTCTCGCCCACTGATCCGAAAAGTGCCTGGACGGTGAAAAGTACCTGGAATCTATTGAAGACTGGGGCGCTGCGCCTGATGACTACGGCCATGTGGCCGTTGGCGTTCGCCATCACGCCAGCTCTTCTGGTGCTGCAACAAGTCTTATACCTGCACCGTTACGAGAAGCTTGGCAAGCAGGTTGAGGCCGTTAAGACTGAAGGTTGGAAACAGGCGGAGACGGCCAAGTTTGTGGTGCAGGAGGCGACTCAGTCGGACTGGAGCAAGGCGGCCGTCAATCGCGACTACACGATGGCGATCTGTCTGAATTTCATCGGCAGTTGTTTGTTCGCCGGATTAATTTGCACGGCTGGCGAAGTGCCTCAAGTGCCTCTTTTAGAATCCTGGCAGCAAGGGATCTTGTATGGCGCGACAGGCGCCTACGTTTATGTCCTGACGATGCTGGGCAGTCGGACGTTTCAGAATGATATTTCCCCGGGCATCGCCACCTGGTGCGGGGTGCAACTCTTGCTCGGGCCGCTGGTCGGGGGCATTGCGAATGCGGTCATCACTGAGTCGATGCAATTGACGAATTTCACTCAGAATGCCATCTTTTTTATCGCGGGCATGGCCCCGCGTGAGCTCGTGAATGTCATGCAAGACTCGGTCCGGAAGCTCTGGCAGACAGCGCCCACTCCGGCCGCCGTATCGCGGCTGCGGCCTCTCGATCTCATTCACGGAATCACCCCGGAGATCGAAGAACGATTTCACGAGGAAGGAATTGATGATGTGCAAGGCCTCGCGATGGCCAATCCCGTTCGCTTGATTCGCAACTTGCCCTACGAATATCGTCAAATCCTCTCCTGGATGGACGAGGCACTGCTGATCCACTTTTTGGGTGATGTTGCGAAGGTCGAAAAGCTCAAACCGTTCGGCATCTCGGGAGCGATCGACCTGGCCTACTACCAAACCATGTTTGACAAGCCGCAGACTGACGAGGAGATCAGAAATCGAGCTCCCGTCCAACGAGACGAAGCGCTCCGCAATGATCGACTCTCAAAATTGGCTGCAGCCTTGGAAATTCCTCAGTCGCTGTTCGATGACTTGGTGCGCCGACTCTATGAAGACGGGCAGGTCTCGACAGTCTGGGTGATGTATCAAGCCGAACCAGTCAGCGGTCCAGCATCGCCCGAAAATGATGCAGATTAGGTGGCAAGTGGAGCGGACGAACTTGAGATGTCCGTGGACTGATTCTGCGGCTTGACTGAGCCGTCGTCGTTTCCATCACGGGGAGGATTCACCTTGGCGAGATCCACGTCTGGCGGTTCTGCAGCTGCCCCTGCCATTTTCGCGGCCCTGCTGTTGTCGGGCCTCGCGACCCAACCGTCAACCGAACAACTGCGCCAGCGGGCCGCTGTGCGCACCGTCTATCAGAATCAGGACGCCACCGTATTCAGTGCCAAGGACAAGAAGCTGATCGAGGAACATTGCGGCCCCGGCGGACTGCCGGTTCGCATCGCCACGCCCGCCGAACCCCTGCGGGTACTCGTCCGAAAGACCTATGTCCTGGGGCATAGCTCGCAACTCCGTTTTCCGCTCTGGGTCTGCGAACACCTGACGGAGACCGATCTGAAGGGGCCCGATACGGGGCGCTTGAAGCCCGAACCGTTCTCTCCGGATCCGATGTTGAACGGGTTCCCGCGAGCCGAATTGAAAGATTATGCCGGGTCCGGATTCGCACGGGGCCACATGATGCCCGATGCCGACCGGACTTCGAATTCTTTCAAGGAAGAGACGTACTTCTTGTCCAACATGGTCCCCCAGGTGGGTGGCCAGTTCAATTCCTCGAAGTGGCGGCAACTCGAAGAAAAAGTCCGTACGTGGGCGGGGCTGCGAAAGAACCTGCGGGTCATCACCGGCGGCCTGATTCATGAGCCTGCCGAAGAAAACCCGCGGACCGCGGACGGCCTGGTGAACTACTATGTGATCGGCACGAATCAGGTTGCAGTTCCAACGCACGTCTACAAAATCATCGTCTCCGAGGAAACGCCCGGAACGCTGGATGCTCTCGCGGTCATCATGGAAAATCGTCCGTACCTCTCCAAAGCGAACGGTGCGCCGCCAGACGAGCAAGATTTCACCGCCTTCCTGCATTCCATTGATGAGGTCGAAGAACTGACCGGCTTCGACTTCTTCTCCGAACTGGACGCTGCCAAGGAGAAGAAAATGGAGAGTCATACCGCACCGGCGTTGTGGCCCGAGGTGTAGGTGAGGCTGTGCCTGATGCTGTTGGCAATGAGACGGCGCGGCGGCCCGAGCCCCCTGCCCCATTCGACATTCGTCACTTAACTCCACGCACTCGCGCGAGCTCTGGGCTGTGAAAGTACGCTGTCTCCGGGATCGTTTGTAGTTCGCCATCTCCCTGCTTCCAGGCCAGGGTCACGCCGGCAGTTCCTCCCCGTTCGTTATACTCCACTCGCAACGCATGCAGACCTTCGCGGAGTTGCAGTTCCACCGCGTTCTCCGCCGCCCCGCCCCAATGGTTGATGATGTTAATGTCGTCGATCCATACTCGCCCACCATCATCGTGTACGAGATGAATGACGTACGTTCCAGATGACGGTATTTTCAATTGCCCCACCCAGACGAGCGAGAAATTGTCGTTCGGCAAACCTTCCGCGGGCCCACCGTTTCCAAAATTCATGTTAATCCGAGCATCAATGCGCGTGGCTCGCAGCGTATTAAAGTCTTGCCCCTCGTACAGAAATGTCATCAATCCCGGCGCGGTCGAGGAGCGCGGAGTCATGCCGCTCACTTGCTGTGCCAGCTTTTCGCATTGAGCCTTCTGCAGGCCGGTCGCATCGAAGGACGCCAGATGGAACCAATACGCGGCTTCGCGCAGCATGCGCGGCTTGAAGGACCCCGTTTGCTTCTCGGCTAGCACCTGCCAGGCTTGCGCCAATGCCAGGACATCTGCCAGAGCCTGCGGTTTAGCGGCCTCGCGCACCGCAATCGCCTTGAGTTCCTCATCGTTGCCATTCTGCAGCTTCGGCCCGCCGGTCGCCCAGTCCCCGCGGACCAGGCACAAGTAGCGTCCGACAACCACATTCGCGGCCGGATCATTCGGCGTTGTGGCCAGCACTGTTAACGCCTTCTGATTCGCCTCGAACTCTTTTTTCTGGTCTGGAATCAGGCCCCTCAGGTCACCGGTCAACTTGATCAAGCCGCGCTCCTTCGTGCGGAGTGCGGCCAACTGCGCCGTCTCGAGCAGTTGACTTACGATGTCAAACTTGCCGCGCTGCTCCGCCTCTTCCGCCAGTTCCAGCGCGTGGACCGTAATCCATTGAAAATCTTGCTTCGACTTCCCCAGCACCGCACGCAGGCTGACGGCCTTCAAGGGGAGCAGGTCAACTTCAAACAGAGTCCCCATCGCGTCGATGGACCTCAGGGCCCCATTCGGATCACCGGCCACTTCCATCAGCTTGCGAGATTCCAGCAGGCACACATAACGCGACGCGAGGTCATTGCCAGTCTCTTTCGACTGAGTATACAGGGCATTGGCAAATTCGCGTTTGAGGCCCGCATCTTTAGAGTTTCGAGCCTTGAAGAACTGCGCCTTATAAATTTCGCTAATCTGAGTCTGCGCGTTCTTGGTCGCGTTCGCAGAAGGGAGTGCCGTCCTGGCCGCATTCTTTTCCGCGGGCGCAGGTTGAGCCTGCAGTACGGCAATCACCCACACGCTACCGGATAGCGCAAGCACGCAGGCGATGCAGAACCGTCGGCGCCAGAATAATTTCACCGGATCCTCTCCCCAATCGATGTCGCCTGACAGCGGTAAACACGAAGCGGGTTTACGGCCCGGGCCATCTTAGCACACTCACTAACGGTGCGAAAGAAATGGGGACAGGTGAGCCACGCACCGTAAAGGCTAAGAGCGAATCGGCAGCGCACTCTGCGCCCATGATATTCAGCGGTACTCTTTGATCCCTTCGACTTCTTTGAACTCTTCGACTGCTTTGCAGGCGAACAGACCCAGGTGAGCCCCGTGCCGTGAGGCCGGGGGTGGGGTGGGGTGGCGACTCGCTCTGCTGCATCTGCGATCTTCACTAAGCAGGCGCTTTACCGAGAAAATCACGTCGCCACCCTACCCCGGGGTTGACGCCACCGGGCTCACCTGGCTTGGGGCGCTGCGGCGCGACTTCTTTGATCCCTTTGAACTCTTTGACTTCTTTGCACACGCGCACATGTGTTTGGCGTGCCCCCGTGGCCGACGCTGCTAGCGTCGGCGTACACAGACGCTGGCAGCGTCTACCACGGGGGCCGTCCCCTTCGACTTCTTTGAACTCTTTGCTTCTTTGCCCACGAATCAACCCAGGTGAGCCCCGTGCCGTGAGGCCGGGGGTGGGGTGGCGACTCGCCATGCTGCATCGGCGATCTTCACCAACTAGGCGACGAAACGAGAAAATCACGTCGCTACTCTACCCCGGGGCTGACGCCGCCGGGCTCACCTGGCTTGGGGCGCTGCGGCGCGACTTCTTTGATCCCTTTGAACTCTTTGATTTCTTCGACTTCTTTGATTTCTTTGATCTGTCTTAAGTCTACTCTCCACTCACTCCCATCAACTCTCTCGCCGCAGGCGCACGGTGTGCGCCCTCGAACTGGAGCAGTTCAAGTCACCCGCCTCTCGGTCGGCAAAAACCGCCGTCCGCGCAGTCGCCACCGGCGGCAGCCCGATTGAGATTCCGTCAGGTCACGGACAATCTCCTATTTCCCAACGTTCCGCCCGACTGTTGTGGTGACGATCCTCTTCAAGATCGAGCATCCCCTCGTTCATCATTCGATCATACAACGGCGTATCACACCCACTAAATTGAGCACCATTGGGTGGCGAATGCCGCACAGGAACTTGGGCCCCCCGCGCATGCGCTTATGCAGGCTTCGTCCGCTGGGCCAATACGAGGCAAATCAGCCCGGCCCCAGATTGTAGGGCGGCGGCCGGCCACAGCCAACTTGCCGTCAAGCCCAGCACGATGCCCGCGGCTCCCATCACGCAGCACAGATAGCTCAAAATCGCACGCGCTTCGAGTGTTCGAGTGGGCCAGATCGCGAAGCAATACGCAACACCCGCCGCAATGAGAAAGTTGTAGCATCCCATATTGAACGCGAAGATGCGCAGCGACTTGCCATTGTCCGCTCCCTTTGCTTCGAAGTCACCGATCTTCAACTCAGCCGCCGGCGCCTCGGCCTTAAATCTTTCGGTCTCCTTCGGAAACCTGACGGCTTCCAATGCAAAGAAGCCCAGATGCAGAACAAGACAGAAACCTGCGGCCACTTTGAGTAACATGGGCATTTGCGAACTCCTCAAGCAAAAGGGGGACCGGCAAGTCAGAGCATGGTCATGCGTCGACATGTACAGTGACACAATAAAGTGCTTCGACACATCCCGCAAGCGTGCGACTGCTGAATGACACTGACTCCATCAGTTGTTACCAGCGGGATTAGTCGCCGGGTTGTTCCCGTCGCGGAGTGGCCGGTTTTGACGATACAAGCCTCCTGTAGACTCAGGTTGGAACTCACACTGAGCCCAACTGAGCAATGCTTGACCAATCAAATATTTGTTGGGTAGACTTCTGACTAGGTATCATTTACCAGATTGAGGGTATCTGTGAACGAATTGTGGAAGGCGGCATTTACGATCGCCGGTATTGGTGCAATTGGCTCGTTCATTCTTTGGTCTCTCTATAGTAAATGGATCAAGTTACCTATCTGGGTGTCGCTGACCAAGCATCAGCAATTCGTGCTGTTCACCCTGTTTCTCACCTTTACGTTCTTGTTTGCCATCGCAGGACTCATCACCTACGCGATGACGATTCAGCCTCCTCAGCCCCCGAATAAGCAGCTCGTCAACACATTTAAGGATAAACGGAAGAATGCGATTGAGTTGTTCGCCAAGGCAAAAACGGCGACTGGAAGTCAACAAGTGGGGCAGAACTTTGTGGAAGCGGAAACCAAATTCATCGATTTGACCGACGAGAGCATCAAGGCTCTGGAGAACAACGAAGACGTCCGAGCGTACGAATTGAGAAAGAAGCTCCTCAAACATGTGAATTCTGACGACTTCATGAATGCGATACCGAAGCTATACCACCGTGACTTTGAACAGGAGTGTACAATACCGAAAGCATTACAAGGGGAAATTGAAAGAAAACTCGGTATCCAGCTAGCACCCGGCGAAGCGTGATGTCAAATGGCACGCAGCCACAGCAGGCCTGTAGCCTGACCCTCCGAGTCGGGCATTCTTCATTTCCAGTCCCGACTCAGAGAGTCAGGCTACAGAACAGCCCAGCAGTCGCCGGCGGCGGTAAACTCCTCTTTCACCTCTCACCCCTCACCCAGCCCCATCTCGACGCAATTCCAAAACATCCATAAAATACGGCTGACGATCAGGCGGATCGAATCGCATGTTGCACACCTGACAGGGATGGTCGAGGCATGGCACACATAATTGCACCTGGTTCAGCGTCTTCGAATTCCAACGCCGACCATCGATCACGGCCGTTTTTCCTCGTCGACATTTTTCAACGCTATGGCGCCAAAGCGGCGTTCGCACTGGTCATCGCGGCCGCGGTCGCCTTCGCTCCGTTGATGACCTTGTATTGGTTCAATGAGCTTCGCTGTCAGCCCGTGGTGACGCAGGCACTGGGGACCAGTGTCGTCGTGAAGCCCGGCCGCTATCAGCAAGACCAGAGTGGCGATGAGCCCGGCGAAACGGCCCTGCTGCAGGTGGTGTGCGAAGTCCCCACCAGCGACGGGTGGCGCTATCTGCTGGTCGACGACGATCCCGTTCGCCGCGGCGTCCAGACTTCGGATTCCAACTATGTGCGTAAAGAACTCGTGTATCTGCGTCGCGCGGGCCATTCGCAATTGCCCTTCGGCTTGCTCGGCAAGCCTCCCGTCAGTGCCTGGTTACCGGCGGGAGAGTATGAGGTTCTGGTCATCCATGAAGCTCCCCAGGCCGACTTCAGTATCAGCGCTCGGCCCCGCGCCTACCCGTTGATCTCGGCGGTGGCCTACCCCTCACTCGAACCGCGCGTGAAAACCGTCTGCCGGATTCCGCTGCCGCACTACAATGGGGGTGGTTCCGAGCCTGTCCAGCTGCTGGGGGCGGCTGGCCCGGTGGCGGACGGCGCGTTGACCGCAGCAGATCTCGCTGCGTTCCTGCCCGGCTACGAGGCCGCATTCCCCATTCCGACGCCGGCTGGCTTTCTCTTGTCGTTGCCAGAACCGACGATCCAGCATGCCGCCGAACATCGAGGCTGTGTCGCCGATCTGCGAGAATTGCAAACGGTCCCGCGCGAATGGTCGCGCAACCAACTGGCCGCGGTACGAAACTGGCTGCCGGACGATGCGGTGCAGGCGCGCGCGAACCTCAGCCAATTAGTGGATCGCCTGCAATGGTTCGAATTTCTGGAAGGCTGGTTCTGCTATGCCTGCGCGGCAGTCGCCGGCTTGACGTTCACTAAATGGGGCACCCTCACACTTCTGGACCCCGTGCGACGTCGCAACGTCTGGAGCAAATCCCCATCAGTACTGCTGAAAATCGCCCTGGTCTCGGTGGTGATCTGGTGCGTGTATCAATACCTGACGAATCCCTCCAGCATCCTCAGCCTGCTCCCGTCCCAAAGCAGCCCGACACCCTGAGTCGAGGGCAGTAGCTTGACTCTCCAGACAGTCAATAGGGGACAGGTCCAAAGTTCAAGATATGGACCGGTCCCTTTGTTTCCCCTCGAACTCGATCTTTGGGAAGTCCGATTCCGGTTTGCTTGACTTGAAATTTACTGCACAACATGTCAGAAATCATATTTGGTTCGACGACCAAGATTCCACTATCCCCACAGGGAAATCCAATGAGCACGAAGTCGCTACGCCTGTTGCTGTGTGTTGCTGTCCTTTTCGCCGCAGGTTGCGATACCGAAACGACTGGGTTGGAGAACCCGGATCAACCCAAAAATCTGGGGGCTCCGTGGGTCAACAGAACGGACAGACAAATCGGTTCCAGTTCCAGCTCAGGCGACGCCGAAAAGAATCACATTTTCGGCAGCACTACGAATCGTTTTAGTGGCTTGGTGGAGCATATAGCATCAGAGTTCGAGGCACCGATCGCAGTCAAGCCCAAGAAGATGCTCGATTGGAATTTGACCGTTGAGGTCAAAGGAAAGACTCTGGATGAGGTACTGCAGGATGTGGCAACGAAATGCAAACTGACACTCACAAAATCCAGCGGCGGTCTACCCATGCTGGCATATCCTGGAGACACTTCCACTGACGAGCACGTCGTCAAACCGGATGTCGAAGAGGGCGAGAGCACAGCCGAATAGTCCGCGGGCGGCCAAGGTGAGAGCGTTTGCACCAACCAGGGCCACGCCGCGCTCAGAAGCGCCAGAACCCGAAGAACAGCCGACCGAGCCACCGGTGAAATAAAGTCTGTTCGTGGCTGCGCTCGACTTGTCGATCCAGGTCGGCAATCCGCGAGTCGAGCTCCACGTCGTCATGCGTCCCGCGGCTCACGCAAAAGCGGACCCCTTCCGGGAGATTCTTACCGCAGCCGACGCACTTTCGTAACGGAACAGCAGACTGTGACTTTGGGGGCTTGCTGCTACGTCGAGGGCCTTTTTGACTTGCCATGACACTAAACCTCTTGAACCACAACAGTCCTCATGATTGACCTTGGCCAACAAAGGATAGTGTAGCAATGGGCGGGTCAATTGAGAACACGAGGGAACGCTCTGCATTTTGAATGGATCGCATCAAAGAGACCTGTCCACTTTTGGCTTCCGAAACGCTTCCAACCTGGGCCACCCCGCGATCCCGTGCCACTGTTTCGGGGCGGCGCGGTTGACTCGATTTTGGATCACGGCACGCTCGCCGCACCTAAGCAGTGCTCAGGGAGAATCACGCATCCACAGAAACACTGCTTAACGACTGAGTACAGTCGTGAAACAGTGCCACGACTTTACTTTCTGCGGTGCTCAAACTAGTGCCACCCTGCCTTGTACGAAACTCACATTCGCTACAATCCTCCGGCATGTGCTGGCGCACCCTGACACCTTTTTCAGCCGGCCTGCCCCCAAAGCAGTTGCAGCATGAAGACTTGAATCATCAGCAATAGACCTCCCAGCAGAGCCGTGCAGAGCGAGATCAGCAGGGATTTCATGATGAAGTCGTAAATGGGCGATTGCTCCTTAATCTTGATCGAGCCCTTCTTAATCAGGTGGTTGGTGATCGCCTTCCCCGCCACCAGCGACGAAGCCATGGCCGTGGGATTCAGGACAATTGCGGCCAGCAGACCGCCAAACATGCTCAGGACGAGCACGAGCGCTGAACCCATTACCCAGACCAGTCCAAACACCATCATCCCCATTGTGAAAAAGCACCCGGGGATGGCGGAGACCAATTCGATTCCGAGCGCCAGCGCGAATGGATTGTGCTGCAAGTTCTGCCAGTCATACCAGTTGTTGCTCGACCTTTTCTTCTTCCTGGATGACTTGGTGCCACGGGGTGCTACGGGCAACTCATCGGCTTCGTCTTCCGCATCTTCCAGTTGGCTTTCTTCCCACGCATCTTCCAGCTTGTTCTGGCGAGACTCAGCAGGCCGAACACCGCGTTGCGGGACGGGGATCGTGAGGACCTGACCACACTCCCTGCACTTGATTTTCTTTCCAGCGTGCTGGTCTGCCACTTTGAGATCGGTGAAGCAGTTGTCACACGAGACTTTGATAGGCATGGGTGGGCTCTACGCTCTGGAGTAAACAATAGATGTGAGGAACGGCGATTAGAAAACGAATGGCACTGCCGTGTGCCTTCGGGGGGACAACAGGGGGCAGGATCTGGAGCTTCAAGTCCCGACTTCTTTGATTTCTTTGAACTCTTTGATTTCTTCGAACTGTCTTAAGTCTACTCTTCACTCAGTTCCCAAGCTTGTGCCACCGAGCCCGTCCGGCTTGGGGCGCTGCGGCGCGCCCTCTTTGATCCCTTCGACTTCTTTGATCCCTTCGACTTCTTTGCACCCTTTGACTTCTTTGATCCCTTCGACTTCTTTGCCGCGTTGCAACTATCTGGCGAGAATCCGACCGTAGGATGGCCGCCTCGGCCGTCTTCTGCTTCTGCGCTCGCTAAGAGACGGCCGGGGCGGCCATCCTACGGGACGCTTTCCGCTGCGCTCTTTGATCCCTTCGAGCTCTTTGCTCCACTTGATCCCTTCGACTTCTTTGAACTCTTCGAACTCTTTGATTTCTTCGAATTGTCTTAAGTCTACTTTCCACTCACTCCCGTCAACTCTCTCGCCGCAGGCGCACGGTGTGCGCCCTCGAACTGACGCAGTTCAAGTTCCCGGCGTCCCGGTTCGCAAAAACCTCCGTACGCGCCGTGACAACCGGCGGCAGCCCCAGTGAGGTTCCGTCAACTCACGGACAATCTCCTATTTCCCGATGTTTCTCCCTGCTCTCAGGGTGAGGATTCTCTTCCCGACCAAGCCCCCTTCGCTCATCATTCGATCATACAACGGCACCTCAATCGCACCAAATTGTGCGTCACCCAACGCTGGCGCACAGGAACTCGGGCCACCCCACAGTCCTGTCGGTTAGGCTGTCATGATTATCGGCGTGGAATCATCATCCATTGCGAAAAGGGGAGGACGATGTAGACGGCAATTAAGTAGACGCAAGGCAATGCGATGAGCATGACGAGCGCCTGGGCGATGATTTCCACGAAGCTGTCGGTTGGCTTCGGATCGGGCAATCGAAACGGGTCGCGGCGGCGTTTTGTCATAATACGTCGATTATGAACACCTGCTATCGACACGTCAAGATTCACGGCCACCCAGCCGGTGGCTCAACAACCAATGTCAACCTGCCACGCCGCGCTTAGAAGCGCCAGAAACCGCGGGGTGGCACAGGTTCTTGAACCTGTGTGAGCGAAGCGAATTAGAGGCCGCTGTTTATCACATGTGCCGCCTTCGGTCACTCGACCCACTGAATTGGAATCCCGACCGTTCGTTTCCAGGCATACCAGCGAGCGGAACTCCATCGCCAATCTGTCGCTCTCTCGACGAGACCCGCTCGGACCGGATTCTCGTGCATGTATTGCAGCTTCTCTTCGATCTTCGCTCGCTGATAGATCTGAAACGCATAGTATTTCGGTTGCCAGAAGCGAGACCCTTCACGATGCGCTTCATCGTATTCTTCAGCATTCTCGCGATACCAGTCCCGGATGTAAAAGCTCGACTTCCGTTTCCAGGCGTGCATCAGCTCACTCAGCTGACCGGGACGCGGCAGCCATAGTACCGCATGCACATGATTCGGCATGATAACAAAACCAACGCAGCGTCCCTCCCGAAGTTCGAGTTCTTCCGTAATGACGCCCAGTACGATTCGCTTCGGGTGGTCCAACTCCAGCAACCTGCGGCGGCGGTCCACGGAGAACGTCACAAAGTGAGCATTCAGTTGCTGATCATAGATTTTGCGTCGCATCGCCACATTCTGTGCGCGCCGCCTGCACAAATCAACAACACCGCGCAGGGGTGGCCCAGGTTCTTGAACCTGGGGGAGCGCAGCGACTTAGAGGCAACGGCTTCCTGCGAGTAACTCTCGCATGGTTTTCCTGCGCGAAACGCAGGAATTGATTCACAGCTCACACGCACCTACGGTGCGAAAACTTCCTGTTGATGGGCGCCGCAAAAAAGCGTGCCTCTTATTCGCTTCGCTCACACAGGTTCAAGAACCTGTGCCACCCATTTGATCGCCCACAAACCGGTGCCACCCCGCGGGTAAACCCAGATTGCACAGCAACCTGAGCCATTTCGCCGGATACCAAATTGCCTGGAGAGATGCTCGACGACGATCAATTGCTTCCTGTAAACCCAGGTTGCAAAAGCAACCTGGGCTACCCCGCTACGAAACAAAGTTGCAGGTTCTCACTCACGGACGTATGCTCCATGACTTGTATCTCCCGACCACAAAAACATAATTACGCATCCACTCGAGGAAGATTAAGCCGATGGATAAACTTTCACTCGACGCCTTCAGAATGGAAGGGGTCAACGGGCCTTACATGCGACTGTCCGGAGTTTACGCAGTTGGACTAGGCGACGATCTCGTCACCATCCACAGCCAGCAAGTCCGCGCAATATGCCTAGCGCGACTACTTACGCAAAATGCGGCCCACAAGCGAGATCTCTGTATTATTGGCGGTGGCATCGCAGGCTTGACGCTTTCCCTTGAATTATTAAGACACGATTGGACGGACATCACAATAGTCGAACGACTTCCCGACCTACTGGGTGTCCAAAACGGATGCGATACGCGCTGGGTCCACCCCCATATTATCGATTGGCCCGACAAAGGAAGTGAAGAAAAGGTCTCGACCATTGGAACCTTAGACTGGACTGCGTCGACTGCATCCAATGTCACTTTGGCAATTGAGACCGCTTGGACAACTGAGGTCGGGTATCTAACCAAGAAACATACAAAAGGAAGACCCCCAAGGAAGCTTTCGGTTCATGTAGGGGTCACGCATCTTCGAGCGAGACAACTAAAGGAAGGGGTCGAAATCGAGTGGATTCGCGATTCTCGGGTTAGGCCTATGGGCTTCCACGGATCCGATGTCTTGGCCTGTGATACCAAGACGTTTTCGCACGTCGTGCTTGCGACAGGCTATGGGACTGAGTCTCAGTCAACGCACTCATATTGGAGGAACGAAGCGTACGGCCAACTTCACATAGATGGAGTACAGAAAGGCTACGTAGTATCCGGTCTAGGGGACGGTGCAATAAGTGACCTTCTTAGACTCAGCATACGGAACTTTCGACATGATCGCGCGATTGACAATATCGTTCAACTGAAGGAACTACGAGACGAATTGAGACAGATCAAGTGTGAGGTGTTTGCTTCGCAATCAGATCTATTGAGCGCACTAACGGTAAGTGCCAGCAAGAACAAGCCGATCGGATTATGGTGGAAAGAATTGTTTAAACTTATACAAGATCTTCGGAGAGAAGACACGAAGGTAATCCTTTATCACAATTCGAATGACGGTTTTTCCAATGCATTTAATCGATCACCCGCATCGTTCTTGAACAAATTGCTTCTCTTCGTCTTATACAAATGCGGAGTATTTCAGTACGTCGACAAATCTCAATGTTGCGACGCAAATGCTGCCGCGTTGATTTATGGTATTCCATGCGAGAATGTGATCAAGCGACACGGGGCCGATCGGCGCAGCACTATAGTGCGTATCTTCGGAGGGAGCCCCGATGACTTTACGATAAAACAGCAATCGTACGAGGAGTGTAAGAACTTTCTCAATTCGCAGGTCGCCAAGCCGACAACAGATCAACCGGAGAAACCTAACGATGCCAATGGCGAGGCTGTTTCGCAATTTCTACAGCCACCGGATATACCGAAGATGAAATGATCGCCATTCTCGAGGAGTACGCAATCGATAGCTCGATGTAAATCCTAGCCGATCGTTCCTCGCCCGTCTGTCCACAGGGGGGACAAAAGGGAACTCGTCCATTATTTAGTGTATGGACCTGTCCGCACTGTTTTCCCCCAAACCGCATCGTCAGGCACAGCCTCACCAGCACATCCATCGCTATTTCATTCCAAGTCATCTGTCGAAGAAGATGTCAGCGGGTTGTCCGTTTGCTGCCATCCACGCTCGACTCCCAGTCCCTTTAGCCCACAAGATAATCGTTGAATCGAGGCTCCACATCGCTGAAAGATTGTCCTGGTGCTGCCAATCGCATTCGGACCATTCGTTGAATGGCTTGGACCATAGAGACTCCGCTGGGAATAGGGCATAGACTTGGTTGATCTGAAGTTTAGACTGCAATTTATTGCAATCCGCCTTCGAGTACCCACCCCACCCAGGCAGGAGAAAGGGAATCGTGGCGTTTCGCCTCAATTCACGGTCCGTAACCCATTGCTGGCAGCTATCCCTTAATTCGCCGAGAGCAACTGCTGGAGTTGGAAACACCAAATCAAACTCATGATTTGTTGCATGTCGGACCTTAAGTGCTTTATTCGAAAGTGGCACCACTGTTTTCCCGTCGGCTCCCAGTGTGACCTTCAGTAGACTGGGACCTTCCAAATCGGAATCACCAATCATTCCATCAAACATAAATAGTTCCAGACAGGCCCAGCTATCGGCCAATCTAGGAAAGAACGCCTCTTGAAGTAGCCCAGCTAGAACGCCATTGCGGAGGCTAGGATACTTATCGTACACTTCAACATCGAACGCTCGTTCATGTCCGAATCGCGATTCTTCCTCGGCATTACTTTTCTTTGAGAGTATCCTAAGCCATCTTGAAGATACTTCAAAATGTCGCGGATTTTGGTTTTTTGTTGACAGAGAAAGCGTCAAAAACCAGCAATTAATGAGTTCGAGGGCGAGTCCGTGTGCGGCCTGCAGCGCCGCGAGCACTTGTTCGTCTCTGGTTAGCTCCGTAGAAAGCACGAGGTCACGAACGACAGATTGCGGAATCTGACCAAGCGACCTCCGATTTCTTGACAATACTCGATTGCGGTCCATTCCGATCGTTTGTAAGAATGCGCTGGTCGGTTCTAGTAACGTGTTCGAGGACCAGCACCGTTTCAAGGTACTTACCCAATCCCTGTTGATAGTCTCAGGTCCGCTAGGATTTGGATACTTGTTTGCGCTCGATCTTAGTGGCCCCGTAAAGGAACTCAAAAAGATACAGCAGCGACTGTGCTTGCTCCGGATTTCTGCATCCAATGCTTGTTGTAGCCTTTGAAAAACGCCTTCAAGCTTTGCAGCATAGTCTGAATTCTTCGACAATGCGATTGACTTCCGATCCGTCGTCAATGGCGGGGCGGCAGAGCCACAGAGATCCAATAGTACATACGTTCCTGCTTGGGCAAGTATTGGCAAATATGATAGCGAGTCGCGTATTTGTGGAACACAGATTCCGCGCACTGAAACTTGTTCTCGTGACGTGACCGAAACACTTTCACAGGCCAGGTGCGTTTCAATGCTCGCCGCTATTTGGAGTCGTCCCCTTCCATCCTGCGCCGTAGACTCGTCATCGAGCCAATCACGCGCTGTTGAATCCTTATTAACAGGGACCAACAGCCTTACCCGGGTTCCAGTTGCCTCCGGCCCTCGATCATCTTGCCAATCCCATTTTATCCACCGGACGTCGGATGATCGAATACCCTTTGCCGTCGGGTTACGCCTTTTTCTTCGCTTATCGAATGACGTCATTTGTGTTGAGTAGAACTCATCGTCAATCACTAGAGGGGTGCAGGAATCTCCACGAACAAGAATTGGGTAGCGGGGCCATGTTATCCATTTAGCAGCAACTAGCATGGGATCAATACTCGAGCCCACGCCATCACGTTCTCTCACGTCCTCACGCTCGAAATATGTATGGTAATGATCAAACCATGTCGCAGAATCGTGTTTTAAGACCAGCCGTTCACCACCAATCGAAGTCTTAAGCCACAACTTTATGGTGGTTCCTTGCTCCGATCTTGTGCCTTCACGAATCCAAAAAAGGCTGCCCGGCCCTGAGATCGTAATGTCCCGAGCGGGTCTGATCTCCGGGTGGCTGTCGGCCGGTCGAGTTTGTATTTCAATCCGATCAGCGAGCATGAAGCATGACAAAAAACCGATGCCGAATTGAGAAATTGGAGTTGCTAGAAGTCCATTTTTGCGAAATTCGGCTTGTTCGGATCGAAATTCGGCACTACGACAATAGCTCTTTCCAATTTGCGTAAAGTAGCGTTTGACAACTTCCTCGGTCATCCCACATCCATTGTCTTCTACCTGCAACCAATACCTTTGCTCTTGTTGGTCAAATCCCCATGTCAAATGGATTTCAAGCCGGCGCGTCGCGCCGGTCCCATCGATGTAAGTACCTCGATCGAATTCTTGCTCGTAATTGGAATGTAATAGGACGGTCGGATCTGCCATCCGCGTTCGTGTTCCGATTGGAGTTCCGTCGACCGGCTCAAGCATCGAAACACCACGCCCCTTTAGCTGAAGGCGTAAGTCACGCAATTCGCAAGCATCGAGAGAGTTCTGAAGTAGCTCTCGAATACAAAGCGATGGATCACCATAAAGTCGATCGCCCATAAGCAATTGCAGTATCTCATCTTGGTCCAATTTGAATTGGATATCTTCATAGATGTAGGCTTGCCGTCCGTTTCGTTTAACCGGGATAATTTCAGAGATTACTCGAGGCAACCATAATTCGCACTTCCTATCAACAAGCATAGGATCGTGCCACTGCCGGGCGAGTTCTTCGCGGGCACCACGCAATTCCTCACTGATCCAACTTATGAACTCACGAATACATTTGTGAACAACAGGGTGCGGACAATGCGGCGCTGAATACACTAAGGTCGGTTGATCATCAATCTTCTTAACTTCAATTGCTTCAATTGCTAGGTGCTTTTGCCATTCACGCTCGCTGATCGATAAGTCGATACCCAAGTCTTCATGCAGACCAAGATGTTTATACAGTATCGCCGGCGTCCGTGATGCGTCGAAATCCATTATGTCACCAAGCCGTAGGAGCAATCCCGGAATGGCGAAGTTTACTCGTTCGTTATTTCGTATTAGGCGGTGAAAATCACCATTCGATTGCTTCATTTTCATCCTCAACCAATCGATCGGTTGAGTATGGCTTACCGCAATCGCTACTAGATCTTCCTCGAAGTCCGTTTTTCCGTAGGTAAACAGCGCGTTATCTTGGAATTCCACCCCATTCGCCGACTTGAGTTTTAGCTGATTGAGCCAACTGCGAATTCGTTCTCCGGTTGGCGTAGCATGTGTTGTGCGGAGAAATTCACTGAGAATATGCTGACGAATTAGTTGGCCGCGATATCGGTCGCTAGCATTGACCGAGGCTTCAAGTTGCTCAGCGTGGTGAAGTTCCTCTGCATGACGGGTCTCTGCAAATTGGCGATAAGCGAGATTCTGAGGAGTGTCATCATCCGTGAGTAGAATTCCACGGTGCTCCTGAATGGTAAGGGCCATTCCCAAGTCGTGAGTCAGAACCGCTAATATGGTGAGGCCGATTTCCAGCGGCAATAGGCTCTGCAAGGTCTCGTTTGGTATCAGTAAATCGATCCACCCGAGGATATTTAACAAGTGTCGTCGATCATGCAGTGTGTAGTAAGGCATCCATCGGATCGTCTGAGCGGAAATAGATTCTACACCGTCGGCAATATGTTGAATCGACGACCGAAGCCGGTCGACGTCAACATCGTCAGTGTAGGATCTTAAGCGCAACCAAAGTGGCGAACGGCTTCTGTAGTCTTCAAAGCTAGCGTAGCGGTTTAATTGAGGTGATACACCGGCTGACTTTAACTTGCGTGTTGACATGAGATGCACCGTCGATTGCAGCAAGGTGTATGTAAGACGTCGAGCGCAGCATAGGCGCACGTTGACCAGAGGTCAAATGGTGGAAGATGACGTGCACGGCGCAATGCGACAGTATTTGTTGCTGAACGGCATTATGCGCGTTTCCTTTCAGTTCGGTAGCATCTGCAACTGTGCATTTCAAAGAATACAAAACACGCTTCAGATGTTTACATCTGAAGCGTGTTGATTTGGGTTTTCTGATCGACAAACTACTTGTGGAGGCTGCTTTGGGGAGAAAAGGTCTAAGTGACTAGCTGCACCCCATGCTGTTGCCACAATTGTGGCACAGGTAACAATTGCCATTTCTCACCGTGATCGCTCCGCAGCTGTCGCAGGCGGGGGCGTCTTGTTGGAAGGTGGCGAATTGCTTGCTGCGGATGGCTGGGCCTTCTCCGCTCACCGGTAGGGTGGCGTTGAGGGCTTCTCGGCGGACGGCGTTGAGGGCTGTGGCCATCGCTTTGTCGTGGCCGTTGCTGCCGTTGCCGTTTGTTCCGTGGCCGTTGTTGCTGTGCCCGTTTGTGCCGGGGGCGTGGCCGTTGGTGCCTTGGCCGTTTGTGGCGGCTGGGGTGCTAACGGGTGCCGGGGCTGGGACTGTTGGGGTTGTGGCGGCACTGGGGGTGGCTGTGTCGGCCTCCGTTGTGTCTGTGGTGCCGGTTTCTTCTCGTTTGGGGGCGTATTGTTCTCGGTAGCCCGCGACGAACTGCATGCCTAGCCAGCGGAAGATGTAGTCGACCACGCTCTTGGCATTGGGGATGTCGGGGTTGTGCGTCCAGCCGGCTGGCTCGAAACGCTGGTGCGAGAACTTGTTGACTAAGACGTCCAGGGGGACTCGGTATTGCAGGCCCATGCTGGTCAGCGTGCCGATGCAGTCCATCAGGCCGCCGATGGTGCTGCCTTCTTTTGCCATCGTGACGAAGAGCTCGCCGGGAGTGCCGTCTTCGAACAGGCCCACCGTGATGTAGCCCTCGTGACCGCCCACGGAGAACTTGTGGGTCAGCGAGTGCCGCGTGGCCGGTAGGCGGCGGCGGGCTGGGGTCACCACGACTTGCTGGATGACCGGGGCGGGGGTCTCGGCGTCTTTCTTCTTGTCGGCTTCCGTCGAGGTGTTCAGCGGCTGGCTGCTCTTGGAGCCGTCGCGGTAGATGGCGAGGGCTTTTAAGCCCAGACGCCAGCCTTCGACGTACGCTTTTTCAATATCTTCGACCGTGCTGTCTTCCGGCATGTTGACCGTCTTGGAGATGGCTCCCGACAGGAACGGCTGGGCGGCCGCCATCATCGACACGTGTGCCTGCCAGGCGATCGACCGCTTGCCCTTGCGGGCCTTGAAGGCACAGTCGAAGACGGGGAGGTGCTCGTCCTTCAGGTCGGGCGAGTTTTCAATCGTGTCGTTGTCTTCGATGTACTTCACGATGCGCGTGACGGTTGCTTCATCATAACCGAGAGATTTCAACGAAGCGGGGACGGTGCGGTTGACGATCTTCATCATGCCGCCGCCGGCCAGTTGCTTGTACTTCACCAGGGCGATATCGGGCTCGATGCCGGTCGTATCGCAATCCATCATGAAGGCAATCGTGCCGGTCGGGGCGAGCACCGTGGCCTGGGCGTTGCGGTAGCCATGCTTGCGGCCGGACGACAGGCATTCGGTCCACACGCTGCGGGCGGCATCCTTCAGATACTGCGGGCAGCTGGGGTGGATTTTCTCGACGGCGTCGCGGTGCATCTGCATCACCTTGAGCATGGGCTCGCGGTTTTCGGCATAGCCGGCGAACGGTCCCATGTAGCTGGCGATGCGGCTGGAGGTGAGGTACCCCTGGCCGTTGAGCAGAGCGGTCAGGGCTCCGCAGATGCCGCGGCCGTTGTCGCTGTCGTAGGGGATGCCCATCGACATCAACAAGCTGCCCACATTGGCAAACCCGAGGCCCAGCGGTCGATACAGATGGCTGTTCTCGGCGATGTTGGGAGTGGGGTAGCTGGCATGATCGACCAGAATTTCCTGGGCGGTCAGGAAGATGGCGGCGGCTCCGCGATAGCGTTCGACATCAATGCTGCCGTCCGCCTTCTGGAATTTCTTCAGGTTCAAGCTGGAGAGATTGCAGGCGGTATCATCCAGGAACATGTATTCCGAGCAGGGGTTCGATGCATTGATCGGACCGGAGTTCGGGCACGTGTGCCACTTGTTGATAGTGGTGTCATACTGCACGCCGGGGTCGCCGCAGAACCAGGTCCCTTCGGCCATCTGACGCAGGATCTCTTTGGCTTCGAATTCGGGGCCCTTCTTGCTGCGGTCAGTGACCCAATGCGTCTGCCACTTGCCACCCTTCTCGGCGGATTCCATGAATTCGTCGCTGAGGCGGACGGAGAGGTTGGCGTTCTGGAACATGATCGAACTGTAGGCTTCGCCGTTGAAGTTCGAATCGTATTCACCACTGGCGATCAGCGTGCGAGCCTTGCGCTCTTCCTTGGCCTTGCACTGGATGAACTCCATGATGTCCGGATGCCAGTCCTTGAGCGACTGCATCTTGGCGGCCCGGCGAGTCTTGCCGCCCGACTTGACGACGGCGGCGATCTGGTCGTAGACACGCATGAAGGAGAGGGGGCCCGACGGAGTGCCGCCGCCCGACAGTTTTTCCTTGCTGCTGCGGATCGTCGAGAGGTCGGTGCCGGTGCCCGAACCGAACTTGAACAGCATGGCCTCGCTGGTGGCGAGACGCATGATGTCTTCCATGTTGTCATCGACCGACTGAATGAAGCAGGCGGACGCTTGGGGGAATTCGTAGGGGGTGTCGGGGCGTTCGATGGCGCGGGTCTGGGGGTTGAAACGGTAGTTGCCGCGGCAGCCGAGGACTCCGTACTGATGGAACAGGCCGACGTTGAACCAGACGGGCGAATTGAACGAACCGTACTGATGCAGGCACAACCAGGCGAGTTCGCGGTAGAAGGTTTCGGCGTCTTCGGAGGTCGAGAAGTATCCGTCTTGCAGGGCCCAGTCGGCGATCGTGCGGGCGACGCGGTGGATCACCTGGCGAACGCTTTTCTCACGCTGCGGGGTGTTGGGCTCGCCAAAGAAGTACTTGCTGACGACAACGTTGGTCGCGAGGGCACTCCAGGCGGCGGGGATTTCGCAATCCTTTTGTTCGAAGAGGACACCACCCGATTCATCCTTAATCTGGGCAGACCGGAGTTCCCACTCGACGGTTTCAAACGGATCTTTGCCAGCCGGACAGAACATTGCTGAAACCTTCATGGCCTCTGCCTCGATTGTTCCTGCGGTTGACGACCCTACTCCATTGACGTTGTGCATCATGCACGTTTCCTTGTTGCTAAGTGATCAGTACATAAATTATACGAAATCAGCGCGCACCGGGGGCTAAGAACCAAGCTGGTTTTCTATTTGGACTGAAAGTCCAAGAATAAGAAGTGTTTTCCCCAACCCCTAGGGTCTATATCGGCCGCAGACCCCACTGGTAGTGAGCTGATGTGCGAAAGTGAGATTAAACTCGCGGGCGCTGTTCGTCAAGTGGATTGGATTACGACGAATCTGAGGAATTTGCGTCGCATGGTTATAACCTTCGCAGCACACGGTAGTTAGGATTGTCAAAAAAATGTGAATACCGAAACAAGACGATTTGCCTATGACTGTGCGTTTGGTGATCTTGAATCCGAAAAAGCGACATTGGGTCGGGACGCCGCTGGGTAGGTTGGCAGCCACTGATATTGCCTAGTGTTGATGCAAAATATTACAGGGTTGTTACTTCCAGCTTGCCGGAGGACTCGATCACGATACCCCGAGTGTTACCGTGAGGCAACGATCATGGTCGAAGATGTGCAGAAAACACATCGTTTTGCATGAATTTTGAGCGAATGTTGATGCGTCGTGGGACGGGTCTCCAGGCCCGTCCGTCCCTCTTCTTCAATTGCAGATGGTTGATGTTGCAGCGTGATTTTTGCATGACGGGCAGGAATAACTCGTCTTCCAGATGTGAATGACGCTCACGCGGCGTTCCTAATTTGCCGATCGTCAGGGACGGACGGGCCTGGAGACCCGTCCCACGATACGCGGAGTTTTCCTTACTTTCTCTGGAGGGCCTGATTTCCCTATGCTCGGGGTGTCGATTGCTCTAGAATAAAAGACATCAACGATTGCCGATGTGGAGTTGTGTTGATCCCGCCTCAACAGATTTTCTTTCCAGGATGGAGGGAGTTTTCTATGCCTTCGATGGATACTCCGCGGACAACTCGACGTCGTATGCTGCAGGTCAGTCTGGCGGCGGGTGGGGCCGGTCTGTCGCTGGGGGACATTTCGCAACTGCGGGCGGCGACGCCGACCGGGGGGAAGTCGAAGCCGCGGACTCCGTCGGATACCAGCGTGATCCAGATCTGGCTGGGTGGCGGGCCCAGTCAGTTTGAGACGTTCGACCCCAAGCCGGATGCTCCGGCGGAATACCGCGGGCCATACGATGCCATTCAGAGCAAGCTGCCGGGGGTCCTTGTCTGCGAGAAATTCCCGCTGACGGCCCAGGTTCTCGACAAGGCAGCGTTGATCCGGACAGTCTCGCAAATCACGGCGGACCATTACAGCGCGGCCCATAAACTGTCGACAGGACATCCCAGTCCCGGCGGACGGAATAACTCGATGCCGTCGTCGGGGGCGCTGACGTCTAAGTTCCGCGGGGCCGTCAATCCACAGGTTCCGGCGTATGTGTTGATGTCCGAGGAGCAGACTCGCAATCCTGAGATTTCGACGATCATGGGATCGTCCTTCCTCGGGAGTCAGCACTCGCCCTTTACCATCCTGCAGAATCCGTATCAGAAACTCTTTCAGCCCGATCCCGTGCGGAAGGCTGTTTCGAACTTGAAGCTGGCGGACGATGTGACGTTGGCTCGCGTGTCCGACCGGCGAACGTTACTGGCGAGTCTCGACCGGTTTGCCCGTGAGGCTGATGCGACGCGGGCCATGGACGGGATTGACGGGTTGAATCACTTGGCACTCGATATGGTGACCAGTGGTGCGGCTCGGCGGGCGTTTGATCTCAATGAGGAATCGCAGGCGACGCGTGACCGTTACGGCCGGCATCGCTGGGGTCAGATGGGTTTGTTGGCGCGGCGATTGGTTGAGGCGGGCGTGACGTTCATCACGCTGAATACGGCCCCTGATTCGCTGTGCTGGGACTGGCATCGCAATATCTCCAACGATCATCGTCCGACGGATGGTTCGGATGGGCCGTCTCGGGGAGTTGATATTGCGGGACCGGCACTGGATCAGATGTTGTCGGCGCTCATCGCAGAATTGTCCGAACGCGGTCTGGACAAAAAAGTCCTACTGGTGGTGTGGGGCGAGTTTGGCCGGACTCCCCGCATCAATCCGACTGGTGGCCGCGACCATTGGGGCTCGTTGATGAGCATCATAATGGCGGGTGGAGGCTTGCAGATGGGGCAAGTGATTGGGACGTCGAGTTCCAAGGGCGAGGTCCCCACGAATCGCCCTGTGCCGCCGACGGATGTGCTCGCCATGATGTACCGGCATTTGGGGATTGAACTGAATCAACACACGGTGAATCGGTCGGGAAGGCCGATCCCGCTGTTGCCTGATGGAGGGTTTATTCCGGAGTTGATTTAGAATTCCTAAGGAAACTGAGTGCTCCGAATTTCCTCTCCGTGATCTCCGTGTCTCCGTGGTGCAATGAATCGAATTATTCACCACGGAGACACGGAGAACACAGAGAGGAGGCAGACGACACATCAACATGTGCTGGCTGATTTCGCTTTGGATTATACAATACGGAGAACCTGCCTGATTCCCGCCTGTTGTCCCACCTGGGTGTTAAATTGAAATTCATTACGAGATCCCTCCGAATCCGCACCTCAATCTTCTGGCAGGCGTTGTGCCTGCTGTTGGTTGCCATAGCGAGTGCGCGCGGGGCGACTCCCTCCCCCACTTTGAATAGTGTTTTTCCCGCTGGCGGCCAGGCCGGTACTACGGTGCAAGTGACGGTCGCTGGAGGCAACTTAGCGGGTGTGACCACGCTGCGGTGCAGTCTGCCGAATACAAGTGTTGAGCCCGCGGATGCTAAAGCGGGACCGAACAAGTTTCTGATCACCATCCCCGCCGATGCATTGCCGGGGCAGTATGAACTCCAGGCTGTGACGGCGAATAGGTTGAGTTCGACGCGCACGTTCGTTGTTGGGAATAGTCCCGAAGTGCTGGAAGTCGAACCGAACAATTCGCTCTCGGCGCCGCAGACGGTGCCGGTGGACTCTGTAGTGAACGGGCAAGTAGAGCGCGGGGATCTCGACCAGTTTGCGTTTGCCGCCCAACGCGGCCAGCGAGTCGTCATTGATTGCCTTGCCGAGCGGATTGATTCGCGGCTGCGGGCCGTGCTGGAATTGTATGACTCCGCCGGGAAGCGACTGGCGGTCAATCGCGGGTGGTTCGGAGTTGATCCGTTGATTGATTTCACCGTTCCCGCCGACGGCACGTACGTCATCAAGCTGGCCGATCTGGTGTTTGCGGGAAGTCCCGATCACTTCTATCGGTTGTCGATTTCGACGAAGCCGCGCGTGGCCTTTACCGTGCCCACCGTCGTGGAACGGGGTAAGGCGACGTCGGTCACGCTGCACGGTTGGAATCTCAAGGGAAGCGGTACCGCGGCCACGGAGTCGGCGACTGTCGATGGCATTGCGTTGGATTCGGTCAATGTGCAGATTACTCCGCCGACCGACAATCAGCTCGAGTCGTTGCGATTGCGTGCGAATCAAGTCACGGTCGACGGCTTTGCGTATCGAGTTCCCGGGACGGACTCGCCCGTGCTGCTGGGACTGACTGACGTGCCGGTGGTGCGTGATCCGGTGGGCAACCAGTCGGCGGCGACGGCCTATGCGGTGACGGTCCCGGCGGAAGTCAGTGGTCAATTGCTGGCGGGCGATGAACAGGATTGGTATTCGGTCTCGGCGCAGCGGGGCGAGGTCCTCTGGCTGGAAGGGTTTGGTGAGCGGATTGGCTCGCCGGTGGATCTGGACCTTAGCGTATTCGATGCGTCAGGTGAGACGGAGCTGGCGGCCTTACATGATGAATTGCCGGCCCATCAGTCGCCGCAGTTTCCCACGAGTCATCTCGATCCGTCAGGCCGCTGGGTAGCACCGGCGGATGGACGCTATTTAGTGCTGGTGCGGAATCTCACGGGAGGTTTGGAAGCGAATCCTCGGCGGCAGTATCGATTGAGCATCCGTCGTGAGGAACCCGACTTCCATCTGGTGGCCGTTCCACAACAGGCCGAACCCGCGGGATTCAATGTGGGCCGCGGAGGCTCGTGCGTGCTGGATGTGCTGGCGGTGCGGCGTCGCGGAATGACGGGGCCGATTCATGTCTCAGCGAAGAACCTGCCACTTGGCGTAAGCTGTCCCGATATCTGGCTGGGGCCTGGTGTGGACTCGGCGCCGTTGGTGCTGACGGCGGGGAAGCAGGTGGCTGCTTACGCGGGCAAGCTTGAGCTTGTCGGACACTCGGCGTTGGCGGGATCCCGGCCGGTACGTAGCGGCGGTTTGGTACTCAAGGGACCAACTGGGGTTTCGAGTCGCATCAATAATGAAGTCAATTTCTCCGTGGCGGGCGACGTGCCGTTGCGGATGATCGCGGATGGGCATGAAACGAAGAAGCATCACTTATATGGTGACTTGAAGGTCCGGCATTCGCCCGGTTGTGTTCTGGATGTCGCGATTGAAGTCGAGCGGATGGAACTCGGTCACGAGGCTCCGGTGAAGTTGACGGGAATCGGAGTGCCCGACTTGATTGCGAATCAATCGGTGACAATCGCCGCGGGACAACATCGCGGAACGTTGAGCTTTTATCTGCCACCGACGCTGCCTGTTGGGCAATACACTTTGGCTGTGGAAGGTGAGACGACGGTCGCCGTGGGGCCGAAGGATGCGATGGGTAAGCAGAAGACTGAGAAGGTGACAGTTGTCAGTAATTCCGTCACGTTCGATGTGCAGCCGGCGGGGTTTGTCGTGGCGGCAGATCAGTTCGCTCCGCGGAGAATTCGACGGGGTGAGGTTGTGCAGTTGGAATACTCGACGCGGCGGACGAATGGGTTTATTGGGAAGATTCATACGGAATTAGATGCTCCCGGAGAGATTATCGGCTTACGTGGTCGCGGGGTGACGTTTACCGGACAGACTGAGACCGGGACGATTCAGATTATTGCGAGCGATGATGCTCCGCTGGGGGCTCAGCCGTTTTTACGCTTGTATGGTATTGGGGTCGTGGAGGATCAGGCGGTATTTCATGGCAGTTGTTTTGTGAGTTTGGAGATTGTGGAGTAGCGAGCAATCATAGCGGTCAATGCAAAAACGGAAACTAGGCGAGCCCCGTCCCGTTAGGGCGGGGCTCGCCTGGGCCAATTAGGTAGGTCAATTAATCGGGTCAATTAATATTTAATCGTTAGCTTGAGACGATCGCATGATTAGTCGTTTTGATATCGCTCGACCTCGAGGGATGTCGCACCTGATTTGCAGTTGGGTCGCGACGGCGATCCTGGTGTGCTCATCGTCCGCTGTCGTCCGCGCCGAGGGACCGCAGCCGGCACCGACGATTTCGTTCCTAAACGACGTCGTGCCGGTTCTCACCAAGCTGAGCTGCAATAGCGGCGGTTGTCACGGCAAGGCGACTGGGCAGAATGGGTTTCGGCTGTCGTTGCTGGGGTTTGAGCCGGACTTTGACCATACAGCCCTCTTGCAAGAGGGGCGCGGGCGGCGGCTGTCGATTGGGAGTCCCGATCACAGTTTGTTGCTGATTAAGGCGACGGGACGTGTGCCGCATGGCGGTGGTAAGCGGTTGGAGGTGGACTCGGAAGATTATCGCGTGCTGCACGACTGGATCCAACAGGGGGCCGCTGGTCCGCGTGGTGACGACATTAAACTATTGCGGATTGCGGTATCGCCATCCAAATTGGTGATACCGCGGGATGGCAAACAGCAGTTGCTGGTGACGGCGTATTTCTCTGATGGGACAACTCGCGATGTGACTCGGCGGGCGATTTATGAATCGAATATGCCGGAAATTGCGGCGGCTGACTCCAAGGGATTGGTAGCCGTCCAGCCGCGTAGTGGACTGTTTGCCATTATGGCACAGTTTGGCGGTGAGATCGACGTCTTCCAGGGCGTGATTCCGATTGCGGACAATGGGCCGGCGGCTGCGGCCGTGGCTGCGATTGCTCCGACGGGTTACCCTGCCATTGATAAACCGCTGTTTGATCAATGGACTCAACTGGGCGTGATTCCAGCGGCGGTCGCGGACGATACGACGTTTGTTCGCCGGGCGACGATTGACATCTGCGGGACTTTGCCGACTGCCGACGAGATCGCGGCCTATGTTGCCGATCAGCGAAGTGATAAGAAAGCGCGACTCATCGATCAGTTGTTAGAGCGGCCTGAGTTCGCGAGTTACTTTGCTTTGAAGTGGGCGGACATTCTGCAGAATCGCGGGGCAGGTTATGGGACCGGCCAGCAGCGGCCGAGTACCACGTTGTTCGCGGCGTGGATTCGGGACTCGATTGCCTCTAATAAACCTTATGACCGGTTTGTGTCGGAGATCTTGACCGCCACTGGCAGCCAGGATCGTAATCCGCCGACGCTTTGGTATCGCAATGTGCGGACGACTAAAGATTATGTCGAGTCGATCTCGCAGGCGTTCCTGGGGGTTCGCATCCAGTGTGCTCAGTGCCATCATCATCCGGCGGAACGTTGGAGCCAGGCGGACTATTATTCGCTGGCGGCCGTGTTTGCTCGAGTGGGACGTAAGGGTGGCTTTTCTGATGCGGAAGTTCCGACCGCGGAAACGATCTTCTTGAAGGATGAGGGGAGTGTCCTGCATCCTCGTACGGGTGAGGTGATGAAGCCTCGGCCGTTGGGGGGAGCGGATTTCAAATTGACCCGGCTGGACGATCCTCGGCGGGCGTTTGCGAAATGGATGACGTCGGGAGATAACCCGTTCTTCGCGCGGACGATGGTCAACCGGATGTGGGGGCATTTTCTCGGGCGGGGCATCATTCATCCGATTGATGATGCTCGCAGCACGAATCCTCCGAGTAATCCCGAGCTGCTGGATGCGCTGTCACGCGACTTCGTGAAGAGTGGGTTTGATGTGAAGCATCTCGTGCGGGTGATTACTGGATCATACGCCTATGGACTCAGTTCGGTCCCTAATGCGACGAACCGCGAGGACCGGCAGAGCTTTGCCCGGTTCTATCCGCGGCGGCTGAAGGCTGAGGTGTTGCTGGATGGTATCAGTCAGATTCTGGAAGTGCCGACGCTGTTTCCGGGTGGACCGGGGCAGTTCCCCAGCGGGACTCGGGCGATTGATCTGCCGGATGAGAATGTTGCGGCTCACTTCCTGGATGTGTTTGGGCGACCGAATCGAGACTCGGCTTGTGAGTGTGAGCGGACCGATGATCCGGCGTTGACTCAGGCACTGGAATTAGTGAACTCGAAAGAGATCCAGGGGAAGTTGACCGCTGCCAAGGGCTATGTCGAAAAGCTGGCGGAGAACAAGTCGCCGGTTGACCTGAATGTTCGGGACGTATTTGTGCGCGTGTTTGGTCGCGGGCCGACCGCAGAGGAGTCGACTGCTGCGGTGGAGTATCTGGGGTCGGAGATGGATCAGAAGGAAGCGTATCGGTCGCTGCTGTGGTCGTTGCTGGCTTCGAATGAATTTTTGTTTAATCGATAATGCACGAGGACGCAACACGCGAGTGACTGCACAGGTGAGACTGGCCGCGTAAACCCTGGGATTATTGTCGCACTCTGTTTGATTAGATCGAATTTAACAGAAGATCACGAAGGACACGAAGAAAGGAAAACACAGAGGCACAGAGAAAACAGAGAAATAATCTGCACTCTGTTTCCTCTGTGACTCTGTGTTTCCAAATCTGGATGGCAGAATCCGGAGGCGTACGCCATCTGGCTCACCTGCTCAATTTGTTTTGCAAGTTCACTTAGGACGACGTCATGGACGCATTTTTCACTAACGGTACAGGGTGCCGTCGCCGGAGTTTCCTGCAACTGGGTGTGCCCATGCTGGGACTGGGGCTCGCTGATCTGTTGCGAGTTCGTGGGTACGCGGCCGAAGCCAAGCCCTCCACCAGCAATAAGTCGATCATCGTCATTTGGACCAATGGCGGTTTGAGTCAGCAGGACACGTACGATCTGAAGCCGGATGCTCCGGCTGAGTATCGCGGGATGTATAGTCCCATCGCGACGACCGTTCCCGGCATTTCCATCACCGAGCGGTTTCCGTTGCAGGCCCAGTTGATGGAGCACATGTCGCTGGTGCGGTCGGTGCATCATGACAATGGGATTCATGCTCCGTCAGCTCATTGGATGTTGACCGGGCGGTTTGGTCCGACCTTGGCGCGGAGTGCTCCGCAACATCCTGGTTTTGGATCGGTGATCTCGCGGTCGCTGGGGGCTCGAGTGCCCCAGATGCCGGCTTATGTGACGGTGCCGAAGTCGGAAGGGTTTGGCTATCAGGGGTCGGTGTACCTCGGGAAGGCGTACGATCCGCTGGAGGCGGGCGCCGATCCGAATGCCAAGGATTTTCAGATCCCGAATTTGACACTGCCCGATGGATTGAAGCTGAGCAGTGTGGAGAGTCGCCGCCGGTTGCTGAAGAAGTTTGATACTCTGCGGCGTGATGTGGATTCATCGGGTGTGCTGGAAGGGTTGGATACGTTTAAGGCACAAGCGCTGGATATGGTGACCGGGGAACGAGTCCGCAAGGCGTTCGATATCAACACCGAAGATCCGAGATTACGCGATCGCTATGGGCGGCACACGTATGGTCAGAGTGCGTTGCTGGCTCGGCGATTGATTGAAGCGGGGAGTCGTTGCGTCACGGTGAATACCAGTTACTGGGATCATCATGATGGGATTGAGAAGAGTCTGGAGGCCCAACTGCCGCCACTCGATAGTGCCATCGCCGCGCTAATTGCCGATCTGAAAGAACGGGAGATGCTGGATGATGTGTTGGTCTTCTGTGCGGGGGAATTTGGCCGCACTCCGTTGATTAACGGGCATGCCGGGCGCGACCACTGGGCGAATTGTTTTTCCGTGATGCTGGCCGGGGGCGGACTGAAGGGGGGCCAGATCATCGGTGCCAGTGAGAAACGGGGCGGCGGGGTGTTTGAGCGTCCGGTCACGCCGTTTGATTTGCTGGCGACGATTTATCATACGCTCGGTATTCCCCTGGAAACGCACTACAATGATGGGAATGGCCGGCCGACGAGTATTGTTGAGGCAGGGCAGCCAATTCGCGAGTTGATTTGAGTTTGCGCGTGTCGTGGGACGGGTCTCCAGGCCCGTCCGTCCAGAATGTTTGCGAGAAACAGTGACGTTTTGGGCAGAGTGATGCGTTATCAGTTTGGGGTCGGGCGTTCAAATTTCAAAATTGGCCATTCAGTTGATGTGACTTAGCAGGTTTGAGTGGCTGGCCAATTTTGAAGTTTGAACACCCGACCCCGGAATGCACAGGATACCAGGAAGCCTCGCTTATGAACCATCAGCACCGTATTGGCCTGACGCGCCGTGAAATCCTGCAGACGGGGTATTCCGGTTTGCTGGGGCTCGGCTTGCCGGCGTTGCTGGCGGGACGGGCTCAATCAGCCAGAGCGGGCGATGCGGCGAGCGGGCGGACTCCGAAGTCGGTGCTGATTGTCTTCTTGACTGGGGCCTGCAGCCATCACGATACGTTTGATATGAAGCCCGATGCTCCGGCGGAGATTCGGGGTGAGTTCAAGCAGATCTCGACCGGAATACCCGGATATCAGATGTGTGAGCATCTGCCGGAACTGGCGAAGCGGGCCAATAAATTTGCCGTGTTGCGAACGCTCTCGCACAATGACAACAACCACTTGATGTCGACGCATCACGTCCTGACCGGTGAGATTCAGCCCGGGGCGTTTTTTGACAAGGTGGCGTCGCGAGACGACTGGCCATGCTATTCCAGTGCGCTGTCGTATCTGCGTCCACGAACTGACGGCGTGCCCAGCGGCGTGAATCTGCCGACATTTCTGGTAGAAGGTCCGCTCACCTGGCCCGGCCAGCATGCAGGCTTTCTGGGGCAGAACTTTGATCCGTGGCAGATTACGGGTGATCCACAGTCCGCCGACTTTCGTGTCGATGCGTTAACCTTGGCGCCGGGAATTGACGTGCCGCGGCTCGATCGTCGTCAATCGCTACTGGTCGATGTGAACCGCCAGCAGTCGCAATTGTCCGAGGTTGCTCAGTCGCTGCGCTTGCAGAAGGATCAGCAGGTGGCGTTTTCAATGCTGACATCCAGCAAGTTGTCGCAGGCGTTTGAATTGAAGCGCGAGACCGATGCGGTGCGCGATCGTTACGGTCGGAATACGACCGGTCAGTCTTTGTTGCTGGCTCGGCGGTTGATTCAGTCGGGTGTGCCGATTGTCCAGGCGAATATCGGCCGCGTGCAGAACTGGGACAGCCATGGGGCGATCTTCCCAACTTTGAAGGATCGCTTGCTGCCGCCGCTGGATCGTGGAGTCGCGGCATTATTGGATGACCTGGAGTCGATGGGGCTGCTGGAGGATACGTTGGTGATGATGCTGGGTGAGTTCGGCAGAACACCCAAGATCAACGCTGGAGCCGGCCGCGACCATTGGGGGCCGTGCTTCTTCGGAATGTTTGCTGGAGCCGGTGTACGTGGCGGACAGGTCATTGGCCGCTCGGATGAATCGGGGGCTTATCCGGCAACGCGGGCCTATTCGCCGAATGACCTCGGAGCGACCGTTTATCACTTGCTGGGGATTCCCGCTGAGGCTGAAGTGCGGGATCGCCTGGGGAGGCCGGTGCGGTTGAATCGCGGGGAAGTAATCGAGCCGTTGTTTACCGGGGCGGAAGTTTGAATCTTCGTAGGCGAGCGTCCGGCGTGAGCCGGATAGTTGTTAGCGACGGACTGTTATAACCAACAGTTTTAGCCACAGAAGAACACAGAAAAACACGGAAAGGGATGAAACACACTCGTCTTTTTTCTGTGTTTTTCTGTGTCCTTCTGTGGCTAATATCTCTTCTTTAAATCGATCCCAATTGTCCGGGGCCTTACGGCACCCGGCTCGCCTGTCGAATGTTTGTTTGTGGCCGTAAGGTTGTACCACCTCGCTAACAACCATCCGGCTTATGCCGGACGCTCGCCTGGGAACGCTTATCGCTGCGCGATGGCGCGTTCTACTTGAGCAGTTCACTGACAACTCGCTGGTGCTCAACGCCGGTCAGACGCTGGTCCAATCCCTGGAATTTGTACGTGAATCGTTCGTGGTCGATGCCCATGCAATGCAGGATGGTGGCGTTCAGGTCATTGATGTGGCACGGGTCTTTCTCCACGTTGTAACTAAAATCGTCGGTCTCGCCGTAGCTGATGCCTCCCTCGATGCCGCCACCGGCCATCCACATGCAGAAATTGCGGGGATGGTGGTCTCGGCCGTAGTTTTCCTTGGTGAGGGCTCCCTGGGAATAAACCGTGCGGCCGAATTCGCCGCCCCAGACGACCAGCGTCGTATCGAGCAGGCCGAGGCGTTTCAGGTCGGTCAGCAGTGCGCCGATAGGCTGGTCGGTGTCGTAGCATTGTGAAGCCAGGTCGCGCGGTAGATTGGCGTGTGTGTCCCACCCGCGATGCAAGAGTTGGACGACGCGGACGCCGCGTTCGACCATGCGGCGGGCGAGGAGGGCGCTGGCGGCGAACGTGCCGGGTTTCTGGACCTCGGGGCCGTACATGTCGAGCGTCTCTTTAGTTTCCGTCGTCAGGTCGATCAGTTGCGGGACGCTCGACTGCATCCGGAAGGCCATCTCGTATTGGGAGATGCGGGTCTGGATTTCGGGGTCGCCGAGTTGTTCGAAGCTGCGTTGATTGAGTTTCGCTAAGGCGTCGAGCATCACGCGGCGGTCGCTGGGGTCGACTCCCGGAGGATTCTGGACGTAGAGGACGGGATCGCCGGAGCTGCGCAGGGCGACTCCGTTGAAGCTGGATTGCAGGAAGCCGCTGCTCCACATGCGCGTGAAGAGAGCCTGGCCGGCGGTGCCCGATGACCACAGGGGAGTGAGGACGACGAAAGCGGGGAGATCGTTGCTCTCGCTGCCGAGGCCGTAGGAGAGCCACGAGCCCAGGCTGGGTTTGCCCGGGATTTCGCTGCCGCTCATGACGAACGTGCAGGCGGGGTCGTGATTGATGGCGTTCGTGTGAACTGATTTGATGACGGCGATGTCGTCAACATGCTTGCCCGTGTAGGGCAGGAGTTCGCTGACCCACGTGCCGCTTTGGCCTTGCTGGGTGAACTTGAATTTCGACGGGGCGACCGGCAGGTGGGCCTGGCCGCTGGTCATCGTGGTGATGCGCTGGCCCTTGCGGATGCTGTCGGGGAGGTCCTTTTGAAAATGCTCTTCGAGCTTGGGCTTGTGATCCCACAAGTCAATCTGCGAGGGGCCGCCGTTCATGTGCAGATAGATGATTGATTTCGCTTTGGGGGCGAAGTGCGGGAATCCGGCCAGGGGGGGATGAACGGCGGCAGGTGCGGCCAAGGCTGGGCGGTTTTGGCTGGCCAGCATGGAAGCCATGGCGACTCCGCCGAGGCGGAGGCCGGTGTGGCCGAAGAATTGGCGGCGGGTTTGGATGAGTTGGGAATCGAAGAGTGGGTGCATGGTGTTTGTTTCAATTATTGTCTGATTTGCGTTGCTTCTATTTTGACTAGGTGAGCCCCGTCCCGTGAGGGCGGGGGTAGGGCTGCGACTGTCGCTTCAAATCTGAGGTGGAGTGACGTCTTTTGGCAATCAGAGTCGCTACCCTACCCCCGCCCTCACGGGGCTGTTGATTTAATCGGCATGTAAACGTAATTGCAGTATACTTAATGTGAACGGTGATCCGGTTTAAGCGTTCAAACCTATGTTCAACGGGTAGCAACTGCCGCGAAAACGAAAATACGCGATTGGGACTTGATTAAATCAACTAGCCCTCACGGGACGGGGCTCGCCAGTCTGTTGTTTTTAATGTCTGTTGTTTTTTCTGTTGTTTTTAGTTACGCATCACTGTTTCATCGAGGTTTAGAACGAGATTCGCCAGCAACGTATACGCGGCGAGTTCTGGTTCGGGTCGGCCTGACTTGGGTTTGGATTCTCCCACGGCGACTACCTTCTTCGCGGCTTCGGGATCTTTATTGAATCGAATGAGATAACTGTCGAGGGCCTGTTTGACGATCGCCAGTTCTTCGGGTTGAGGCTGGCGGCTGAGGACGACTCGATAGGCGAAGGTGATGCGTTCTTCGGGAGTGTTGCCGCCTTCCGTCACGATGCGTTCGCCGAAGGCTCGGGCGGCTTCGAAGTGTTGCGTGTCGTTCATCAGTTGGAGCGCCTGCAGCGGGGTGTTACTGCGTTCGCGGCGGGCACAGGCCTGTTCGCGGTTGGGGGCGTCGAAATTGCTCATGAAGGGGGGCGGAGCCGTTCGCTTCAGGAAGGCGTAGATGCTGCGGCGGTAGAGGTCGGCTCCGTGGTCTTGCAGATAGAAGCGAGTGTTGCTGTCGGCATAGCCCACCGGTTCCCAAATGTTGGGAGGCTGGTAGCCTTTGATGCCTCGGCCGCCCATCTGCAGGTTGATCAGGCCGCTGACGTAGAGGACGTTATCGCGGATCTGTTCGGCGTCCAGACGGAAGCGGGGCCCGCGGGCGTAGAGGCGGTTTTCGGGGTCGACTTTTAAGAGGTCGGGAGTGACGTGGGCGTCCTGCCGGAACGTGGCGGACGTCACCATCAACTTCACGAGGGCCTTTGTATTCCAACCGTTTTCGCGATACCAGACGGCTAGCCAGTCGAGCAATTCCGGATGGCTGGGGACTTCACCCTGTGATCCAAAGTCGGAACTCGTTTTGACAAGCCCCGTGCCGAGGAACTGTTGCCAGACGCGATTCACTGTCACGCGGGCAGTCAGCGGGTGCTCGGGGGCGAGGAGCCACTTGGCCAGATCGAGACGCGAGGCGCGGGCATCGGGGGCGCTCTTTTGCAATGCGGGGAAGATCGCCGGGACCGCCGGTTCGACCTTCTCGCCCGGCTTGTCGTATTGGCCGCGGAGCATCACGAAGGCTTCTCGCGGCTGGTCGAGATTCTTGAAGATGAATGTTCCGGGGACTGATTCTTCGATGGCGGCTCGCACCGTTTGGGCTGTCAGCCAAGCCGTCAAACGCTGCTGCACGTCGGGATTTGCCGGACGAGCGATATAGGCCAAATAGAAGCGAAGCAGCTTTTCGCGGAGATCTGCGGTGGGATTTTTTTCGGGTCCGTCTTTGAGCACCGGGGTGAGATCTGCCGGCAGTCCCAGGGTGTCCTTGCCAGTGCGATCTTTCCACCAGGCGGCGAACGAGGAACGGAGGTCGGTGGCAGGGGTGGTATCCCCGGTCACCGTCAGGCCGTCCCACCAAGTGATTCCGCCGAATTGAGAGAACGCGAGGCTGCGGATTTCTTCCCCAGGCTTGATGTCGAGCTTCTCCAGGGGAATTTCTAAACGCGTCCACGTACCGGCGGCAGGAAGTTCCCCCAACCAGTTTTTGTCCATACGGGTGGCCGAGAAGCGTTGCGGATCGCCCCAGATGGCCTTGCGGGCGCCGGCGGCGGAACCGAGTTCCACCATGATGGCATCGGGTGGTTCCTGTGTGTCGAGCCTCACCCAGACGAAGACTTTGGCGGCCTCAGGAATGCGGAGCGGTTGAGTCGGGGTCTCGAACTTGTCCTGATAATTGGCGGCACCAATTTGTTTGAGGGCCCGTCGGCCGATCGGTGGTTCGACTTCCGGGGCGGTCGACCAGAGGGATGCGTTTCGCGAAGTACACGTGGCCTTGGCTGCCATCGGGACGAGATCATCCAGCCAGACTTCTTCGACAGCGCGGCGTTCGGGGGCCGGTTGCTGAGTCGACGGATCCTGGTATTCGACTTTGCTCACTACGTCTTCCAGCAGCCGCTTGGCTTCGGCTTCTTCGGCTTGAGCTTTCGTCAGGGCCGCGGTCGTCTCGTCGGTGAACAGCTTGTAGAACGGGTCGGTCGTCGTCGCGTTGCGATCCATCGCGGGATCGGCGGCCGAATAGAAGAACGAGTAGAGCGAATAGAACTCGCGCTGTGAGATCGGGTCGAACTTATGATCGTGGCAGACCGCACAGCCGCCGGTGAGGCCCATCCACGATTCGATCATCGTGCTGGTGCGGTCGACCGCGTAGCGATAGGTGAACTCGGCTTCAATGGAGCCCCCTTCGCTGGTGGTGACGTTGCAGCGATTGAAACCCGTGGCAACGAGTTGGTCTTTCGTCGGATTGGGGAGCAGGTCTCCGGCAAGTTGTTCGATCGTGAATTGGTCGAACGGCTTGTTGTCGTTGAAGGATTTGATGACCCAATCGCGATAGGCCCACATCGAACGTTCGTTGTCGAGATGCATGCCGTGCGTGTCGGCATAGCGGGCGATGTCGAGCCAGGATCGCGCCATCTCCTCACCGTAGCGCGGCGATTTCAGGAAACGATCGACCATGTTGTCGTAGGCTTGCGGAGTCTGATCGGCTTCGTATTCGGCGACCTCGGCTGGCGTGGGAGGGAGGCCCGTGAGCGCAAAGGCGACTCGACGGATCAGCGTCGAACGATTGGCCTCGGGACGCGGCGTGAGGTTGGCTTTTTCCAGGCGTGCGAGAATGAAGCGGTCGACGGGATTTTTCGCCCACGCCGAATTCTTGACGGCCGGTTCGGTGGGTTTCACAGGGACTTCGAAGGCCCAGTGCTTCTGGTACTTGGCCCCTTGCTCGATCCACTTGCGGAGGGTTTCTTTCTGTTCGGCCGTTAGCTTTTTCTTGGTGGCTGGCGGAGGCATCACCTCTTCGGGATTGTCGGAGATGACTCGTAGCCAGAGTTCGCTCTCCATGAGATTGCCCGGTTTAAGGGGCGTGTCGCCGTCTCGTTCGGCGTAGGCGCCCTCGGCAACGTCCAGGCGGAGGTCGGCTTTCCGCTGCTTGGCGTCGAAGCCGTGGCAGGCGAAACAGTATTCCGACAGGATTGGTCGGACGTCTCGGTTGAAGCTGATGTCTTCTGCGCTGGCGGAATTGGGGAGGCAGAGGACGGTAGCGGCTACGAAGAGGAGAAACTTGGTGGGCATCGAGGAGTCGGCTCCTGGTACGCAACGATTGAATGTATTTGGTGGACGTCCGGTGTTGGCTAGCTGGTCTTTATTTACCGGCGAGATTTCATTTTTTGCCATGGAATGACACAGAATAACACGGAAAAGGATCGAATATTTGGGTCTTCCTTTCTGTGTCCTTCTGTGGCTAATCACTCTTATGGGGGACGGACGGGCCTGGAGACCCGTCCCACGATACGCCTCGCTCATTTATGTCTTCATTATCTGATGGACAACATTGCCTTCGACATCGGTCAGGCGGAAATCTCTTCCGGCGTAGCGGTAGGTCAGCTTTTCGTGGTTCAGGCCGAGCAGATGCAGGATGGTCGCGTGCAGGTCGTGGATGTGGACTTTGTCCTGGGCCGCGTAGTAGCCGTAATCGTCGGTGGCTCCGTGGTGATAGCCGGGCTTGGTACCGCCGCCGGCCAGCCACATGGTAAAACCTTCGGGATTGTGGTCGCGGCCGTTGCTTCCCCCTTCGACGGTGGGCGTGCGGCCGAATTCGCCGCCCCACCAGACGAGCGTGTCTTCTAGTAGACCACGGGCCTTGAGATCCTGCATCAGGCCGGCGATGGGCCGGTCGACTTCGCGGGCGTTTTTCTCGTGACCGGCTTTCAGGTTGCCGTGCTGGTCCCACTGGACGTTGCCGTCGCTGTGGGTGACCTGAATAAAGCGGACGCCTCGTTCGGCGAAGCGGCGGGCCATCAGGCACATCCGGCCGAAGTTCGCGGTGATGGGATCGTCCATGCCGTAGAGTTTTTGGGTCTCCAGTGATTCGTCAGCGATGTTCTCAACTTGCGGCATTTCCGTCTGCATGCGAAAGGCCAGTTCAAACGAATTGATGCGGGCTTCGAGGGCCGGTTCGGGACCGCTTTGGGCTTGATGCTGGAGGTTCATCGCGCGGAGACGATCAAGCTGCAGGCGTTGCACATCACGCGGCAAGTTGGCATTCGCGATGTAACGGACCTGGGCTTTATCGGATGGCACGCTGGCGTTTCCCAGTGGCATGCCTTGATAGACCGCGGGGAGGAACGCGGAGCTCCAATTGTTGATGCCGCCGTGGGCGAGAGTCGGGCAGATCGTGATGAAGGCGGGGAGGTCTTTGTTTTCGGTGCCCAGGCCGTAGGTCACCCAGGAGCCCATGCTGGGGCGTACAAAATTGTCGCTGCCGGTGTGGAGTTTCAGCAGGGCTCCGCCGTGGGCCGGGTTGGTGCCGTGGACTGAATGAATGAAGCAGGCGTCGTCGACGCACTTCGCAAAGTGCGGGAATAATTCACTGACCCACGAGCCGCTTTCGCCGTGTTGCTGGAACTTCCAGGGCGATTTCAGCAGGTTGCCGGTCGGAGCAAATTGGACGCGTGGTTTCGCAAACGGGAGGGGTTTGCCATCGTCGCGGTCAAGGAGCGGTTTGGGATCGAACGTGTCGAGGTGCGACGGTCCGCCCTTCATGAAGAGGAAGATGACCCGCTTGGCTCGGGCCGGAAAATGCGGGGCCTTGGGCGCGAGCGGATCCACAATCGCGGGAGCCGCTTGGGCATCATTCGCCAACAACGACGCCAACGCCAATGAGCCAAAACCGACAGCCGTGCGGCTTAATGCCTGGCGGCGCGATATCAGATCAGTGGGGAACATGGCTGGCAGCTCCTGCAGGCGGGACTATGGGCAATCTCACGTTGAAAGCCGTTGCGGCGCGGTCGGCGGGATCGATCAACATTCTAGCATATCAGGATGGGGGCGCCGCCAGTGAGAGGAGTCTTGTTCAGCGGTATCGGCCCATTTTTTGGCGCGCATCCGCGGGAAATGTAGCCCCCCTCGCCCTGGTACTCCGGGGAGAGGGGTTGGGGGTGAGGGGCCTTGCGACTGCCGTTCGCCTGAATGCGCAAACGCGTCCTTTTTCTTCGAGATTCTGAACTCCAGGTCGCTGGTTACCCGTGCCCCTCACCC
>JAKFVC010000026.1 GCA_021732415.1 Planctomycetaceae bacterium
AACCCCTCTCCCCGGGGTACCAGGGCGAGGGGAGAAACTGTCGCTGCGCTCCACTGTTTGGAACGGGTAGACTAACGCAAATGACACCCCGGTCTCACATTGAGACCGGGGTGTCATTCATTTTCAAAAATCCAGCTAACCAATCAGCTTACGGGATGAGGAACTGGAAGGTTCCCACCGCGACGCTGGTATCCCAACCGAAGGGCAGTTCGCCGAAGATCGCGTTGTTGAACGGCACACCGTTGGCATTGGCGACTGGCGGCACGGGGCCGAAGTCTCCGACGAAGGTGTCACCGCTGATGAATCCGGCGGTATTGAAATCGCTTTCGATCCGGAAGGTGCTGTCACCCACACCGTCGTAGGCGAAGCCGAACGCACCACCGGGTGTGCCCGGAGCCGCGAACGGTCCATTAGCACTAGCGAGGCGTTGAGCATTGCGGCGACGTGTGGGCGAGTTGAACGGTCCACCTGGAGCCGGTGCGAACAGACGCGACTTGAAGACCCCTTCGGCATTCGCATAACTGGCACCCACTGACGGGTCACCTGCGCTCCGGTCAGATTCACCGCGTGTCACGTCGAGAGCGTCACCTGTGTTGTTCTTGAACACCATATTCAAGCGAGCCAGAGCATCACGTTGGAAGACTGTCGGGATAAAGTTGAGGGCATCCCAAACACCTTGTGACGTTGCGGGATCGACGGTCGAAGTGAACGATTCGACCAGGACGTCCGAGCCAAAGTTACCACCGAAGGTACTGTCCGTGACACGAGCATTCACACGGCCATTACCCACCAGTCCGGCGTTACCCACGCCAGCCGTACCGTTGCTGTACAGATTGGGTCCCGCACTGTTACTGGTACCGACTCGCAATACCAGGCCGGAACTCGGGAAGGCCCCCGGGCTGCCGTTGTTGGTAATTGTATTGAACTGCAGATCCATGACCATATCCGGGGACACATTCAGGGCCCCGTCAGCCAGCAAAGCGGTACTGGCTGAGACATTCTGAGTCTGGTTGGCGGATGACGTATTCACAACATAGAAGCCTTCGCCGCTGTTCTCGGTAATCAAGTTTCCACCGGCGATCGTGCCATCTCCGAACTGCAGGAAGGTCGTCGCATTCACCTGGTTCAGCACGTCAACACCGCGGCCACCGTTGCTCACAATGCTGTTGCCGGTCGCGGTGATACTCAGGAAGGCGGTGCCGCTGGCGTTCAGCTCGAGTCCGTCGCCCCCGTTCACCCCGATCAAGTTCTGATTGAGAGTGACAGCGGTGGTGCTGTTGGCTTGACGGTTGACGATCTGCACGCCACCACCAACATTGTTCGTAATCGTATTGTTGGTGATGATGGCGATGCCACCGCGACTGCTCTCGATACCGAATCCGGTATTCCCATCGATCGTGTTGCTCAGCGGGTTACCGCCACCGTCGAAGCCGAGCTGACCGATGATCAATGCTGCAGTGTGTCCGTACGCTCCATCCAGGGCGATACCATTTCCGCCGTTATTCAGGATCTGGTTCTGGATCCACACGCCGGTCACATCGCGTTGATCGGTCGGATCGTTGATCTGTTCCGTCACCTGGATACCGTGGCTGCCGTTACCGCTGATCACGTTGTTGGTCAGATTGGCATTGATCTTCGAATCGGCCTGAACTTCCATATGAATACCGCGGTTCGTATTGTTGTTGATGTTGTTGTCCGCGATATTGAATGTCGTCGTCTGATTGCCGTTGGCCACGGTGATGTCGAGTCCGTCGTCGCCGTTGTTATTCAGGTCACTGTTCGTGATGCTCACGTTGGTGATGTTGGCATCGCCCAGCTTATTGAACGAGATACCGTCCCCACCGTTGTTGGACGCGATATTCTGATCGAGCGTCAGGTCATTGATCAGTGAATTGCCATCGTTCGTGAGCACGATACCGCGTCCGGCATTGCCGAGCGTCGCGTCGGTGGCGTCACCGATGATGTTGTTACTGATCACCGATGCGGTCAGTTGAGCAGTAGACGGCATCAGGATATTGGTCGAACGCAGGCGAATGTTGACACCGTCACCCTGGAAGGTGGCGTTGCTGTTGGCCGTCCGGGTGATCGTGTTGTTCTCGATGTCCACGACTCCCGTAGAAGAGTTCTGCAGTGTCAGAGCCACGCCTGCACCCACGTTCTGATCGAACGTGTTACCGTCAGCGGTCGTCGCACCACCGATCGTCAGATCAACCGCACCGTCGGTGGAAGTGATACCGACGCCGAAGCTCTGATTCTGAGAAATCGTGTTGTCCTGGATCGTTGCCAGCAGGTGGACGTTCTGACCCAGGGTTGCCAGGATACCGGCTCCCACACCGTTGTTGCCGTTGCCATTGATGGTATTGCCTGAGATCTCATGTCCGATGCCGGTGTTGCCGAAATCGATGTTCGTGACCGGAATCCCGCCCGTGGCGGCGATACCCAGGCCACTCAGCGTGTTGCCCGAGATCACGTTATCCGTAATGGCACCACTGACATTGCTGGTGGCCGTGTTGAACTGCAAACCGGCTGCACCATTGCCCTGGATGGCGTTGGCGTCCACCAGAACATCGCTCAGATCCGAATTCGTCAGATCGAATACCACACCGTTCTGCGTATTGTTGTTGATCCCCAGGTTGTTGGTGATCGCGAAGTCGGTCGTCGGGGCCGTATTCAACACCACATGCACACCGCTGCCGGTGTTCGAGTTGATCTGCAGGTTGTTGTCGATCTGGAACAGCGTGGCATCCGAGTTCGCCAGGCTGAACAGGATACCGTCACCACCGTTGCTGTTGATCGTGTTGTTAGTGATCAAGCCGTTATTGATATGGCTGCCGTTCGCTGCCGCCAGTCGCACGCCTTGCAGCGTGTTGTTGTTCACGGTGGCATCTTGCACGGTAAGGGCATTGACTGTGGAGTTATTCAGATCCACATTGATACCCTGGCCAGCGTTGTTACTGAAGATGCCGCTGAAGGTCAGGCTGTTGATGGTGAGGTTGGTTCCGATGATATTCACACCGGCACCACCGTTGTTCGAGACGTTACCCGAGATCGTGGATGTCGTCTGAGCACCGTTCGAAGCATTGAACAGGATACCGCCCAGCCCGTTGTTGCTGACGATGTTGTCACCCGTCATCAACAGGTTGGCGGCCGTGTTGGGACCGTCCACCAGGAAGTTGATGCCGTAGCCGGCGTTGTTCGAGGCCGAAGCACCGTTGGTCATCCGGAGCGTCAACGATCCACTGTTCAACGAGGTCATGTTGAATCCGTCAGCACGGTTGTTATCCACACCCGTGCCGTCGAAGGTCAGGTCGGCCACCGAGCCCAGGCCGTTCACGTTGCCGCGAACGCCGTTCCCAGCCACCACAGTACCATTGTTAGAGAAGGCACCCCCGACGAATCCGCCGGTGACTGATCCACCGCCAGTGACGGTAAAGCCCAGTCCGTCGCCACGCTGGTTGCTGTCGACGATCGTCCCGTTGCCGTTGAAGTTGATTCCCGATCCGACCCCGGACACCGCGGCCCGAATGCCGTCATTACGGTTGCCGCTGATCGTGCCAGTCGTCAGATTCACATCGATATTGGCCCCTGATGTCGCGGCCAGATTCACACCGTCGCGAGTCAAGCCGCTCGTGAGTCCGTTGCTGTCGACATTGGCGTTCGTCAGGCTCAGGCTGGCAGTCGTGCCCGCGGCATCAGCCGTCAGCTTGACACCGTTGCCCCCGCTGTTAGAAATTGCCGCATTCGCAAAGCTGAAGTCGAGATTGGCACCCGCCTGAACATTCAGCAGTGCACCGTCGCTGCCGGCATTGCTCGCTGCGGTTCCATCCAGGGCCACATCGGCAGTGCTGCCGGCCCCTGAAACCAACCCGTCGACGGCATTGCTGCCGGCATTCGCAAACGTGCCGCCGACCAGCGTACCGGTCAGCTCGCCACCGTTGTTGACTTCAAAGTGCAAACCATCACCACCCGCATCGTTACCGGCCGTGTTGGTCATGGTCAAAGTATTGACTGAGTTATTGACCAGCAACTCGATGGCATTGCGGTGCAGGCTGCCGGCATCTTGTCCGGCATTGGTGAACCCGCCACCGTTAAACGTACCGTCGAACGTCGAACCATTCGTACTGCTGACGAACAGCCCGTCGTCGTTGGAGTTATTGACCGTGACATTCGTGAAGTTCAGGCTGGCCGTAGCCGAGTTGTCCAGAACCCCGTGAACGCCGCTGTTACCGCTGGTGTTGAATGACCCACCCGAGGCGGTCGCATTGAACGTACCGCTGTTGGACACGTTGAAGAGCAATCCATCAAGCCCGCTGTTGTCGGCGGTCGTGTTGGTCAAAGCCAGAGTTCCGACCGAACCTGCACCGCTGACATTCGCCTGAATGGCGTTGATCGGGCTGTCGTTGAAATTGCCGCCCGTGACAGTCACATCCAGTGTCGCATTGTTCTGGGCCGTCATCAACAACCCGTTCTGACCGCTGTTGTTGCCAGCCGTGTTGGTCAGGTTCAGAGTGCCGTCCGAGTTGTCCATCGCGATTTCCACCGCGTTGCGATTCGGGCTCGCGGCATTCAAGCCGGAATTAGCGAACGAACCGTTTGTGAAGATTCCACTGAAGCTCGACTGATTCGAGCCGGTGATGAACAGACCGTCGGCCATCGAATTAGCGACGGATGTTCCATCAAAGTCGAGTGACGCCAGCGACTGATTGTCGATCAGGCCGCGAATACCGTGGTTGCCGCTGTTGTCAAACGATCCGCCAGTTCCCGTGGCTCCGAAACCACCGCCATTCTGAGCACGGAAGATCATCCCGTCCGAACCGCTGTTGGAGGCGTCGATATCGGTCATGGTCAACAAGACACCGCTGCCAAAGCCATCGACGGTCGCATTAATCGCGTCGACACTGTTACTCGCAAAGCTGCCATTGCCGAAGTTCGCATTCAGCGTGGCACCCGATTGAACATTCAGCAACAGGCCGTTCGCTCCGTTGTTAGCCGCTGAGAAATTGGCCGCACCAACCGTCAATCCCGAGATCGTGGCTTGCGACCCGCTGGCGAGTGTCAGATTGACGCCGTTCACACCGTTGTTCGAAAAATCACCGTCTTCAATCCCGACGTTGAAGATGCTGTTATTAGTCGCAGTGACCTTCATACCATCCAGGGCGGCACCCGTCGTGACACTCCGTTGGAGAGCCAGGTTGACAGTGCTGGAGTTATCGATGCTACCCAGGATGCCGTTGGCGGCAGCGTTGGACATGTCAAAATCAATCAGGTCCGCATTGATGAGCGAGCCATCCGCAACCAGGAACTTGTATCCATTGGCTCCGGCATTGGCTCCGGAGGTCGGGTCGATGGTCAGATTCAGAGTCGAACCACCCGTGACAGTTTGATCCACGGCGTCCTGACCGGCCCCCGAGAAATCGCCGTTGGTGACGGCCACATTAAAGAGCGAGCCATTCGTGAGTTCGATATGGAGACCGTCGATCCCGGCATTGGCTGCCGGAGTATCGGTCATCGTCAAGGTGTTTGGATTCGCCGAGTTGTCGGCCAGCACCCGTACGCCATCGAGACCGCTGTTACTGAAATTCCCGTTATTGATGTCAGCCGCAATGATGGCTCCATCACTGGAATCAACCACCAAACCATTCCCGAAGCTGTTCTGGGCCGTGGTATCACGCATGGCGACATTGAGAGAACTGCCGGGATTGACCGCAGTCAAGCGCATGCCATCACCCGACGTGGAACCATCAAACGTACTGCTGAGGATCTGACCCGTAAACGCTCCGCCGTTGCTGGCCGTTACGTCCAGGCCGGACATGTTGCCCGATGCCAGGAAAGTATCGATGTTGGCGACGATCTCGGAGTTGTTGGCCAGAATCGACAAGGCCTGATCGGTACCGGTCACCGAGCCGATGTTCGTGATGTCGAGGTTCAACGGAGCCGTGTTGACATTGGAAATCTGCACACCCGGACCGAACCCACCATCAATCGTCGCGGTGTTGATCGTACCCTGGCCGGCGGCATTGCTGAGGAGAATTCCACCCAGGCCTGGCGTATTGATATCCAGGTTGTTGAGATTGAAGTCAGTGATTCCGCTGCCGAAGATCGCGGCACCAGTCGGGCTGTTGATGTGGAAGGAGGAGACCTCGTTGTTATTCGCGAGAGTCACCGCATTGCCACCGCTGTTGGTGATAATCGGAGTATCCAGAGGATCAGCGCTGAGACCATTCGGATCTGTGGCGGTCGTCGGCAGCGTAAAGGTCCCCTGGATCGCAACCTTGCCAAACTGAGCATACGCATCAAACAGGTGTTCGATACCTTCACCCAGGAAGCGTTGATTGTCCTTCAGAGTAATACCGCCGTCGTACGGGGTTCCATCACCGTGCCGCACGAGGATGAAGTCAGCAGCCGGCACACCTTCAGCACCCGCCAGGGTCTGGAAGGGATGTTCGACGGTACCGTCTCCACCAGGAGCGGCCGCACTGTCGACCCAGGCCACTTCCAGCTTGTGATGGTCACCCGGATCACGCGCCACGACCTTGATCGGGGCCTGATAGGCATTCGTCGCAATACGCCAGTTACGTTGGACTGGCAGGTACATCCGCTCGCGGCTGGTCAGATTCGGGAAAGCCCGGATCGGACGGCCGCCGCCCAGGCGGATATCGACGATCAAATTGACCAGGGTCCCGAACGTGCGGTCATCCGTCACTTGTCCCTGCACCGACAGGTCGTCGCTCAATTGAGCTTCCAGACGGCCGCGGAACCCTTCGACATCCTTGTGACTGTTCGAATTGTAAGCGTAGTAGCCAGCATACGCTCGCAACCATTGGGCATCTTGCGAGACCGGGACGCCGACTTCAGCATCTCCACCCTGCAGAGCCTCGAGGAAATTCCCCATGCCCGGGAAGAAGATGCGGTTGTTCTGGAAGAACGGATCACCGGTGATACTTCCACCGGGCAAGGTCGTCTGCGCATTCGAAACGGGAAAGTAGGCGTTGGCCCGCGCATCGAAGAAGGTACCGATCGATTCCAAGCTGGTTGTCACCTGGCCGAAGCCGGTGTTGTGCTGGGTGCGATCGTAATCGTAAAACACGGCACCACCGAAGAAGCGATCCCAGTTGGTGTTGTATCCACGCACACCCAGGCCGCCGATCCCACCCAGGTGACCATCGTCGGTGACGATCAGCCGCATATCGGAATACCATAAGGTATCCGACCCAAACTCATTGAACGGGATCCAGCCGCCAAACTGGCTGAAGCCGTTGTCGTTCCAGCCGACACCGTTGCCAACGGTGTGATTGAGGCGGAAATAACCACCCTGACCACCGACATTGACACGTCCTGCGACATCATCCCCCGTTGAGTCGGGGTCAGTTGGCGCAATGAGCGGGGCTTGGAAGCCCATCGCTAACATGGCCAGCATCGCGAAACTGATTAAACAAGTGCGGGTCATCGACATGAGTCTGTCTCTCCAGATCAACTACCTCACCACGGTGCGTCGAACTCCGATGGCGCGGTCTGGACGGAGCCCCTAAGGTCCACCAATAGATGGACCGGCTCTGGTCAAAACGACGGTTGTTCTGATTCTTCGGATAAAACCGGAAGTCACATTGAATCAAAGAGGTGCGGTTGTAACGCTTTTGGTAATTGTGCGGAGAATGCCCATAGATCGGATCCTACTGAAATGACCCGAAACACCATGTCTTCCGTGAATTCCGCATCACGCATAGATGACTGGGTATTTGGGGAAGAATGAATGGCGCAGAAGTCGACCTACTGAGGGCTTTGCGGCGTCTGGAACCACCAAGTAATTTGGGTCGACTAGTTAGAATTTCGGAGACTCAACGATCATGCCGTAGCGTGACTCTCCAGAGTCGGGCGAACTCCGCAGTAGCGGAATCTCGTAAGAGTTCCGCCCCTTCGGCAGACTCACAATCAAGACCGCAATCGAGACATGTTAGGCGGCGACAGTCCGGTCGCGGGGCGCCGGCCGATCGGCGTTGCGAAGGAGGCGCGTTACTCGCTGCAATCTTTGAAATCTTGGGACTGACGATTCCAATTCTTCTCCCGCTCGCCACCTCGCGGATTCTTGGATCTCTTTGAATGCCCAAGTTTCTCCGTGGCCGACGCTGCGAGCGTCGGCGGACACAGACGCCGGCAGCGTCTGCCACGGGCGCTGGATCTGGATTGTTACGGCGCGACTTCTTTGAACTCTTCGATTTCTTTGAATTCTTCACCCACCAGAAATCAGGCGACATATTTCTGGCGCGACTTCTTTGAACTCTTTGAACTCTTTGACCGCTTCGAATGCCCAAGTGCCCCCGTGGCCGACCCTGCGAGCGTCGGCGGACACAGACGCTGGCAGAGTCTGCCACGGGGCTGGAACTGGATTGTTACGGCGCGGCTTCTTTGAACTCTTCGATTTCTTTGAATTCTTCACCCACCAGAAATCAGGCGACATATTTCTGGCGCGACTTCTTTGAACTCTTTGAACTCTTTGACCGCTTCGAATGCCCAAGTGCCCCCGTGGCCGACCCTGCGAGCGTCGGCGGACACAGACGCTGGCAGCGTCTGCCACGGGGGCTGAAACTGGATTGTTACGGCGCGACTTCTTTGAACTCTTCGACTTCTTTGAATTCTTCAACTACCAGAAATCAAGTGAGCCCCGTGCCGTGACGGGCTGTTGATTTAATCGGCATGCAAACACAATGGCAGTGTAACGACTCTGAACGGGGATGCGATTTACGCGTCCACACCTATGTTCAACGGATAACAACTGCGGCGAAAACGAAAATACGCGATTGGGACTTGATTAAATCAACTAACCGTCACGGCACGGGGCTCACCTAATGTCGAGGGTATTTCGAGCGTCTTGGGAATGAGTTCCTCGCTCTCCCAAGCGGCTGGGAAGACTTCCCCACGCTCAATTTCTACCAGTTCGGGGCCAGATCCCAAAATCTCGAAACATCGCCAACCCCTGAGTTGAGATTCACGAGGTGAGTCTCGCGGGATATAAACCCATAAGAAATCAGCAGTTCGGCAACAGCCAGGATGAGGCTGTGCGCCCTCGAACTCGCGGACGAGTTCTCGTTCCAAGGCTACTTGCCGGGCTTCTTGTCATCGGGAGGGAGCTTCGGATCGGCCTGATCACCTGGAGATTTGGGTCGATTGGGGGGCAAGGGAGTCTTGCCGCCCCACTTAACGGCCCGATCCATCCGCCGACGGGCTTCCTGGATCGAGGCCATCAGAACGTGAATCGCCTTACCCAGGGGCAGCAGTGCCGCCTGGAATTCTCGCGCCGCAAGTGCCTGAGACGCTTGCTCATAGGCCGTTTTGTGCTCGCCCCAATCAATGCTCCAGCCCTCTTCCAGAGCCGTCGCCTGCAGAGTCTGCTCGAGCGACACCAGCATCCCGAGGAATTCCGACGACAGTTTGAATTCCGCAGTGCGATGCGGTCGCCACAGCAGTGTGAGTTCCTGGTCGTCGCGCGGTTCGGCCAGCGGCTTCAGTCGCAGACCGGTGATGACCAACCCTCCCAAGGCAATCAGGACTCCCCCCAGGACCAGCAGTCCCTCTTCGACTCGGCCGGAGAGCATGACAGTAATCGAAACGGCCAGCAAAATACCCCAAATGCACCACGCAGCAAACCAGCCCCAGCTTATCTTGTCGGGCCGTACCGTGGGCATGGACGCCGAACTCTCAGAGAGCCCGGGTGGCAGATCGCCCACGCGCGCAATCACCACTGTGACGTTGTCGGTTCCACCTCGCAAATTGGCCAGGTCAACCAGCAACCGGCATGCTTCCACTGGGGGCAGGTACCGCGTGATCAGTCCGATCTCCGGGTCGGTCAGCAATCCCGTCAAGCCGTCGCTGCATAGCAGATAAACATCGCCGGGAAGTACCGGGAATGGTCCTTCGATGTCGACTTCGACTTCGGCCTCGGGACCCAGGCAACGCGTAATCACGTTACGCGGTTGCTGCAGGAGGATATCTTCGCGGCGCTGTTTTCCCTGGCGGATCATTTCCCACTGCAAGCTGTGATCGAACGTCATCTGGTCGATACGGCGACCACGAATCCGATAACAGCGGCTATCTCCAATGTGGCCGACCAAGGCCCCCTGGGGACAGAGCACCAGCGTCGTGCAGGTCGTCCCCATTTTGCGGAAGTCGGTATTCCGCTCGCCACGATTGTGAATGACGGCGTTCGCCTCTTCGATCGCGTGCCGCAAGGCATCGGCAAACGGGTCAGGGCGGGACTTCTGAAAGGCCAGCGGAACGGTATCGGCGGCAATCTTGCTCGCCAATTCACCGACCGCATGACCACCCATGCCATCAGCGACCAGAAACACGTGGCCAAACTGCTGATACGTGCCGGAATCTGTCGCCATGAGAACAGCATTGCTGTCTTCATTGTTTTGACGACGAAAGCCGATATCGCTGAGCGCAGCGAATTCGACCGTTTGTTCCCAGCGCATCCGAACCGCCTCCGTCCGCCAACACACTCATCGCCCGACTCGATGAGCCGGATTCCCTGCGTGACTGGTGAGCCCTCTATGCTAACACAGCCGAGATGGGACAGAACAGTGAGAGCCCGCGCTGTCCGGTTTGGTCGCAACAAGATTTCATTAATGTTCTGCAGTGGTAAAACGATTTTTGTCTTAGTTCGGCGACAAGACGCTCGAATTACGCGGAATTTCGGTGAGCCCCGTGCCGTGAGATTTTGTGTTCGTCAAACGCACATTAATTCTTCGCTTCGAACAACTCGCGAATCCGCTCTACGCGGTGGCGATTGACGCCCAAATCGGAATGGCCCACGCGAGACGCCGACCGCACATGAATCACGCCGGCAGCACTATCGACCAGGAATTCGACGTCATCCACGAACCGGAACCACGTCGACGTGAACTCCGCATGCAGATAGTCGGAATGATCACTCGGTTCACAGCGCGTATTGGGAATCGTCTCAATGACGCTCTTCAACCGCGCCAGTCCCTCCCGAGCGTCGCCCTTCCAAACCAGCGGTGCAATCGCATGTGACCCCGAGGTCTCGCAACTGCACACGCAATTCGGGGAATCAGGACAAGAACGTAGCTTGCCCGCGACCGGTCCTAATGTCGACGGCCTGCGGGAGGTCAGGCTGAGAACGGCGAACATCACAATCGGCAAGAGAATCACAACTGCCGCGGCAATCAATCCCCACTTGGCAACAGGTCCCATGATCGCTCCACCCCGCGTTGAGAAAGGAAACCATCACACTCACGGATGATTCTTACAAGCATCGGGTGGGAGTCAAGAATTTGGACGGCGGCGATTCATCGCCGCGATCCAGATCTGCACCATCAATCAAGGCCTTCGGCTAGCCATACGAGAGTGAACCACGAATAACACAAATCACACGAATCCGAATGCCAAGAATGACATTCGAAGGAACAGCGGTGCCGCACTGAGATAATCCAGCTTTTCAAATTCGTGTCATTCGAATAATTCGTGGTTAAAAAGTCGCCGACGTTACTTCACCTTGGCGCCACTCGAGATCGCCTTCTCCGGTCGCAATAACATGACCGAGGTCGCATCTGACGCCGCCAGCAACATGCCCTGGCTCTCTTCACCGCGCAGCATGGCCGGTTCGAGATTGTTCACGATGATAATCTGCGTTCCGATCAACGTCTCAGGTGCGTAGTGCGCTTTGATCCCGGCGACAATCTGCTTCACAACATCGCCGACCTGAATCTTCAACAGCAACAATTTGTTGGCGTTGGGATGCTCGCGCGCTTCCAATACGGTAGCGACACGTAGATCCAATTGGGCGAAGGTCTCGTAAGTGATCAACGGCTTCGATTCCACCGCCGGCGCGGCGGGCGCGGCTGGAGCGGGAGTGGCAGTGGGCGAGGGAGTGGCAGCATCAGTCATGTGATCGATTCAATTCCGTAGCAAAGAGCGGCCGTGCGCCCTGTGAGACAACATGCACGGCGCGAGAAACAGTTCCGGCAAATCGCAGGAACCGAGCAGCAAACATCAGCACCCAGAATTACTCGTCTCGAAACGCAGCAGCAACATTCAGCGGATAGCGGTTGCCGAACACTTCTTCGAATGAGTACAGGTCGAAAAAGTCGGTCAGCCGATCTTCTTCGGTCTTGCGCATGTTGCCTTTATCGATGAGTTCCCACACGATGTGCCCGACGTCATTCGTCGAGGTCAGCCCCCATTGACGAAAGACCGTCAACGCCATACCGCCGAACTGCTCGTAGGCCAGTTCGCGGAAGCCTTCCAGCAGTTGCGGACCGCTGACGTGTTGATCGGCTTCCTGCCGCTTGGGGCGACCCAGAATCGATTGAGCCCGCTCGAGGGCTTCGAGCACAAACACATAAGCCTGGCGATGGTACCGGGAACGCGGCGAGGTAGCTGCAGGTGTTGTGGTCATGTCTTGGCGTGGTTGTTGTGGGAGGTCTGTGGCCCAGTTCAGAACTTCATTATGACAAGTCTACAAATCAAAGTGAATAGCGACTGCGACGAGTTCACACAAAAGTTTTCAAAGACAGTCCGGTGATACATCTCTGTGGAGATCTGAACTCAAACGCCCTTCCTGACTGTTCACTGCCGTCAACATGCAGAGAAAAGAATACAAGCTCGAAGTGCAAGCGAGTGCATTTTTGAGGGCTCAAGAAGGACAGTGCACGAATGCAGCCGTTATCCCGTTATCCGGCGGGGACGTTTCGAGTCCGCCCCCGTTGGGCTTGTCCCAACGGAGCGCTGACTGGTCGGCTACCCAACATGAGTTTTGCAGAATTCTCAACCTTTATGTCTCCGATGCCCCCTGCCGCCAGCCAGTCGCTGCTGTAATAACGGTTCGCTCACGGCGGCAGGGGGCATCGGAGACCACGCGTTGAGGGTCCAGAACGTTTCTCTCCGTAGCTGGCCAGTCAGCGCTCCGTTGGGGCAAGCCCAACGGGGGCGACAACACAGTGCAATTCTGGGTTTCACTGTGCCACTGTCACCCGGAATCTCGGAAATCGCCTACCGGCGCAAGCCATACGCTCGCGGATCAAATGTCTGGTCAGAGAAACCCTGATTGGTGCGGACGCTGCTGTACATATACAGCTCTACCTGAATCGGTTTCTCACCCTCGCGCTGGGGCCAGTCAAATTGCTCAACCCGCACGGGGAACAGCGTCTGATCGTCCAGATAAAGCTGCGTCAGGTGGAACTTGAACTGATTGCGGCGTACCGGATGCGTGACCCGAATCACGCGCACGGGGAAGTCGCCCAGTTTCGCCTTGGGAAAATACTGGACATCGATTTCGCCATATTGCCCCTCAGCTTCCCACTGCTTGATGATTGTCTCGAGCATGTTCGAGATGCCGATTTCGGTAATGGGATGCCGGTTTTCGGACATGGCCATGGGATCGCTCGGGTTAATCTTGATGGTGCCCACCAGACTCTTGATACCCGCTTCCTGCACCAGAATCTGGCCGGCGTTGGCATTCTTCACGTACAACACCTGCCGGCCTTCATGAGGCTCACGAAACCGCAGATACACGCTGAAGGGTTGTTCGCGAAACTTCATGTCGATGCTATGCGTGATATAGTTATTGCCAACCAGTTCCTTCTTCACAAACTGGGCGGTGTAATCACGGACGGTCCGCAACGTTCCGCGGCTGGCGTAGGCCATCTTCAGAGCGGGAACCAGCGGATGTTTCGGATGGACATGGGCCGGTATTTGATCCACTTCAGCGGGCGGGGCGGTCGGATTGTTGGCCCCCTTGACTGCCGGTGCGTTCCCGAATGGGTCGTCCACCGTTTCTTGGGATTCCGCCGTCTGATCCGGGGTGTTCCGCTGGGCCTGCATCGGCCGCTGAGGGCGGGCGGTCTTGGGCCGGGGACGAGGTGCATCCTGTCCTGAGATCTCGATCGCCAATACCAAACTCGCTGCGCAGACCAATACCCAGACAGGCCAGTTAAGCTGCCGCGCACCGCGATCACGAGCCACCGTAGAGATCCTCTCCATGGCCATGACGCTCCTAGCGAATCGACGAAAGTTGAAACATCACGGACTTCCATGTCGGCGACGGATTGAAGTGGATCGCGCCGAAATTGCCTTCCGCGAACACAAGAAACCACGGCTTCAAGACATCATGCCCCTGAAGTTGGGATTCTGAAACTTACCATAGGCTAACGGGCACTGCCAGATTCGGCAAAAGGAAAACGTGAAAAAGAAAGGGCAGCGCTGGCCCCGCCAGACGCTGCCTCATCTATTCTTCGGAAACTCCCCAAGCTTCCATGTAACGTCACTTCCAGAACCCCCTCTGTTGGTGACATTTTTTATCTGCGTTGCGATCTTCTGAACCCCCTCAGTCGATCACGAGTGGCCAATAAAGCAATGAGCGTGCCAACGAGATCGGGATTGAAGCAAAACTTGAGAAAATCGCCGCAAATGGATCAAATCTCAGGATTTATTACGGAATCGCGAAAGTGGCTCCAGCGAGTTGCCAGCCCAAGCCATGTTGAATTGTAAAAACTTCCATGGCAATCATTTCAAAACTGCAAGTCCTGCCAGTTTTCCTGTAGACAAAGCAGTCATTCGGCAGCGAATTAAAAGAGGCAGCGAATAAATGCAATGATACGCCAGGTGGGCGTAGTCGCATCTATTCGCTGCCTCTTGTAATTCGCTGCCGATTCTTATCCCTACAAAACAGAAAGGGCAGCGCCGGCCTGTGCCAGTCGCTGCCTCATCTGTTTTCGGAAACTCCCCAAGCTTCCTATTGAGTCACTTCCAGAACCCCCTCTGTCGGTGACATCGAATTCTGCTTGCAACCTTCTGAACCCCCTCAGTTGGTTACGATTCAGGTATTAAGCAAAGCCGGGGCCAAATGTCGAAGACTGTCTCACAGCCGCAACATGAATAGTACCCTACCCAATACAGCAAAAACACTTATGTGATTTATTAAAAAGTTTAGCGAGGGATAAAGTGCCTCATGAGCGGCATCCTATTTGTAGAAATTACCACGCTAAAGTGCCGTCCTGCAAAATCTGCGATCCATTTTTTCAATGCGTTTAGCGAATGGCGGCGAGATATCTCTCCGCAGATCGACGGACTGCCTCTTGGGCATCAGCCTGAATTGTCATGTCCCAGAAGGCACCATAAATCCGATCGTAGGCAAACGGTCTAACGGCAGTCAGAATCCGTTCAATTGCGGAAGCCCCCAGCGGAATGTGATTCGGATAGCTATACATGAAACTGACGTGACGACGGTCGGCCACGACTTGGATAATATCACCGGATAGGAGAACGCCTCGGCCTGCGGCACCGTCTTGCCAGTGCAGAACGGTTCCTCCCTCGAAATGCCCGCTGCAACGAATCAGGGTCAAACCGTTCCCCAACACGAGCGTCTCGCCGGTCCACGAATTGATATTGCGGTCTGTCCTCATCACCCACTGAGCATCGGCCGCATGCAGATGAATGGGGATATCACCAAACGCACGGCTCCAATCGACCATGTTGGAATAATAATGGGGATGCGAGATCGCAATGGCAGACAAGCCACCCATTCCGCGGATGGCCTGCACGAGAGCCTCATCCCGGAGCGGCACGCAATCCCACAGGATATTGCTCGTCGGTGTCCGCAAAAGTAGCGCCCGCTGCCCAATTCCGAACGCGGGCTCAATTCCGATTCCGATCAATCCCGGCTCTTCGTGCCGCAGTGAATTTCGATTCGATTTCTGCAATCGATCGTGAGTCGTCCATTGCTGCCCGGAGGGCTTCAGATATTGCCGCTCGTCCTGACAGATCGCACAAGCCAATGGGGGTGAATCCGATTCCGCGAACTGTGTCCCGCATGTCGTGCAGATGAAATACGGCATGATGATTTGTTCCAATGTGAATTGTGGCAATCCCGCGGACGGTCGATTTTGTTCGACGACTCAAGCACTCCTGAGACCAGAGCGTCCGATTTCAATTGACCCGACCCCTATTTGTTCCGACAATTAACCATCATGACCACAGAACTCCAACCGACAGTCGAAGACGACGTCAAAGCCGTTAATGACGCATTCCTTGCCGGTCGTCCCATTCCCCCCGATGTGGGGGCACGGATCGATCAACGCGCGGCGGAGATCCGGGAGCGACTGCTCCGCGAACACGGCCCTTTCAATTCCGTAGATCTTATCCGGCAAGACCGTGAAACTGGTCATTGATGCTTCTGTCGGCGTGAAGACTCTGCTTGCTGGGAACAACACCCAGAAGGCATTGCAGCTTCGTGATGATTTTCGTAAGGGGATTCACGAGCTACTTGCACCGGACCTATACTTCCTCGAAGTCGGGAATGTTTTGGTCAACGCAGCCCGAGCCGGGCAAATCAAACAGGCAGATCTTCCGGTCCTCTATGCCGACCTCCTGTATCATCAGCCGATCATCGTTCCGGCCCCGTCGCTTTTCCCGCGTGCGTTCTCCATCGCCTCGCAGATCCGCGTGAGCATCTACGACGCGATCTATCTTGCTCTCAGTGAGCAGGAAGGATGTCCCCTTCTGACGGATGATGTGAAGCTCATCAAGGCCGCTCCGGGATTTTCTACGGTTACCCTCGATCAACTGTGACCGGTTCCTATTACTTCTGCTGGGGTTCCTTCCGCGTGTTCACGGTGTACCAAGCATCCGAAGATTTTGAGGGAGACAGGATAAATCAGACCTCGCCACTACATCGCGAATCGATCGTGTCACCACTATCAGGGAACAGGGAAGTGTTCGGTGGACTTGTGTCGGACATGCTCGAAGCCCCTGCCAGCCGAAATCGGTGTCCCATTGTGTCAGCCCAAGCATGTTTCAGGAAAACGAAAAACAGATTCCACGCAGAATTGACCCACCACGCAGTCCGAAACGGGCATAAAAAACGCACATAATCTGGACGCCCTAAAACATCTCCAAAGAATGCAATAACCCGTAACTCCTTGCGGAATCACGGGTTATTAATGAGCCGCCACGGGGACTCGAACCCTGGACCTATGCTTTACGAAAGCATCGCTCTACCAACTGAGCTATGGCGGCCAACTTATTTACTGCAAGGGACTTACGATTGTTGTTGTTTCCGCTGTCTACCCTTCTACAACCAGGCAGAAGCGGAGACAAGGCCAATGGCAGCGAAAACCAAAACCAATCGGTAATCCCTAAAGCCTTACCCGGAATACCCTTTCACCGCTCACCCTGGCGGGCAATGGTGCAAGAAAATCAAGAGAAAGCTGTCCTACTTCGGGCCGCTAAGCGACCCCGACGAAGCACTGCAGGAGTATCTAAAAGATCGGGACAATTTGCAAGCGGGGTTAGGCCGTTGCTCCAACGAGGTTGTGCTCACGCTTGTAAAGCTCTGCAATCACTACCTGGAAGCCAAAGTCGCCCAAGTGCAACGAGGTGAGCTCAGCCCGGTCACGTTCTCCGACTATTTCAGAATCTGCAACAATGCCGCGGAGATCATCGGCAAAACCAAGCCGATCAAATCACTCGGTCCGACCGACTTCGACCGGTTGAGGAGCAAGCTGGCCGAGACCCGCCATCTGACGACTCGCAAGGCGGAATTGCAAAAGATCAAATCCATCTTCAATGATGCCTACCATCTGGAACAGATAGACAAGCCATTCCGGCTCAAGGTTCTCCTGAAAACGCCATTGAAGAAATCCATTCGAGGTGACCGGAACGAACGAGAACCGCAAATGATGGAACCGCCGGAACTCCGGACGATCCTGCTCACCGTTTGGTTCGAGTCGGCCGGCGGCCCTGTCGGTGGCAAGTTCTGGGCATCGAGTTTGGGGAGTTATTTTGGGGGAAATGCACAACGGGGATTGACAACGGGATTTGTCTTGAGGGTAATCAACATGGGGATTTGCTTTCTAACAGACTGCTAATTCCCATTGCAAATGATTCGATTTTCGAGCCGACCTTAAGCATTCTTTTCTGGTCGGGCAATACATCGAGACTCGGGTTTTTCTTGAATGACGGTTCTCGGGGCGACACCGTGAGCCGTGGGCCTTAGAGTAAAACTGAAAGTCCGATGAGCCACTCTGAAAGGCGTATCTCCCGGTGCGCGCCGAGCGCTCTAGCGCGCCGTCATCTTCGTGATTTTTGCTGCGGTACCACCCCGTATGTGGCGCTGATTCTTCGCGCCGATACCGGATCTCAGTGCCTCGAAACACCGCACCCGTCGCTGGCTATTCTGTTCGGCAGTGAGGGTGAAAGTTGAATGATTCGTGACTTGCCCGATCGCCGTCACTCTTTTCAACCACGCCACGAACATCCTCGATCTCCTTTCAGATTTTAGTTGGTCCACATATGCTGCTTAACAGCTGGCTTACTGGGTTGCGTCGTCTCTTCCTGCAAAATCCTAGAAATTCTCGGCGGAGGTCCACAAGACAGGACCGGACGGTCGCTGGCGAGGCATTCAGTTCGAGCCATGTCGAGTTGCTGGAAGTTCGCACGCTATTGAGCGGAGTTCAAACCTTTCAGGACAACTGGGGGGCGCAGACGACATCCGACGCAGATGGAACAACGCTGGACTTTTCAGCTGTCACGGGCGGGCTGGAGTTTTCGGTCCAGGGCGATGTGGTGACGGTTGTCTATGCCGATGCGAATCGTACGGACCAACTCACGTTCCATGCCAATGGGCAGAACTACTCACTCATCGGTTCGCAAGCCAGCGACCGGTTTGTGATCTCTGATAACAGCCAGCTGACACTGATCGACAGCCAAGAAAGCGACGACACCGTCCGCTTTGATCAAACGATCGGGCTGACTCGAACGGGCGATTCCACGACCGCCACACGCGACGACAGTTCGACATTTACACTCACTGACGCAGAAAATCTGACTGGGCGAGTGTCACTCGGTACCGCCATTCGCAGTGAAGTTGATCAATCGTTTGAGACGTGGACCAACGTCGCAAATTCGTTCGTCGAGAGCGAATTGCTGTCCGCCAAAATACCGTTTCTGGACGTGTCACTGGCGGAAGGACTGGGACGTGGCTTTGCCAGTTCCGTGCCTGCAACGCTGAGTGATGCGAAGGCGTACGCGAAGAATCTGCTGACCGTCGAAACATCGTCGCTCAATACGTTCACGGACCTGGGCGCTCTCGCCAGCGGCCTGGAGACCGCGTTTAACGCAGCCACGTCCGGCAATCCGTTCACCGTTACTGCTGGCATTTATGACTGGTCCGAACTGCGATTTGATGTGTCCTTCGACGCTTCGAAGACATTCACTTTTGCGCCCTCGCTGTCGCCCGCGATTCAGTCGGCACTCGGAGCAGCCGGGATTGAGTTGTCGGCCTTTTCGAATCTTGATGTTCAGACTCGGCTGGGCGGTTCGCTGGAAGTTGGGATCCGACTTGATGGCTTGTCCACGTTAAATGCGACCACAGGAATTACCGATCGCGGTTTCCTGCGCGTGCAACCGTTCTCTGTCGAAGTCGATTCCCATTTTGCCAACCTCACGGCAGCGGCGGGACTTTCAGCGCAGGTGTTCGGGTCCGCGGCAACGGTCAATATCGTCAATGGAGTGGTGGATCTGAATGCCCGCGCGCAGTTGTCGCTTGATCCAGCGACCGCTGACGACAGCGGCCGACGGACACTGGCCTCGCTGGCAACGGTGCCAGCACTGCAATTCGAGGCATCGGGTACTCTCGATGCACGACTGCCGCTGAGCGCGATACTGGGAAATTTCGACCTCAACAACTACGGCACACCGACGCTGATTCTGGCGACCGACAGCTTGTTCGTTTATCAGGACAGTCAGTTGCTGGTCACGACACCAGAAGTCTCCGTCGATGTGGCGATCAATCCGGCGTTGGCGGAACGTCTGCTGGATTTGATCAAGCAGGTGGGTGATCTCGGTCAGAAACTTCCGTTTGGTCTGTTTGACCAGGAGATTCCTGGGCTTGGGCAAAGCCTCAATCAGCTTTTGACCAACAGTCAATCGACCGCCGAGGCCGGTGGTTTGGGTGGGACATTCAAGCTGCAGGACGCGGCCGGGCACTATCTTTATAGCGACTACGACTCGAATGCTGGCAGCGGACAGACGTTGAACTCGGGCGTCACGGCACGCGGCCTGTTGGAGGCGCTCAACCCCTCGCTGGCGAGCCTCACTCAGGTTAAGTTCTCAACCGACAAGCTCGATTGGTCGCATCAGAATCTCGCGGGGTTCGACTTCGCCGCGTTCCGCAGCGCTGGCGGAGATTCGCCAGACTTCTTACGCGGATTCAATTTCGCTGGTGCTGACTTGCGCGGTGCGAATTTCAATGGACTTGATCTGACCGGCATCAACTTCATTGGAGCACGTTTTGATTCTTCGACCAACTTCTCCGGTGCAATCCTGCGCCAGACCGATTTCTCGGGAGCCGATCTTCGCGGCGTGAACGTCTCCGGCCTGGATTTGCGCGGGGCCAACTTCAGTGGCGCGTCGATTGACGGAACCAACTTCAGTTCCTCGGCGGCGTTCGATACCCATTGGGCCAACGTCCGATTCTCCAGTGCAAGACAACCCAACGTCAGCAACCTGCTGTGCAACACCGACCTGTCGAGCCTCTTCGGTTCGTCCGCTACGAGTGGTTGGAAGCGGCTGTCGTTTGGGCTGGATCTGTCCGGATTCGCCCTTAAGAACTGGAGCCGCTTTGACCTGTCGGGATTGGATCTGTCGGGAATCAACTTCTCTGGGTTTAATTTCAGCGGAGCCAACCTGCGCGGCGTTTCCTTCGGTGGCGCGATTCTGGATAACGCCAATTTGACCGGCGCTTTTGCGTGGGACGTGAAGTGGGGCACGCTCGGCAGTTCCAACAATGTCAACGTCTCAAACGTCATCAGCAATCAACCGCTGCCGAGTTTGGGCTCATCGACGGGGACGCCCCGGATCTGGGGTTTAGGACTTGATCTGTCGGGTTTCAATTTCTCGGGCTGGGATCTTTCCGACATCGATTTCACGGGAGTCACCGTCACGGGATCCGACTTCCGCGGCACGACGTTGAACGGAGCGAAGTTCTCCGGCTTGGATGCCGGCATGAATTTCAGTTTTGCCGATTTCCGGATGGTGAACCTCAACGGCACGACTGTGCTGCGGGGACAGTTCCACGGTGCCAACTTCTCAGGCCTGGACTTCAGCGGCATCACGTTCGGCAATGGCTCGACTGATTTCAGCAGCTCCAATTTCAGCGGCAGCAAGAACCTCGATGGACTGTTCAGCGGTCAGTCGGCGAGTGTGACGCGGCGCTACACGGGCGTGAACTTCAACGGGGTGGACTTCAGTGGTCTCGCTCCAGCTGCGAAGGACAACGTCCAGTTTGGCTCATTCCAGGGAGCGAACTTCGAAGGTTCGAATCTCAGCGGATTGAACTTCAGCGGAGTGGACCTGTCTTCCGCTGCGTTCCACGGAGCGACGGTCAGCGGCGCGAAGTTCGACGGTGCGACGCTGTTGAACGCCAATCTCGCCGAGGCCAGCGGAAACGTCGCTTCGGCTACGGGAGCGTTCTACGACACGCACAGTTCTTTGCCTACCGGTTGGACAACTGACGCCTCATTCATGGCCGGACTGAACTCGGTGGTCGTGGAAGACCTCTTCGCGACTGGAGCGCCCGGACCCGCGTTTGCGTTCTCCGGCGGCCTGAAGTTTGACGGTCAGCATGTCAACTTGAGCTTGAATTTGCAGGCCAACATCGACCGCACCTTTACGTCCACGTTTGCACTCGACGGCGACAACTTGCCTGCGGCGGTGAAGGCCGTGCTGCCGACAACGGAACTTGCCGGAACCGCTTACGGACGGGGCGTGCTGGCTCTCGATTTCGATTTGGGCGTGCTGCTGGGGACGCGCGATCAATCGGTCGTGGGCCTGTTCACGGTCCCTGTGCCGGATGCCAGTTCGCTCGATCCCTACTTCCGCATCAATCGCTTTGATGTCGGAGCCAGCGTGGGAATCGCGGGTCTGCAAGCGTCGCTCGCGGCTGCCGACGTCGGTGCAATTTCCCTGGAGAACAGTCATCTCAGCCTCTCGTTTGCCGGGCAAGTCGCACTCTCTTCGCAAGCGGATGCCGACCACGACGGCCAGTTGACCCTGACGGAACTCAACGCGCTGAAGGCCGCCAATCCGAGCGACTGGTTCGAGCATGCGGCAACGATTACTTCGGCGGCGAAATTTGATGCGGGACTGGCGGTGGCGCTCGATCATGTCGCCCTGTTGGGAACCGACGTCACTCTGAGCGGCACCTTGAGCACAGAGATCAGTCGCACCGGCTCGGACATGGACGCGACGGTCAATCCGCCCGGCGACGTGACAGTCACCGTGACCGACGCGACATTAAGCATCCCCGGGTTTGTCGATGTCAGCGGCGACTTCACTTTTGAGAAGCACGAATCGACCAATGGCACGATCACCACGACGACGATCATCGCGGCGGGGACGAATCTGGACGTCTTCCTCGGAATCGGCGGAGAAGCGGGGGCGACAAGCGGCGATCCGATCGGAGTCCGCATCAGCGGTGCATCGCTGGGCGTGCATCTCGAGCGCCTCGTGGATAGTTCCGGCACTTTACCGACGGCGACGGGCTACGCGGTTTCCGTCACGGGCGGTGCTCAGCTGGTCGGAGTTTCGGGATTGAGTTTGAGCGGCACGCTGTCAGCGTCCGTCAACACCACCGGACATGCCATCAACGAAACGATCAACGTACCGAACGGCAGCGGGCCGGATGTGCCGGTCATGATCGTTTTCGCCAACGGTCAAAACGTCCCGACGTTCATCGGCGATGATGTCACGCTCAGCATCGCGAACTTGATTGAGTTGACCGCTGACATTCGCATCGAGAAGCAGATCGTCGGTCAGCAAACGCAAGTCCTGATCGGTGCGGAGCACATCAGCGCTTTTCTCGGAGTCAACGGTGTCGGCTTGACGCTCAATAACGGCACGCTCGGCGCGGTGCTGACCTCGGGTGGACCGGCAGGCACTCCAGGCGGTTACGCGATCAAAGGTTCGGGACAGGTCGGACTGACCGGTGCGGGTCTGGAGAACATCGGGCTGACCGGCACCGTAAATATCGAAGTCAACAAGACCGGAGCGGCGGTCAATCAGACGGTTCCACAACGAACCGCAGCGGCGACGCCTGTCGTTTTCACGAACGGGACGACGGTCAGCCGCATCTCGCCGCCGACCAATTTCGACATCACGCTCGACGATCAGACTTTCGTCACGGGGCTCTTCCAAGATTTGGCCGGGCAGATTGATGATCTCAATCACAGCTTTGATGTCACGGTCGATTCGTCCGGTAACCGCACTGCAGCCAGTTCGCTGGTGGAAGTGATTCCCGGGACCGATTTGACGATTGATGACTTGCTGGGTGCGAAGAAGTTGACCGGAGCCGGGAAGTTTATCGACTACTACCTGGCCTATCAGACGTACCTGACCGAGCTGGACGCGTACAACAATCCGCCCCTGGGGACTGATCCCGGACCAGAACCACAAGCGCCCGGCAATCCTGGCAATCTGCCGGACCCCGGAAACCTGAGAAGTGGTATCAACGGCAGCATCACCGGCGGCCAATCGACGTTCACCGCCGTCGGAGGTCGCTTCACCAGCGACTTGGCCGGCAAAACTCTGTCGTTCGTCGACGGCAATGGCAACACGGTGGCGACGTTTGACATCGCCTCGGTGACCGACGGCAACACGCTGCAATTGAACTCGTCTGCCAACCAGACGGTCAGCGGCCAGGCGTTCGTCATTCACGAAACCCAACCTGCTCCCATTGCTCCGCCGACCCTCCGCGGTCTGCTCGCGTACTTGAACAACTTCTGGATTTCGACCATTAGTGCGAACCCCGCTGATGGCATCAACCTCACGCTGACCAATCGCGGTGTCGGCCTGAGCGTCGCGATTGCCACGACGCAAACCAAGACCACGACGCTGCACTTCGGCGATGAGTTCGACGATTACGGATTGAAGTTCAATTCCGATGTGACGATCGACCTCGACGTGCATTCCGCGATCGACGTGACATTTGGTGTCGACTGGGTCGATCGAAAGGCTCGCTTCGATGTCAACACGCTGGCGATGACCGCGACAGCTCATACGGACTTCATCGCAGCCGCGACGTTCGGCCCGATTGACGTAAGCGTCGGCAACGCGACTGCTCAGCAAGGTTCGATCGATGTCGATCTTGGTGGGTCGGTTTCGTATGTGAATGGCGGATTCACCTTCAAGCCGCAGAAGAACGGCTTCGAGGCGGTACTGCCAGTCTATGCCTCGCTCGCCGGAGTCGATCTGACGAACGGCCCGACTCCCATCGCGCGAGTTAGCGGCGGGTTCTTCAACAAGGTCGAACTTGAGTCGGGCACAACCGCTTCGGTGGCTGCGGGTCAGAAGACCTTCACGGTCACGGGGACCGATTTGATCGGCGTCATTCAGGACGGCACGAGCGGATCGGTGGCCGCCAACAAGACGACGTTCACCGCGACGGGTTCCAACTTCACCGGCGCGCTCAAGGACAAGTTCGTTTCGTTCCTCGATAACAGCGGCAATATCGTCGCAACATTCGGCATCAAGTCGGTCACGAACGGCACCACGCTGGAACTCAAAACGGCGCCCGGCACGGCCTTCACCAATCGGCCCTTCGTGTTGCACGAACTCGATCTGCGGGGCAAGTTCGTTTCGTTCAACGACAACAACGGTGTGGCCGTCGCGACGTACAGCATTAAGTCGGCGACCAACAGCACGACGCTGGAGCTGACCGGTGCGGCCGACACAGGTTTCACGAACCGCCCGTTCGTTGTTTACGAGAATCAGAGCGGCTTCACCTTCACGCACGAGAACTTCGACAAGCTCTTGGACTTCAAGAGCCTGACTGTCGCTCAGGTCATTCAAATGTTTCCGGACTTCCGCGATTACCTCGCGGACGAAGTCACGAACTCGGACTCGCTGCTGACCCAGATTCCGTTTGTGCAAACCGGACTCAACGAAGTGCTGCGTTTCGCGGATGCCTTCAACAACAGCGTCTATTCGAAGATCAACTTCGATCTGCCGCGCGTGGACTTGCAGAGCGGCACGAACGGCAATCTGGCCAAGGGGCAAAAGACCTTCACCGCCGGCGGTGCGGGCTTCACGAATGCATTGCAGAACAAGTTTCTGTCGTTCCTCGGTGATGACGGCAAGATCGTCGCGACCTTCGGCATCAAGACCGTCACGAACAGCACAACGTTGGAACTGCAAACGGCCGGGGCGGCTGACTTCGCAAATCGTCCATTCGTCGTCCATGAAGAGCTGCAACGAATTCAAACGTTGCAGCAACTCACAGACGCGGTCAACGCGGCGGGCGTGCTGCCGGGCGGAGTGCAGATCACGTTCGATCCCGTCAACCAGGTCTTCAGCATTCCGCTGACGTTTGCTGAATCGTTCGCGCCTGTGGATGCGCCGATCGACCTGGGTTTTGACCTCGGGGATTCGCTCTCGCTGTCCACCACGGCACACGGCGCAATCAGCGCGAACGCCAACGGCGGTCTCTCTTTGTACGTCGATCTGGACGGGCATGTGTACTCGGGCACGGCGGGCAACATCGCTCTCGGCTCGAAGCAGTTCTCCTCGAGTGCGTTCACCTTCACGAACCAGATGGTCGGCTATAAGGTGACGCTCGGCAGTGAGACTTACGAGATCAAGACCTTCACCGACGCGCATCACGTCGTCTTGGATCGCAACGCAGTGGCGGCAGCGACCGACGCCACGTTCCAAGTGAAGGAAGGACTTACGCTGGGTATCTCCGAGGCACACCTCGGAGGTTCGGTTTCGCTCGACGTGACCGATTTGTCCGTCGCCGCGAAACTCGGAATCATCGGCGTCACGGCGGGCGGAGCCGGAAGTGGTTCTGGCATCCACGTCGCGGCTGGTGCGCAGATCGTGCTGGATCGCAATGTCGCCACGAACGATCTGGCCGACACGCAGTTCAGCTTTGGCGAGATCGTGGATGGCACGGCAACGAGCAACATCCATCTCAACTTCAGCGGAGATGCGTCGGCTCACATTCGCGGGCTCAAGATCAATGCGGGCCTCGGCAGCGACTTGCCGATTCCGTCTGCGGCGGAAGTTGGCATCTATGTGCAAGACCTGTTGCACAGCGGCGCCGTCAAGACGGTGCTCACCAACCCGTCGCTCGCGTTTGATCTCGTGGCCGCGCGAGTGGCTGGGACAGTCACGGCCTCGGATGTGGTGATCTCGGTCCCTGATCTCAGCTCGGCATTCGACTTCAGCCAGATCACGTTTGAAGACATCATTGCCGGCATCCGCACGGGGATCGACTTTCTGGACCAGTCGCTTGCTGATGAGCCGTTCTACAACACGGCGCTGCCCGTCATCAATCGCTCGCTGGCGGACGTTTTTGCGTTTGCCGACGAATTCGCCGCCAAGGTGGACGCCGCTGCGAAGAATTCCGCAGATGAGATTCAGCAGGTCGAAGGGATCATCGAAAATGCGTTGCACATCACTGACAACAACAGCCTTGATCCGCAGGACCAGAAGTTCTCGCTGCGACTGAACGGCAACACGCTCGACATGCACGTGCGGTTCGATGCCGTCTTTTCGGACATTTATCGATTCAATCTCGATCTCGACACGTTGCTGCCCGACGTGCAAACGATTGGTGAATTGAGCGACCTGCTAGGCGGGCACGGCAACATTCAATTGGATGCGTTCGTCAATTTGACGATCGATGTCGGCATCCAATTCGGCGGCAGTGGCGGAACGCAGATCTTTCTGTACGACTACCGGCCCACGCGCGAATTGACCACATCCGCCAACGACACGCTGTTTTCTGCTCCTGGTTTCGCCGACGGCAGCAGCGATGTGACCGAGTCGATGTATCAGGCTCTCAAGTCGCAGTTCGTCGCGGCGATCGCGGCGGCGAAAGTGGGTCAGCCTGCCAACACGACGTTGAAGTCGATTCGCGCCAATGTCGTCAGTGCCATCGACGCCTCTCTCGGAGCGAACGCCAACACCGACTCGGTGTTCGGAGCCGGACAACTGCTAGGACGACGACAAGTCGCGCTCGTCGCATTGCAGGATCGCTTGCAGACCGACCTCGGGGCTGAAGTCGTCTTGCTCGCGGCGGATCAAATCCAAGCCGCTGATGCGACGGCGCTCGGTCAGATCGATGCCTTCCAGAACGTGAAAATCACGCTCGACGTTCCGGTGGCGACGGATCAGGCGACCGGCACGCACTTGTCTCTGGGTGCCCGCATCATTGGCACGAATCTTGAGCTGGGCCTGCAAGCTGGACCAATCAAGGTCGGGGTCAACAACGGATATGCGGTCCTCGACGGTGACGGCAATCGGGCCACCGACGACTACGCCACGTTCACGGTCGCGATTGACCAGGCGGCGGGAACGCCGAACGACGATGGGAAGTTCCATTCCAATGAAGACCTGGGAGATAACGTCCAGGTCGTGCTCACTGGAGGCTTCGATGTCAACCTGCCGGTGAAGCTCGACATCAGTGGATTCAACTTCCCATTGGCGAATCCGCTCCGAATCCAAACCAATCCGCTCTATGCCGATCAAGGACTGCGGCAGCTCTTCAATCAATTGACTGATCAGCCGCTATCGATTCCGAGCCAGAAGGCTCTGACGTATACCTACCCGGACTTCGAGGCCGAATTCATACGGCTGGGGGGCGACTTCTCGATCCTGTCGCTGATCAACGATCCGTCGATCGTGCTGGATGGCATCGAAAGTGGCTTGGGCGCGGTGCAGGATATCTTCGACGGCAGCATCGCCCAGGACATCCCGCTCATCGGTGATAAGTTGCATTCCGCCGCGCAGTTCCTGAGTGGGATGCGTACCGGCATCTTGAACGATCTGCGAGCCAAGTTGAGTGGCAACGGCAAGCTGATCGAGGTAGTGCAACACGCCTTGTTCGACGTGTTTGGTCCCGGCGGACTAAGTATCTTGCGAGACAACACGCAGAACGGCACGATCACGATCGATGACGTTGTCGTCGGCTGGTACGACAAGAACGGAGTTTTCCTGCAAACGTGGACGCAAGGTGGCACACTGCCTGCCGGCGCGGATGCAATTCAATTCGACGTCGGACTGGGTGGCGTGGTGCTCGGGGGTGGTGTCGACATTCCGTTGAACGTCGATCTGCCTGGGTTCGCTCTGAATGTGGACGGTGGCTTCGGATTGGAGCTGGGTTGGGCCTATGACTTCGGATTCGGCCTCTCCACGACCGACGGCTTCTACTTGACGACCAATGACCCCGCGACTCCTGAATTCCGCTTCGATGTCAAAGCCTTCCTGACCGGAAGCCCGGACTCGTCTTACGCGGACGCGACCCCCTTTGACGCTGACGGAAAGCTGCTGTTCTTCAAAGTCACGCTGCAAGATAACGACATCGACCCGAATCAAGCGGGGTTCCAACCCAGCGGCGTGTACGGCGGCTTGACGGTCGATTACACCGGCAATACGCGAAATCGTTTCACTTACAACCACCTCGTTTCCGCGCCACTCAGCAAGCTGTTCACGGTCAACTTTGGAGTCAATGCCAAGCTTGATATGGCGGCGACGCTCGAAGTGGATGGCGTGAAGGCGCTGCCGAAGTTGAAGGGCGATCTCAAGCTGGATTGGGGCTGGGATCTGCAACACGGAGCCTCGGAGCCACACGTCTCGATCGAGCGCTTCCGCATCGATGTCGGCTCTTTCGTGTCTGACTTCCTCAAGCCGATCGCGGACAAAATCCAAGACGTGCTGGGGCCATTCAAGCCGATTGTGAACGGGCTGACCGATCCCATTGACGGTCTTGGTTCGATTCTGCCGCCGGAGGTCGATCCGAATATGATCGGGCTGGTCAACCTGGTCCTGAAGCTGCAAGGCAAACCTCAGATTGATCCCAGCTTTTTGTATGCCGCGCGGGACATGCTAAAGCTGGTCGATCAGGTCAACGGCATGCTCGGTTCGACGGGTGAAATCTATTTGGGGACCATTAACGGGCTGGGGACGACGGACGCCAGCGCGACACAAGCCACCGACGACGATTTGGCGGCGCTCCCACCCGAACTCCAAAGTCTCGTCTCACTCGATGCGCCGCCCGAGATCCTTTCCAAGCTCAATGAGATCAAAGACAAGTCGTCCGGCGGTTCCACGAAGACGACACGGTCGGGATTTAAGACGCTGGAATACGTCAAGGACATCAGCAACTGGTTGAAGATTCTGCAAGGTGGCGATGCCACGCTCTTCACGTATCAGATGCCGGTGCTCGAACTGAAAACGGGCTTCGACGTGACCCTGGCGACGATCCTGATCGGACCGGTTCCCGTATCGATCAAGGCGTTCGGCAAGTTCAACGCGCAAGCCGATCTGTCGTTCGGTTACGACACCTACGGCATCCGCGAGGCATTCAGCACTGGCAACCCAGCGTATGTGCTGGATGGCTTCTACGTCTCCGACTTCTCGCTGCCGACGTTTAAGAACGGAAAGATTGTCCCCGGCACCGGCGGCAAGGATATTCCGGAATTCACGCTCAACGCGATCGTCGGAGTCTCCGTGGCTGTTGATATTGGATTCGCGCAGGCGGGCATCCAGGGAGGCATCGAGCTAACCGCCAACTTCGATTTGCAGGACATCGGCAAACCGGTGTTGAAGAAGGACGCGGACGGAAATGTGCTGAGCTACAGCATCGAGACTGACGGCAAGATTCACGCGACCGAACTCGTGGCGATGTTCAACTATGAAAATGGTGGCATCGACAATCTCTTCAACTTCGACGCGAAGCTGGAACTGTTTGCGGGCATCTTCGCCGACGTCTTCGGCGAGCGCATCCTCGACCTCGACCTCTTCCGCATTACCTTGTACGAGTTCGAGCACAAAGCGCCGTTCATCGAACCGAAGTTGGCGAAGCAGGTCGGTTCGACGTTGTATGTCAATGTGGGCGCCAAAGCGGGCGATCGAAAGTACTTCAATACCACTGACGGCGACGAGAAAGTCTACGTCACCGGCGAAGGGGGCACGGTCGGTGTCGAGTTCGACGGATGGTACGAAACGTACTCGGGGGTGACGACAATCGTAGCCGACATGGGGGACGGCAATGACTTGTTCGACGCCCACTTGCTGCAGGACGTCACGGTCGATGTGATGGGAGGCGCCGGCAACGACACGCTGTATGCTGGGAGCGCGGGAGGAACGCTCGACGGCGGTGATGGGGACGACAAACTGATCGGCAATACCGGCGCGGACACGTTACTCGGCGGTCAGGGCCAAGATACGCTTAACGCCGGTGCCGATGATGATCGACTCGTCGGAGGCGACGGCGATGATGTGCTGACCGGAGGCGATGGCAATGACACGTTCGTGTTTGAAGACGGCTATGGCAGGGACCGCTTCAGCGACTCTTCGGGCAACGCCGACTTCGACTTCAGTAACGTGACTTCCGCGTTGACGGTAAGCCTCGACTCGCGCGGTATTGAGGTCATTCAAGGAGACACGAACGACGTGCGAGCATCCCAGGCGGATGTGACGGCTCTCGAACTCGGTAGCGGGGACGACCTGGTCTATATCAAAGAATTCGCCGAACGAGCGATCACGATCACCGATACGAGCGGCAACGACCAGTACCGCTTCCGAATGGGCCAAGCTGACTCCACGAAAACTCCGGGGAAGATTTCCATCGAAGACACAGAGGGCGACTTCGATGAGATTATTCTCGAACAATCCCGCGCCGGAGATCCGCTGACGCTCGGCTCCTATCTCGTCACGAATGGCCGTGAGTCGGTCGCGTGGAGCACCGACGTCGAGCGACTGACGCTGCTCGGCAAGGGGGCCGCGTTCGATCATTCCAACATCATCGATTTCGGCGGTCAGGTGACCTATACGAAGGCCGCTGGCGACGCGGTCGTCGATCTCAAAACCACCGGCCTGCGAGTCATCGCCAGTCAGTTCGCCACCCCAGAGGCCATCAAGGCCGGATATCTGATTCTGGAAACTTACAACAGCCTGGACATCACCCACCCACTCAATGCCGGCAACAACGGCTACATCGATGCGCGCGTTTTCAAGGACAAGGCGAACATCAATCTCAACGCCAACCTGTTGGCTTCGGCGGGCGACGATTGGAACGGCACTGGATCCGGTTATATCCGTTTGATCGCCCCGGATGGTTCGATCACAAACGACAACGACGTGTTGATCAAAGGCACGAACGCGCATTTGATCGTGAAGGCGTACAAAAGCCTCGCGCCGCTGCGTACCGACGTCGGCAGTCTGACGGTGGCAACGTCGCTGGATAGCCTGGGGAATGTCGTCATTAACGAAGTCGACAGCCTCATCCTCACATCCACCGACTCGCACAATTCGCAAGAGAACGGCGGACTCGTCATCCCGACGTTGGCAGTAATTCCCCAGTGGGTCACGACGGTGACTTGGGACGATCGAGCCACCTCTGATTGGCTCAATCAGGTCCGCGATGGCAACGACGTCTACGCCGTGACCTCTGGCACCGGCAGCATTACCCTGACGTTGAACGCATCCAGCGCGCTCCTGACATTGCAAAGCGGCAGGATGGAAACTCGTGCGCACGGAAAGCCGATCACGCTCACCGCCGACGATTTCGATTTCAGCAGCGGCGAGAAGCAGATCGTCGGAACCGGCAAGCTGGTCATCCGCGCGACGCACGATGCGGTTGATTACCGGCTAGGTTCGGCCGCTGAGTCCGCTTTTGGATTCGATCAATCAGGGCAACAAGCAGCGACCGCGAACATCGGCGTTCGCGATTTCGCGGCCATGGGTGACAGTTTCTCGCTCGTCGAGATCGGCCATGCGTTTATCAACAGTGCGGGCGTCGGTAACACGATGACCTTCGGCGACATCCAGGACAATCCAATCCTCAAAGTTAATTTTTCGACGCGCGGTGAGCTGGCCGCGCTTCGCAATTTGACCACGTTCTACGCCGATACGATGACGATCGCCGGCGACGTACAAGCTCCGGATGACCACATCGATTTCTTCACGCATCGAATGCTGATCAATGCCAAGAACATCCACGACGAACTTGGCCCGAATGATTCGGGCGTCACGGCCCAGACCGTCAACTTTGCGATCGACGAACAATTGCAACAAGGTGGCTGGATCATCGGCGAAGATCGCGTTGACATCAACGTGCTCAACAGCGACGGCACGCGGCCCTATTTCGCGTTCCCGGATGAATTGGTCAGCATCAAGATGGATGTCGGCAGCTTCACCAGGACGCTGAATCCCTACAGCGTGATCGATATCAATACGAATCAGTCGATTCAAACCGCCGGTGTGATTGAGGTCCACGGCGCGAATTCGCACGCAGACGTGACCACCGACACGAAACTGACAGTGCTCGAAGGAGGCATCGTTGCGGGTCGCGATGACAACAACGTGCTGACGCTCACTGCGGGCTTGCTGCTGTCGGTGAATCCCGGCGGGGCGGTCATCGCCGGGGCACGCTTCGACGATGTGAACGGCACGCCGGTCGCCGTGCAAACGGGAGCCGGAGCCGATGCCATTCTGAATTCGCCGCACGAGCTTTTCATCGGCGGCACCGTGACGACCTCGGACCAGATGCTGCTGAATTCCGGCACGCCGCAATTTGATTACACGGCCTACTTCAACGGGCTGGCCGACGTTGATCCGCATCATCCGCTGATCGGCCACAGTCAGTACGGCATCCTGTTGACCGGTACCTTGACGTCGCTCGCCGCGAATACCACGCTGCAACTGAAGTCGGATGCGGATGTCATTTCGCGAGGCAACATCAATGTCTTCGGCGCGAACTCGGACCTTCTGATTCAGTCTGGTCGGTTCGTGTATCTGGAAGGCTTTACCGACGTGAGACGCAACGCTCGCATTTACGGCGGCGTGGATGTCAACGGCACGTCCCTGAATACCGCTGATCCGTTGCTCGGCAGCAGCGTTTATGTCGCCACGACGTCGCGAACCATCACGCGTGAGTCCGGCAGCATGATCGACATCCGCGGCGGTCAGGACGTCGATCTCCTGGGAGCCGTCGTGGCTGGTGGAACGATTGGCGCGAACGGAGTCACGTTCTCTGGGCCAAGTTCCTCGATCAGCGTCACTGCAGGTCAACAAGTCTTTCTCGACAGCGGCCTGCTGGCTTCCGGCACGGTCACGGTCAATGCGGGCACGCCCGGCGCGGACGATACTCTGGCCGCGCTCTTCCCCGGCAAGACGTTGCCGACCGACGATGGCAACGATCGGCTCAGCCTGGTGATCACGACGGCGGGTGGCATCACGACGGCCGGCAGCACGACCGACAATTCCGGTGGCGGCATCATCCTGAATGCGGCGGGCAACATCGAAGTTCTGGGCTCACTGAATGCCGGTGCGAACGTCACGCAGACATTTGATGCCAACGGCCACTTCCTCGGCGAAACAGCCACTTACAGTTCTGAGCCGGCGACGCTCACGATCAATGCCACCGGTCGCGCGTACCTCGGAGGACACACGCTAAATCAAGGCGGCGACCTGGTCGAGACGGGTACTTTCTTGCGAGCCGCTCACGCGATGACCGTCAACGGCGGCGACTTCCGCACCAACGAAGGCTTGCTCGTCCATGCGGCCAGTGAGCTGACGGTCAACGATCCGAATGGCTCGATCACACTCACCTCGCAGAACAACGCCACGGTGCTCGGCCTGTTCATCGCTGGTGGTCGTATTGATACCATCCGAGACATAAACGGCGGCTACCTGGGCCGAGTTCCCGTCTACTTCGACGGCGACTCGACCGTCACGCTGCAGGCCGGTGGGACGATCGAGGTTGGACAGGACATTGTCGCTGGAAAGCGGATCGACCTCATCGGCGGCAACGGCTCTGGCGGCAGCGGTCCGGGACTGACGGTACAGGGCAGCGGGCGACTGATTACGCTGCGGCCCGACAGCCAAATCAATCTCAACGCGCCCGGTGAAGTGGTCATTCTGCCGCCGGGACACATCAACGAAATCCAGTCGCAGGGCTTCACGGTTTCATCGCTGGGCCGACTGACCTCAGATGTCACGCTGGCGTTCACGGTGGATCGGGTGGACTTCACCTATTCCGGCACGGCCACGCTCACGGCTGCGGCCACGGCAGACAACAGCAGCATCGCCGATCTCGTCGCCGATTTGCAGGCGGCCCTCGAAGCGGGCAACTACACCATTGCGACCTCCAATAACCCGAGCCGCATCGTGGGCGAACCGTTCACGGAACTGGCGGACGATCCGTCGACGGCAGGCTTCGTCGATCCGGATGTGAAGATCAAACTTCGCAATGGCACGCTGTTGTTCACCAGCCCGTATGCCATCACGATCGAAGACTCGTCCGTGAACGCGGATCAGTTGGGCGTTGATGTTTCATCCGGCACTCTGAGTTCAACACGTCTGTACGCCATCGATGCCGCGCAGCCGGGCTCGACGGTCAGCATCGGTGCGCCGCTCGGACCAAACGGCAAGCTGTCCATAGGCGGCAAGGTCCGAGCGTACTCGGCCATCAATCTTTACAGCGGCACGTCCCCCGACGGCACCGACATTGACCTGGGGCCGACGGGAGTGCTTGAAACCGTCGATGGTTCGATTCAGTTCAATGCCGGTCAATACGGCGACATTCGCGGCGAGATCATCGCGCGGGGTGTCGGTTCGGATATCATTCTGAGCGCTGCTCAGACGCTAAGGATTCGCGGGCATCTCACAGCCAGCGACGACATCATCCTGAGCGCCGGCGTGGCACTCGTCGCGCATCAAGTCAGCGTGCAGATCGACGGCACCAGCCAGCTCACTTCAACGGGTGGCGGCGGCGAGATCCTGGTCACTGGCTACAACGACGTGGTCTTTGACGGAGTGGTCGGTACCGGCAGCAATCATCTTGCCACGCTGGAATTGAACGCCGTCCACGGCAACCTGACGATTCCGAAGACATCCGGCCGCATCGAGTCCGATGCGCTGATCTTCCTTAAGGGTGCGATCGTCGATGTGCAAGGTGTCGTTCACAGCACTCTGACAACGGCGAGCACCAGCGATTACGAGATCACCATTGATGCCACCGATAAGGCAATCATCAACGGCGATTTCCAACTCACCGGTTCGTTGTTGATCAATGGAACCAACGAAGTCGAAGTCTTCAACACGACGATCGCCATTACCGAACTCGGGCAGAAAGTTCGCTTCACCGGCGGCGATATCCGCTTTGGCAAAGCTTCGACCGACGAATTCGGTAATCCCGTGCAACTTGGGTCGCAGGTGACGTCAGTGGACCGGATCGAATTTGATGCGACCGGAATGATCGAGATCGGTTCGGGATCGGTCATCGCGACCAGCGCCGCGAACAGTGTCATCGACTTGGGTGCAGGCAGCCTGGCGATAGCCGGTTCCCTGTTGGCGGGAGCCACGGTCAACGGCTCGGACATCACCTTCGGCGGCCTGTCGGCGGACATTACGATCACGGCACAGGACACTGTGTCGCTGGGCGGAACGGGCATTATTGGCGGCGTCTCTCAGACGGTCGGGGGCACGCTGAAGGCCACCGGGTCCATCGTCATCAACGTCAGCGGAGGCACCGCGGATGTCAGCTTTACGATGAACGATTTCAGTGCGTTTTTCACGCAAACCGCCGACAACGAACCGGCCAACACACCTCACAGCATTACGATCAATGCCGCACAGGATGTGCGCGTGATCGGTACGATCGAAGCATTGCAGGATGGTGCGGATATTTCGATCACGTCAGGTGAATTGCTGCTTATGAATGGCTTCGTCAAAGCAGACGACCAACTAACGCTGACCGGCGGCAGTGACGAGACGGGTGTGGGGCTGATGGTCCAGTCGTTCGTCTTCGCCGGCCTGGACCGTGTCAGCGGCGGCACCCTGACAACGAATGTCGGTGGCGTTATCACGCTGGCGGCGACGCAGAAGGTGGTGCTGGGTGGCGTGATCGGTGAAGTTCACGCGGGCGTCGCGGATGCAGCGTCAATCAATGTCACGCAGGCCGGCGACTTGATGGTGACTGGGGCGGTGAACGCGGCCAACACCATCTTGTTCCGGGCAACCAACATCGCCGTCTCACCGGATGCCGTTATTCAAACGCAGACCAGCGGCGGGCAGGTCGATCTGCGAGCGACCGGCAGCTTCATGATCGGAGCCACCACATTGGGCACCCAGCCGGCGCTCATTCAAAGCGACGCGCTGGTCCATCTGGCGGGCGGAACGATCAGTCTGGATGGTCAGATCATCGGAACCAGCAGCACGGGCCGAGTGGTCATTAATGCAATCAATTCGGTGACGTTCTTCGGTCAGGTCGACTCTGCTAATCTGCTGGAAGTGAATGCAGGCGTGGGAGCCAACTGGAACTCTGCGCAACTGCTGGGCACGATTGTCATGACAGACCTGTCTGGCGGCGACGTCACAATCAACGGAGGCACGCTGAGCAGCAGCGGCGAATCACACATCCTGGCCGGCCACGACGTCAACGTGACAGGTTCTGTGAGCGTTGGCGGCGATCCAGTGCCGGTGCTGCGTCCGATCATTGTCACGGTGCCGCGCACCATCGAAGTGATTACCGGCACGCGGCAAGTCGCGGTCGGATCGATTTTCGTTCCCGTCGTGAGTTTCGTGACCACGAAGACCACCGAGCAAGTGGGAACGGAAAGCGTCCGCGTGGGGAGTTCGTTCAACACGGCCGACGTCACGCTGACGCAGACTGGCTACTACAACGACACAACGTCCACGCGGCGCAGTTTCTTCGTCGAGGGGATCGACTTCTTCGACACCGATCCGACGATTGATTGGAAGAAAGTCTATGACCCGCTGACCGGCAACGTGAGAACGCTCAGCGTGAGCACCACGCCGACCGCCGGAACGGAATGGGGAGCCTTGACTGACAATCAGCGTGACTCGGTGATGATCCATCTGGGTTATCGCAAGCTGTACAACGTCAGCTTCTCCAACCTGGTCACGCACAACACGATCAATGGCATCCCGAGCGACATCCCGTGGCATCCCACCTGGGAGCATGACTTCACCACCACCACGCTCGACACCACGTTTGAATACAACGGCGGCACTGGCTCACCAACGCCGATCACGTTCCAGCAATATGCCCACACCGACACGGCCCGCCTGCCGGTGGATGGCTGGCGCGACAAGTTTGTCCAAATGCCCGCTGGAACGGAATCCGACATATTGCGAGTCGTGTCCCAAGGTACTCCGACGACGTTCCAAGCGGACGTTGGTCTTTACGACGAGGAGGCCCAAATCTCACTCCGTCAAGACCGGTCGAAAAAAACATTTTATACCACCGATAACTCGGAATTCCTCTACACGGAAACTGACTTAGATAATTCCCCGGAGCGATATGCTATTGACTATGAATCCGGTGGAGTACTGGCCTACTACCTCGATGGTACTCGGCTCCAAAAGAGCCACGCTCCGTCGTGGACTAATGGGGCTCAATTCGAAACCATTGATCCTATTACAGGAAAACTAGCTTTTGTTCATTCCGGCTATATACAGGCAACAAGAGGTCGCACGTTTCTTTACAGCACCATAGCTGAGTACAACGTTCAAGTTGGGATTGCGTCCAAACAATACCATGATGATAGAGGCTATCAGCAAGTCTTAATTTTTACCGAGAATTATTATAATGATCATGACAATTGGTATGGGTTCTATCACAACATCGCTGACACGCGGTTGCAGCTTTCGTATCAATTGGTGACAAAGCCGGTCGATGTGTACGACCTGCGGCCCAAGTTCGAGACTGGGGAATCGACGGTCAAAGTCGTGGCGCAGCAGTCGGTCACGCAGTGGCAAACTCAGAGCATCACCGAGTCGCAAACGGTTCTGACGACGTCGCGAGACTTGCTGGACTCAGGTTCGGCCTTGCAGGGAACGTTCGGAGCTCCGTCGATCGTTGCCTCAAGCACGCTCACCATCTCGGCGGGTAACGATGTGGCGATTCATGCCATTATCCAGTCCACGGGCAGCGACCAATCGCTGAGCATCACCGCCGGGCGCGATGCCCTGGTGAATGGCCTGGTTCCCGACGGCGCACCGGCGGGTACCTTACCCGCCATCGCCGCGCTGCTGGCGGACGGACAGATCACGATCAACGCTGGTCGCGATGCGACGCTCGGCAGAGACAGCAAGGTTGTCGTGGACAGCGACAATGATCTGGGAACACTGAGCGAAGTCAGCATCCTTGCCGGTCGCAATGCGGTTGTCAGCGGCGAAGTCACGACGCTGAATTCCGTCAGGATCGCGGCAACTGATGACATCGCCTTAACCGGCAACGTGACGGCGACGCACCTGATTGAGGCGACCGCTGGTACCGACGGGACGGGCTCGATCACCGGCGATATCAATACGCAACTGACGACGTTCGGCAGCCAGATCCTCCTCACCGCCGGTGGGACCGACGGCGATATCACCCTGACCGACTCGGCGCTGACAGGCTCGACGCTGACAGGCATCACCAGCCTGACCGCGCTCGGCGGGCAGATCGTCCAGACCGGCGGCTTGATCACCGGCAGGAAGTTGACGGCGCGTGCGAAAGAAGGAATCACAGCCAACACGTTCGTCAGCGAGTACGACGTGCAGAACGCCGGCGCCGGCGACGTCAGGTTGCTCAACATCGGCGACGTCACGTTCACCGCTCCGCTGGCGGCGTCCAACGGGGACATCGACGTGACAATCTTTGGCGCGCTGACGGTCGGGGCCATCAACGGCAGCCAGGACATTTCGCTGCGTTCGACGAACACGTTCACGCAGACCACCGGCACGACGATCGGTGGTGGCGAATTGACCCTGCAAACTCCCAATAGCAGCTACTCGCTGACAACGGCTGTCACCGGTCTGAACCTGACCACCAGCGTGCCGGGTAATGTCGTCCTGAACAATACGGGAACGCAGCCGCTGGAACTGAACGTCGCCGTGACCGACGGCAGTCTGACCGTCACGACGGCCGGTAAACTGATCGTCACCCAAGCCGTCAGCCTCACGAACCGCAGCGGCAATGACATTACGCTGCAAGCCGCCGGCGACATCGAGATCGCTCGTCTCCTGGCCGGCGCCTTCGCCGATGCCGAATTCGATGCTCAGTTCATCCGCCTGGGTTACCTGACCGGGACTCTCGTCGCTGCGGGCTTTCTGCCGGCGGACTCGCCGCAATTGACCTATGCCGACTATCAAGCGCTCGATCAAATGACCGCCCGAGCGGCGCTCGTCGATTGGTTGACCACGACCAGCTTCCCTGGCGACATCGCCCAGGAAGCCGATCGACAGATGAGTTTGCAGCAGCCGATCCGCACCTATGGCAACGTCACGCTGACCAGCACCGGCGGAGCAGTCCGCGAGGTTGGCACCGGCGACGCGGCGGTCGATGTGGCAGCCAACGCGATCACCATCAACAGCTTTGACGGTGTCAGCGGCATCGAGTTCGCGATCCAGGAGATCACTTCAGTCACCAACACCAACGACGATGTGACCATCATCGACTACACGGGGATCGGCCAGCCAAATGAAGATTTGACCATCGTCAAGATCACTAACACCAACGGTTCGGTCACGGTGACCACGCCCGGTGACCTGAATGTCTATGAGGTCTATGCACCCGGCCCAACGGCCGACATCGTGTTGACCGCAGGCGGCACATTCAATCTGCTGAGCGTCAACGGCGTTACCAATACGGTCGTCGCGGGCGATCGACTGTCCCTGCATTCGACAGGACCCCTGCTTCTGGGCAGCGGCTTCACGGCGCCGAATGAAGTCAGCTTTTCATCGGACGAAGATGTGAAACTGACCGGTGCCACTCTGAATATCAGCACCGCCGACTCAATCTTGATTCGTTCGGGCAGCTCGATCCGCATCGAAGGGACACTAGAATCCGCAACATCGATCACGCTGATTTCTGATCACGGCGACGTATCGATGAAGGGTACAATCCGCGGCAAGGACGGCCAACCTCTGCCGTCGCTGACGATTATCGCCAACGGCAACCTGATGACGTCGGGTGACTTCGAAGGGCAGTACCGATTCCGCTCAACGCTGAACCAGCAGACCTATTACAGCACAACCGCGGATCTGGGCGTGACGACGGTCATCGTCAACGAGACCGGCGCAGCCGTGGGGGACTATGCGGCACTGGATCTCGTGCCGTTCACGACCAACAGTCCGATCGTCGTGAAAGACCGGGTTTCAGGTCTGGATCTCTTCCGCGACTCGCAGACGGGGCTGGATTATTTCCGGGAAGTTACCGCCACCGGCGACCGGTTTTCATTCCGCACAACGGAAAGTGGCCGATATGCGTTTTCCGTCTTTAACAGTTCACTGTGGGGAATGGAGACGGTCTACTCCACAACGGAAATCTTCGGGGCGGGAACGTTGTATACGTCTGCCGACGGCAGCGATGTCCGATTGCTCGAGGATCTCGACCCGAGCTTTGCTGAGCCGGTTTACATCGAGCTGACCGACACCGATATCATCGCGCGGCTTGTCCCGCTGACACTGAATGATGTGAGCAATGGTCGGGCGACGGGAGCGTCCATCTCGCTCAACGAAGCCACGATCGGCACTGTCGCCAATTCGATTACGCTGCTGGCACAAGGTCAGGTCAACACGTCGGACCTCGTCGTCTCCTCGAGCACAGGGGCGATCACCATTCATGCAGCCGACAATCTGCTGCTCAGTAATTTGACGGCTCCGACAATCAACGTTTCCACCACCGGATTCTTCGACTTTGACGGTGGATATAGTGCGGGGTCGCTCGAACTGCCGTTTGGCAAGACGCTGCAGACAGCAGACCTGATGCTCAACGCCCATCAGGACGTGATCCTGCGCGACACTTTGGCCGCTGAGCATAGTGTGACGATCACCGCACAGGGGGCGATTCCTTTCCTGCCGACGATCAACCTGACCTCGGCGGGCAGCTTCATCGACATTACGTCCGGAGCGGACATTCGCAAAACGGCGAACTTCGCAGCCACGAACGGCATCTCGCTGACGTCCCTCGGTTTGCCCGACGGCAGCGGAGGTTCCGTCGTGATCACCGGCAATCTCTCAGCGGGATCCGGCTTGCTGACGATCAATACCACTCAGGATGACAGCAGTATTACAGACACTGTCACCGGCACCGGCGGCTTCCTGCTGTCGGGCGGCGGCACGCTCACGTTGCCGGGAACGCTGTCGATGTCGGGTGCGACGACAATCGCGGACGGTCAACTTGTACTCAACGCCTCCCACAACACGGCGAATGTCGTCATTCAGATCGGCGGCACGCTCGCGGGCGCAACTACGATCTCGGGCAGCGTAACGGCCGACAATGGTGGCCAGTTCTCACCGGGCCAGATGCTCGGCCTGACGACGGGCATCATCACGATTGACGGCAATTTGAACTTGTCATCCGGTTCCACGCTGAATATCGAAGTCGCCGGCTCCCTGCCAGGAACCAACCTCGACCAGTTGCGGATCACGGGCAGTAACCGGACCGTCGCGCTGAACGGTGCCTCACTTGTCGTCAATGCAGCGATACAGCCAGCTCTGGGCTCCTCCTACCGAATCATCGACAACACGAGCTCGACCAATGTCATCGGGACGTTTGCCGGATTACCGGAAGGAGCTATTTTCGGCACCACGTCCGGCTCGTTCCAGATCTCGTATGTGGGCGGCGACGGCAACGACGTCGTGCTGTCGGTGGTTCTGACGACTGTCTTGAGTCTCGATGTGAATGGCAATCTGGTCGTCACCGACATCAAGGCGGCAGGACTGAACGACACCCTGACGATTCAGTCCGATACCGCCAACAACCGGTACATCATTAGCGATCCGAACAATACATTGGGCTTGTCGGGAGTGATTACAGGAGCGACGTTCAGCAACTACGCACATACCATCATGGTTCCGTTCTCGTCAGTGCCGGGCAACATCCTGTTCGACACTCGCGGTGGTGACGATTCGCTGATCGTGGATTTTTCGCTGGGGACCTTTAGCCGGGTTGTGAATTTCGACGGCGGAACCGGCAGTAATTCGCTGACAATCACCGGAGGGACATTCGCTTCGCAGCAACTCGATGTGGTGGATAGTGACACAGGTTCGGTCACGTTGACTGGCAATCTGCAAATTGCGTTTGACTCCGTCGCAACGGTCAGCTCGACAACGATTACGACGGCCACCACGGTCAACTTTAGCAGCGCCAGCGAGGCCATTATTGTCGCTGCGGGGACGGGCAGTCGCACGACTGTCGATTCTGATCAGGCATCGGCGTTCACGTTCACCAACCCGACTCAACTGCTGACGCTGAATGCCGGCGACACGGGCAATGATGTGATAAACGTTAGCGGCCTGGGAGTTGGGTTCAGTGCTGACCTGACGCTCACCGGTCAGACTGGAAGCGACACGGTCAACATGACCGGAGCCATCAGTCTGGTTGCCGGCGACCTGTCGATTAACGCCGAAACAGTCAGTTTCCAGGCCACCGTTGCAGCACAGAATCTGTCCGTCACCGGAACGATGGTTGGTCAAACTGCCTCGGTGAGCGTTTCCGGGACGACAAACTTCAACGCCACGACGGTGACGCTGGCCAACGCTAATAACAACTTTGGCGTTTTCAACATCACGGCATCGAATGCGACCCTGGTGGATGTCAATGGTATCGATCTGGGCACAGTGACACTCAGCGGAGCCCTGAACCTGAGCGCCGGCGGCAACGTCACCGACAGTGGCACATTGACGATCACCGGCACGACGACGATCGCAGCGGGCAACAACGACGTAACGCTCGACAGTGCCGCGAATAACTTCGCGAGCGCGGTCCACGTCACGGCGGCCAATGCGACCCTGGTGGATGTCAACGGCATCGATCTGGGGACCTTGATTCTCAGCGGGGCCATGAACCTGAGTGCCGGCGGCAACGTCACCGACAGCGGCCCCCTGACGATCACCGGCACGACGACAATCGCAGCGGGTAGCGGCAATGTGACGCTCGACAGTGCTGCGAATAACTTCGTGGGAGCGGTCCACATCACGGCGGCTAATGCGACCCTGGTGGATGGCAACGGTATCTGCCTGGGGACAGTGACACTCAGCGGAGTTCTGAACCTGAGGGCCGGCGGCAACGTCACCGACAGCGGCCCACTGACGATCACCGGCACGACGACGATCACCGCGGGCAGCAGCAATGTGACGCTCGACAGTGCTGCGAATAACTTCGTGGGTACTGTCCACATCACCGCAGCTAATGTGACCTTGGTGGATGTCAACGGTATCGATCTGGGGACAGTGACGCTCAGTGGAGCCCTGTCCGCGACGACGGGCGGTGACCTGACAATCAGCGGTCCAGTCTCCGATAGCTCTGCCGACCTCCAGGCGGCTGGCAGCATTATCGAGACCAGCGGAGGCACGCTGGCTTCTAACGGCACGACCAACTTGAGAGCGACAAATGGATCCATCAACCTCAGCGGCGCCAACATCCTGGTGGGCGACGTGACCGGAGCCAGCTTCGGCGCCATCACGCTGAACGACACGGTCAACCTGAATTTGGGTGCGCTGACAGCGGGAAATGGCCTGACGGTCACGACGAGCGGCGATCTGCTGGTCAACTCCCTGGTGAGCAGCACGTCCGGCGCGATCAACGCCACGGCTGGCGGCGCGATCATCGAGACGGGCAGCGGTGCGTTCCAGACGCCCGGGTTGTTGACGACTAGCTCTGCAACCGGCCAGACGCTGAATGGAACCAACACCGTCGCCAGCTTCAACGCGACCAACACCATCAGTGGCGACATCCGCCTGCACAACTCGGCAAGCCTGCTGACGATCACAGGGATCAGCGAGACGGGCGGCAACATCACGATCAATACTACGGGCGTCCTGACCACAACGGGAGTAGTGACGACGGCCGCGAACGGCAACATCACGCTGATTGCCAGCGGTACCGAGACGCTCGGTGCGGCGGTGACAGCGGGCGGTTCGGGGATCGTGACGCTGGGCTCGACCGGGGGCGATCTGCTCATCAAGGCAGTTGTCAGCAGTACGTCGGGGAACATCAACGCCACGGCCGGCGGCGCGATCACCGAGTCGGGCAGCGGTGCATTCCAGACGCCCGGCCTGTTGACGACCAGTTCCGCCGGCGGCCAGACGCTGAATGGAGCCAACACAGTCGGCAGCTTCAGCGCGACCAACACAATCAGCGGCGACATCAGCCTGACCGACACGGCCAGTCAGCTAATGATCACCGGGATCAGCGAGACTGGCGGGAACATCACGGTGCTTACCACGGGCGCCCTGACGACAACGGGGGCAGTGACGACGGCCGCCAACGGCAACATCACGCTGCTTGCCAGCGGCACGGAGACAGTCGGTGCGGCGGTGACGGCCGGCGGATCCGGGGTCGTGACGCTCAACTCGACGGGTGGCGATCTGCTCATTAACAGCGTCGTCGGCAGCACTTCCGGCGCGATTAACGCCACGGCGACGGGTACGATCATCGAGTCGGGCAGCGGTGCGTTCCAGACGCCCGGCCTGTTGACGACCAGTTCTACGAGCGGCCAGACGCTGAACGGGGCCAATAAGGTCGGCAGCTTCCAAGCGACCAACACAACCAGCGGCGACATCCGCCTGACCGACACGGCCAGCCTGCTAACCATCACGGGGATCAGCGAGACCGGCGGCAACATCGCGGTCAATGTCACAGGCGCCCTGACGACGACGGGAGCAGTGACGACGGCCGCCAATGGCAACATCACGCTGCTCGCCAGCGGCACTGAGACACTCGGTGCGACAGTGATTGCTGGCGGTTCAGGGATCGCGACACTGAACTCGACCGGGGGCGATCTACTCATTAACGCAGTTGTCAGCAGCACATCCGGCGCCATCAACGCCACGGCGGGTGGCGCGATCGTCGAATCGGGCAGCGGGGCGTTCCAGACGCCCGGCCTGTTGACGGCGAACTCCGCCACCGGCCAGACGCTAAACGGGGCTAATACTGTCGGCAGCTTCCATGCGACCAACACGACCACCGGTAACATCAGCCTGACCGATACGGCCAGTCTGCTGACGATCACCGGGATCAGCGAGACGGGCGGGAACATCACGGTGCTCAACACGGGTGCCCTGACGACGACGGGGGCGGTGACGACGGCCGTCAACGGCAACGTCACGCTGCTTGCCAGTGGAACGGAGACGCTCGGTGCTGCGGTAGCAGCGGGTGGTTCGGGGGTCGTGACACTGAACTCGACCGGCGGCGACCTGCTGGTCAACGCCTTAGTGAGCAGTACAGCGGGCGCGATCAACGCTACGGCGAAGTGGGCGATCATCGAATCGGGCAGCGGCGCGTTCCAGACGCCTGGCCTGTTGACGACGAGTTCCGCGACCGGCCAGACGTTGAACGGGGCCAACCGGGTGGGGAGCTTCAACGCGACCAACACAACCAGCGGTAACATCAGTCTGACCGACACGGCCAGTCTGCTAACGATCACCGGGATCAGCGAGACGGGCGGAAACATCACGGTGCTCAACACGGGCGCGCTGACGACGACGGGAGCTGTGATGACGGCCGCGAACGGCAACATCACGCTGCTCGCCACCGGCACTGAGACAGTCGGTGCGGCGGTAACGGCTGGCGGTTCGGGAATCGTGACACTGAACTCGACCGGGGGCGATCTGCTGATCAAGGCAGTTGTCGGCAGTACGTCGGGGAACATCAACGCCACGGCGGGCGGCGCGATCGTCGAGTCGGGCAGCGGTGCGTTCCAGACGCCCGGCCTGCTGACGACCAGTTCCGCGAGCGGCCAGACGCTGAACGGGGCCAATACCGTCGGCAGCTTCAACGCGACCAACACGATCAGCGGCGACATCCGCCTGACTGATACGGCGAGCGAGCTGACGATCACGGGGATCAGCGAGACGGGCGGCAACATCACCGTGAGTGCCACGGGCGCCCTGACGACGACGGGAGCGGTGACGACGGCCGCGAACGGCAACATCACGCTGCTTGCCAGCGGCACCGAGACGCTGGGTGCGGCGGTAACGGCCGGCGGTTCGGGAATCGTGACGCTGAATTCGACGGGTGGCAGTCTGCTGGTCAACGCACTGGTGAGCAGTACGTCGGGGAACATCAACGCCACTGTGCAGGGCGCGATCACCGAGTCGGGCGGCGGTGCGTTCCAGACGACGGGCCTGTTGACGACCAACTCGACGAGCGGCCAGACGCTGAACGGTGCTAACCGAGTGGGGAGCTTCAACGCGAGCAACACAACCACCGGTAACATCAGTCTGACCGACACCGCCAGTCTGCTAACGATCACCGGGATCAGCGAGACGGGCGGGAACATCACGGTGCTCAACACGGGCGCGCTGACGACGACGGGCTCAGTGACGACGGCCGCTAATGGCAACATCACGCTGCTCGCCACCGGTACTGAAACAGTCGGTGCGGCAGTGACGGCCGGCGGCTCGGGGGTTGTGACGCTGAACTCGACCGGCGGCGATCTGCTGGTCAATGCTGTTGTCAGCAGCACGTCGGGGAACATCAACGCCACGGGCGGCGGCGCGATCACCGAGTCGGGCGGCGGTGCATTCCAGACGCCGGGCCTGTTGACGACGAGTTCCGCGAGCGGCCAGACGTTGAACGGTGCCAACCGGGTGGGGAGCTTTAAGGCAACCAACACGACCAGCGGCGATATCCGCCTGACCGACACGGCGAGCCCGCTGACGATCACGGGGATCAGCCAGACCGGCGGCAACATCACGGTGGGTGCCACAGGGGCGCTGACGACGACGGGAGCGGTGACAACGGCCGCGAACGGCAACATCACGCTGCTTGCCAGCGGCACCGAGACAGTCGGTGCGGCGATAACGGCCGGCGGTTCGGGGGTCGTGACGCTGAATTCGACCAGTGGCGATCTGCTTATTAACGCCCTCGTGAGCAGTACGGCGGGCGCGATCAACACCACGGCGAAGGGCGCAATCATCGAGTCGGGCAACGGTGCATTCCAGACGCCTGGCTTGTTGACGACGAGTTCCGCGAGCGGCCAGACGTTGAACGGTGCCAACCGGGTGGGGAGCTTCAAGGCGACCAACACAAACAGCGGCGACATTCGCCTGACTAACACGGCCAGTGGCGACATCCGGGCGACCGACAAGGCCAGCCCGCTGACGATCATCGGAATCAGTGAAACTGGCGGCAACATCACAGTGAATGCCACGGGCGCGCTGACGACGACGGGGGCCATAACGACGGCGGCGAACGGCAACATCACGCTGCTCGCCAGCGGCACCGAGATGCTGGGTGCGGCGGTGACAGCCGGAGGCTCGGGGGTCGTGACGCTGAACTCAACCGGGGGCAGTCTGCTGGTCAACGCCGTTGTCGGCAGCACGTCGGGGAACATCAACGCCACGGCGAAGGGCGCGATCATCGAATCGGGCAGCGGTGCATTCCAGACGCCTGGCCTGTTGACGACGAGTTCCGCAAGCGGCCAGACTTTGAACGGGCCGAACCGAGTGGGGAGCTTTAATGCGACCAATACAACCAGTGGCAGCATCAACCTGACTGACACGGCCAGCCTCCTGATCATTACGGGGATCAGCGAGACGGGCGGCAACATCACGGTGCGTGCCACGGGCACCCTGACAACGACGGGAGCCGTGACGACGGCCCCGAACGGCAACATCACACTGTTCGCCAGCGGCACCGAGACGCTGGGTGCGGCGATAACGGCCGGTGGTTCGGGGGTCGTGACGCTGAACTCGACCGGGGGCAGCCTGCTGGTCAATACTGTTGTCAGCAGCACGTCGGGGAACATCAACGCCACGGCGAAGGGTGCGATCATCGAATCGGGCAGCGGTGCGTTCCAGACGACAGGCCTGTTGACGACGAGTTCCACAAGCGGCCAGATGCTGAACGGAGCGAACCGGGTGGGGAGCTTCCATGCTGCCAACACGACTAGCGGCGACATCAGCCTGACCGACACGGCGAGCCTGTTGACGATCACGGGGATCAGCGAAACGGGCGGGAACATCACGGTGCATGCCACGGGCGCCCTGACGACGGTGGGACGGGTGATGACGGCTGCGAACGGCAACATCACGCTGCTCGCCAGCGGCACGGAGACAATCGGTGCGGCAGTGATTGCCGGCGGATCGGGGGTCGTAACGTTGAACTCGACCGGGGGCAGTCTGCTGGTCAATACTGTTGTCAGCAGCGCGTCGGGGAACATCTACGCCACGGCGACAGGCGCGATCGTCGAGTCGGGCAGCGGTGCATTCCAGACGACGGGGCTGTTGACGACCAGTTCCACGAGCGGCCAGACGTTGAACGGGGCCAACCGAGTGGGCCGCTTTAATGCGACCAACACGACCAGCGGCAACATCAGCCTCTCCAACCAGGCCAACCTGCTGACGATCACCGGGATCAGTGAGACGGGGGGTAACATCACGGTGAGCGCCACTGGCGCACTGACGGTGACGGGAGCCGTGACGACAGCCGCGAACGGCAACATCACGCTGATTGCCAGCGGCACCGAGACGATCGGTGCGGCGGTCACGGCCGGCGGCTCGGGGGTTGTAACGCTGAACTCGACGGGTGGGAACCTGGCAATTAACGCGCCTGTCTCGGCAGCGTCGGTCAACCTCCAGGCCAAGCAGAATATCTCGGTCAGCGCTGGTGTGACCACCTATTCCGGGGGCACGATTGCGGTCACTGCAGGTGGATCAATCAGTGCAAGCGGTGCTGGCCGATTCAACACTTCCGGCCAGGTCATCACGAATTCCGGTACACACCAGATTAATGTGACGAATAAACTGGGGCTGCTCGTGCTCGATCCGTCAGGGAGCGGAGCATTGAATGTGAGTGGAAACGGCAGCCTGACCCTGAATGGCAACGGTACCGTGGCGGTCAATTCCAATAACGCCGCGGCAATCCATGTCGCTACGAACGGCCATGTGAGCGTCTCGGAATTCGACATCACCGGTGGCGTCGATGTCGCAGGAAGCACGCCTTCCGGACTGATTAACAATGTGGCCGCCACGCCCGATCCTCTGGCGCTGGCACTCCCCCCGGCGCCTGAGAATCTATTTGCCGCTGTGAATTACACCGGCAATACCACTCTCACGCTGAATCCGGGTACGTATGTCGGAGGCATCAAGAACAGCGGCCAGGGAAACATTGTCCTGCTGCCCGGAATTTACTATCTGCAGGGAGGCGGCTTGCAGGTTTCCGGGAGCGGTTCCATCACCGGAAAGGGAGTGTTGATCGTCAATGCACCTGGTATCGGCAATACGGTGGACGGCATCAACCTTTCCGGCGAGGGATCAGTCACTCTGTCCGCGCCAGCGGCAGCCAATCTGCCCAGCAACTACGCTGCCTACAAAGGCATCACGATCTTCCAAGATCCGGAATCGACGGCTTCGATGAACCTCTCGGGGAACGGCAGACTGACCATCAACGGCATTCTGTACGCTCCGCAGGCGAAACTTAACATCACCGGGAACGGCGGCCTGATGATTAACACCGCCCCCACGGCCCCGGTGGCACAAGCCATCGTCTATGATGCCAACATCACAGGCATGGGCGGCTTGACGATTAATGTGGATACACAAAGGATCCGGGGATAAGTCACTTGAGCAAGTTGCTCCTTCGACGTTTTGTAGGTTGCCAGACAGTTGTTCTCCACGGTCTGGTGATCAACCCCACTTACCGCTTGTGAAACCGCGCAGGAACCGATCGATCCCGAGCGCACACTAGCTTGATCTCAATACCTCGCACGCACCCAAATCTTGCCGATTTGCACCAACGTCACCGCAACAAATTGTCGCAAACCGAATTCCTGTTTAATCCGTCGCGACCGTTATGGGCCGGGCAATTTGCTTAATCCGTAATGCGCAAAGCGTCCGAATTAGAGAATTACGGATCGGCCGTACAAGAAATTGGGCCACATCTCTACGTACGCGCCAAGATTCGGGCATGGACTTAAGAGATCTATGGATGCTGGACGTTTCCGGGTGAGTGGAAGGAGTGCAACGACCTGTTGCCTCCTCAGGGAGGAACCCACAAGTGCGCAAAATCCTATTGGCTTGGGCGGCCACCACGCTTGTCGTGTCCGCGCAGCAAGTCTCGCTGGCCCAGTCGAAGAGGTCGATCAAGGAAGATCTCGAACTTCCTTCCCGGTCAGCTGTCGCGCGCATTCCCGATGCCGAGGAGGACGAGTCCGGATTGGCGCTCGACTTCGAGAGCATCACGGAAGACTCGGACTACGAGAGCATCGCTCCCAAGGCGATCAAGAGGAAGCCAGGTAGGACTCAGCTGACGGCCGCCGAGGACTCGGTGCTGATCATGGCTGATCCCGATCCCCTCGTCGAAGACGTCCGGACTGAAACGGTTTGTGCGCCAAACTGCCCCGAGTTCTGGGAGCACCGCAGTGGGGTCTGGGGCGAGTATCTGTTCTGGCGGCCGCGCGGCGCCGATGTGACTTACGCCTCCACCGTAGATGGAACTCTGGCGACTTCTGTCCCGGTCGGTGATCGCTCGGTGGCGGCCTTCAAATATGATTCGGGATTCCGGGCCGGGGCGAACCTGGCTCTCGACTCCTGCTCCAGCATCACGGCCGGCTATACCTGGTTCCAGACTTCGGCCAACGACAGCATCAATCTGCCCGGCGGCGGAGGCTCCTTCATCGCCGCGGAAACCGTTCACCCCAATACGATCAACGTCGCCGCTGACAGCCTGTCGGCCAGTGCGATCCATGACCTCCGCCTGCAAATGGCAGATGTCAACTACAAAGGCTTAATCTGGGGTGAGGACAACACCGCGATCAATTCCATCGTCGGTGTGAGGTTCGCCAATCTGGAGCAGCAATTTGGAGCGGTGTATTCCATCCTGGGAACCACGACTGTCGACACGAACATCAGCTTCCGTGGCGTCGGGCCGCGATTCGGTCTGGAAGGCGAACGCCTGGTGAATTGCCACGGTTTCATGGTCTACTCTAAGGCGAACGTCAACTTCCTGGTGGGCACTTGTGCGGCCGACTTCACGCAAACCAATGTGTTTGCGGGGACGCAAGCCAAGACTGCCCTGCAAGATTCGCGCATCGTCACGATACCGGAATTGGAACTGGGCGGAGGCTGGCAAAACTGCAGCGGGCGGTTCCGCATTACCGCCGGTTACTACATCGCCGCCTGGTTCAACATGCTGACGACTCCCGAGTATCTCGGGACCATTCGCACAACGCAAAACACATTTGAAAGCCAGATCAAGACGCTGACTCTGGATGGTCTCACCGTCCGAGCTGAAGCACGGTACTAACGTTCGTATTCGTACGTCGCGTTCCCTGATCCTTGCACTGGCCGTCATTCGGCAGTTCCAGATTCTTATAGAAAAAGCCATCTGCCATGGAATCATTCCCCTCATTTCGGTCCATTGAAAACTTCTTCGGAAGTTTGTGGAATCCCAAACGGTCGCGGCGTGCCCGGGTTGCTCGAGAAGAGCAACGACTGCGTTTGCCGGCCGTGGCGCTGGAAGTCCTCGAAGAGCGCGTCGTCCCGTCTGCGGTCACGGGAATCGGGTCGCTGAATTACTTCGCGGCCCCGGGTGAAGTGAATAATGTCTTGATGACCCCCGGGTTCTTCACGTTTATCAGTGACTCGCCCAGCGTCACCATTGTGCAAGCCCCCCCGGGCTTCTCCACCAACTGGCTGTCGGCGGTCTCGATCAGTATTGGCGTTTCTCTAGGCGTCGAAGTCTCGGTCAGTACGCCTGTCATTCCGTTTCTGTTAGCACAAAACGGCATCATCATGCCGAGCGTCGCGGGAGCCACCGATGTCCTGACTCCAGTCAACTTCGCCGGCACGATCGCCAACAGCGTCGCACAATCGGGTTCTTCCGTCGAGGCGGGCGCTGCCGCACTGCAGGCGGGGAACGTGTACTTCAGAGTCAACGGTTCCTCATCTGGCGTCATCGACGACTATGAGCTCTACCAGGTCGTCGCCGATCCATCCGCCGTTCTGAACGAGAACGCCCCCATCACCGACATCAACGCGGCTCTCTTCAAGAGTGGCAGCCCGGGTATGAACGTGGTCGGCGATGTGGCGGCCAATCAAGCGGACGCCTTCGCGTTCAATGCGACGGCCGGCAAGCGTTATGTCGTGATGCTGGACGCCGACCCTGAAAAAGATGGCACTTACACAAGTACCGATTTGAGCATCTCCGATGTCGGCGGATATGTCTTCGGAACACCGCTGCAGGAAAACCTGAGTGTCGGGGCCTACAACGCCGTCGGTGCGATTGATGCCTCCACAACCGGGCCGCTGATTGTCCAAGTGAGGAACCTAGGGCTTGGATCCGATACCAGCTATCGCTTTGTCATACTGGAAGTCGATCCGACCGCAGACAAAGTGGTCGAGACAACACCGGTCGTGACATCCGGCGATGTCCCCAAGCCGATTCCGGATTTTGCCGGAACTCCCGGTATCGCCACTTCCACGGTGAACGTCAGCGGCTTTAGCGGCCTCTTGACCGATTTGAATGCCACGTTTGACATCACGCACACATTTGACAGCGATCTGATCGTCACCTTGACCAGCCCGATGGGGACGACCGTCACACTCGTGAATCAAGCGGGCGGCAGCGGTAATAATTTCACGAATACGACTGTCGATGACGACTTCAGCTTCAATCCCATCGGATCGGGAACGGCTCCCTTCAGCTCCACCTTCGGGCCGAGTTCCCCGTTATCAGCATTCAACGGCGAAGATCCCAACGGTACCTGGACACTGACGGTCAGCGACAATCAGCCCAGCGACACCGGCACGCTGAATAGCTGGTCGCTGAAACTGACTCCCGCCCCTGATAACAATTCTCCCGCGACGGCTGGCGTGCTGGCTGCGGGACAATTTGGCCAGGGAGCAGTCAATCCGATCGGCGACACCGACTATTGGACAACCGCTGGGGCCACTCCGACGAGCCTCGTCTATTCTTATATCGATACGAGTCACTCGACCAAGAACAAAGATTCCAAGCTGGTGGTCCTGGCTAATGACGGGACGACGACCATTGCCGCGGACGACAACAGCGGCCCCCCGGGGATTAGCATTGATGCGATCAACGGCCTGAACGACGCCTTCAACAAAGGGGGCGTCGATATCAACAGCCTCGTCAATACGTTGCTGACCGGCGTCACGATTGATCTGGGAGATCGCAACGACTCGGCCGATCTGAGCGCGTTCAATTCCGGGGTGACGATTTACGGTCGGACCGGAGACGACACGATCACCGGCAGCCAGGGCGATGACCTGCTGGATCTCGGGGACGGATCAGATACTGCATTCGGAGGCGCGGGGCCGGATAACATCCTCGGTGGAGCGGGGGATGATGTCATCACCGGCGGACCGGGCGACGACAATTTGGACGGTGGCGATGGCGACGACACCTTCATCGCGAGTACCGATTTCTCCTCCACAGACACGCTGACCGGCGGGGCCGGAAATGATCTGGTGATGGTCCCCGGCGGCAATGCCAACGATATCTTTACGCTGACCATCACTCCCTTCGTGCTGACGATCGACGTCAACGGCACAGTCCAGACCTACAACACGGCCAACGATATCGAACAGCTCCACATCAGCGGCGGCCTGGGCGTGGATCAGCTCATCATCAACGATGCGGGACTCGGACCGAACGATTCTGTGTTGTATTTCAAGGGAGTGGACGGTCTGTCGGGCTTGATTCAGATCGGCTCCAATCTCATCCAGGTGACCTTCGACAACATCGAGGAAGTCACTCCGCTGAATGGGGAATTGACACGTGCCGACGGGACATCCCGACTGGTGCAATTCAATCCGGATCCATTTGAGATCAACGGCAGCGCGGACACCGGCAACGTGCATAACGACAGCCGAGCTCTCGCCACGTTCCTGGGATCGGGAGCCACGATCAACGTCGATCCCACCATCGCGCCGGCGGGCGATGTCGACATTTACCAGTTTGTAGCCGCTGACACCGGGACGATGGATTTCCAGGTCTACTTCGAAGAGAACGTCGGCCTGCCCGGTGACGGGAACCTGGATATCCAGGTGCTCGACAACGCCGGCAACGTGATCGGCTCCAGCTTGTCGCTCGATGACAACGAACGCGTTCGCATTCCCGTCGTGCAGGGGCAGACCTACTTCCTGAAAGTATTTGGCGCCACGGGGATTGAGCTCAACACGTACGAGATGAGTGTCGTCAACGTCCCCGCGCCGATCCCCGCCTCCATCGAATTGGATGATACGCAAACGACTCCCCCATCGGTCACCAACAGTGACACCGGCCGCTCGCAGTTTGACAGCGTGACCGGGGACAACACGCCGACCATCTTGTTGCGACTCTCGGACGGCGGGTTGCTCAATGATCTGCCCGGCAATGAAGTTCCCGGAAACCCGCCCGATCATGTAATCCCGATCAACTTCAATCCCGCGACGACCACAGCAACAGCGGTGGCTGGATTCCGCGTGGCGATCTTTGACGAAACAAATACGCAGACCCCCGTGGCAACTGGCTTCGCACAACCCGTTCCGGGCCAGCCGGGGGTCTATAGTTTCACGTTCCCGACGGCCCTCAGCGATGGCAGCCACGATCTGACGGCGCGGGTGCAAATGATTGACCCGGCGACTCCCACGCAAACCGGTTTCGGAGCGGCCAGTCTGCCTCTGGAGGTCGTCGTGGACACGGCCGTACCGCCGACCGTGCAGACTCTCTTGAATCATCAAAATCTCGATCTCGACGCCGCCAGCGATTCTGGCGTGACGGGCTACGCAGCCACCTTCGGAGATCGCATCACCAGCGACACCACGCCGACCTTCTTCGGTTCGGCGGAAGCCAATTCGATTGTCCGGTTGTACGCCAACGATTCTGGCGGCACGCCGGTCCTGATCGGCACCACAGTGGCGGCCCCGTTCGATGGAACTAATCAGGAAGGTCTGTCGCCGAACATCGGCCGCTGGACGCTGACCTCGAATGTGGATCTCAACAGTCCAACGGCCGGGTTCGCAGACAACGGATCGCGGACCATTTCGGCCACGTTCGAAGATCTCGCTGGCAATGTCAGTGCCCCCGTGACGTTGACGATCTTTATCGATACCCAGGGGCCGCAGGTCTCCAACGTGCAGATCACGAGCAGCCTGGCGTACGACTTGTTCGATCCCAAGCCTTCGGCCGGGCCGACACCACGTACCGACAGCTTAACGATTTCGTTCCAGGATCTGGCCAACCGGGACATCGTCAACTTTGCGAGTAACCCGGCGTTGCTCGCAGCATTGGCGGCTGCGGCTGCCGAGCCTGGCCACTACGTCTTGCGTGGCGATGCCAGTGGGATCATCCCCATCCAGTCGATCACTATCAATCTGTTGCCGAATGTGAATGGGGCCGCCGCCACGGCGACCGCCGTGCTGACCTTCGCCAATCCACTGCCCGATGACCGCTTCACGTTGACTGTTGACGACAGCATCTTCGACACGGCCGGCAATCAATTGGATGGCGAATCGAACGCCGCGCAACCGCAGGACACACAGAACTTCCCAAGCGGCGATGGCTCAGCAGGGGGCAATTTTATCGCTCGCTTTACCATCGACAGCCGACCGGAACTCGGTTCGGTTGGACAAGGTGGAGTCACCGTCGACATCAATGGCAACATGCACTTTGATCCGACGAATACCGACTTCGTCAACCGCGATCTGGCATTTGAATTTGGCCTGAGCACCGACCGCTTGTTCGCCGGCAAATTCACCGCCGCGAATGCTGTCACCCAAGACGGCTTTGACAGGATCGGCGGGTATGGACTGGTGAACGGCAAGTACCGCTGGCTGCTTGATTTCACGAACGATGGACGACCGGATTACTCGGTCATCAGTGGAGTCCAATTCAATGGAACTCCCATCTCGGGGAATTTTAATCCGGCCCATCCCGGTGATGAAATCGGTCTGTTCGACGGGTCGCGGTGGTACTTCGATACGAACAACAATAACAACATCGATACCGGCGACTTCACGTTTAAAGGGACCATGGTTGGCGTGCCAATCGTCGGTGACTTCGATGGTGACGGACTGGTCGATATCGCTGTCCAGAATGCGAAAACCGACATCTTCTCGTTTGATCTGTCGTCCGCCGCAGATGGTACGCCCGGAGTCCTGGACGGCAACGCGGACTATACGATCCGTTTCGATAACCCCGGGGTGGCTCAGTCGCAAACGCAACTGTTCCCCGGCGTTCTGGAACGTCCGTTTGCGGGTGACTTCAACCTCGATGGAATTACCGACATCGGCTTGATGGTCCCGAATCGCGACGGAGCTTCTCCCAGCGTTTCGACCGCGGAATACTACATCTTCCAGTCGATTGCTTCGGCAGCAGTACCGGGAACAGCCGCGGCCCTTAATCACCAGTTCTCACCGACACCACTGGGTGTTGACCTCTATGCCCAGTTTGGGACGAACGTGTCGGTACCGCTGGTCGGAAACTTCGACCCGCCAGTCAGTCCGACGGATGGCAACGACGACGAGACCGACGGCACTGAAATCATCAACCTCAATGGAAATGGCGATACGAAGCCCGCTGTGACGATTACCGCGGTGGACTCAACCGCAGCTGAAACAGGCGTGGGAGTGGATCCGAATACCGGTACGCTCCGCATCACGCGGACCGGTTCGACAGACGCACCGCTGAGCGTTGATCTGGTGCGGACCGGTAATGCCTCCATCAAGAGTCATGATTTCACGTTCTCAGTCAACGGAGAGAATTTCAACAGCACATCGGTCGTGATTCCCGCGGGGCAGTCCTACGTAGACATTGTCGTGAATGTGCTCGACGACACGCGTGTTGAGCCCACCGAACTGGTGACCTTGGCCCTCTTGCCCCGCAGTCGGTACACCGTCGATTCGATCAAGTTGAATCGGCAGGCGACGGTCTCTATCAGCGACAACGAACCTCTGATTACGATCACCGCGATCGACAGTTCGGCCATCAAGCCTCTGGGAGAAACCGCCGCCGACACCGGCACCTTCCGCATCAGCCGCTCCGGGGATTTGTCCGGCGACGTCTCGGTCAAATTCAGCCTGGGGGGAAGTGCCATCCGGAATGCCAACTACCGTTTGATGGTGAACGGGAACGTCTTAATTGGCTCCACCGTGGTGATTCCCGCCGGGCAAGAATATGTCGATGTCGTCCTGGTGCCATTGAGCGGTAAACGATCCGCGACCCCGAAATCGGCCTCGATGACTTTGGGGACCGGAACGTTCTATCGCCTGAATCAGGCGAAGTCGTCACGGGCGGCGGTCATCCAGATTACGGACCGTAATTGAGTGGCGATTGAGGTAGAAGTTGAGGTGGAAGTCGCCCGTTTTGCATGTATCCCGGAGGGATTAAAGAGAGTAGCCGGTGGTTGAGCGCAGCGACACCACCGGAATGAGTTAAAGTTGTATTTCGACCCTGGAGGGGGTCGCAGAGCATTGGTTCTGCGACCCCTCCAGGGTCGAAATCATATAATGCGCCAGAACCGGTGGTGTCGCTGCGCTCAACCACCGGCTACTCTCTGTGACCCCGTCCAGGGTCATTGAATTGCGTCAGACCAGCGCAGTACATAAATCTGTGCGGTGGAATTCGCGAATAGAATCTCATTCGCTTGACCAATTTCCAAAGCGGATTCAATCGCCCCATTCGTCTGCCAGATATCGTACGATTTCGCCTCTGACGGGTTCCGGGAAATAGACGTCCAATCGAAGCTGCGGATCGGCTTTCCAGAACGCCACGGCATCTCTCAGAATCTGCAGGTACGCGACGAGAGTTGCTCGGTTCCACCGCAGCGGCAATCCCGTGTGGATGATCACGACCTGGCGGCAATCTGGTAGCCACGAGAAGTCTCTCAGGCAATCTTCTAACGCATCGAAATTGCAGCCAAAGTAATCGGGAAACTTCAGTTCGCGCGCCACCGTCCGCAAGAGCATCGATTTCCTGTCGATCCCCAGTGGAACACGTGCGACATAGATCCCCGGTTCGTCAGGCACGGCGATATCGTCCAGAGTTGTCGAGAAATAGTGAAATCCGAATTGATCGCCTGCTGGAGTTGGAGTCATGGGTTCGTTCTCAGCCCTAAGGGGGCGCGCTAGGCCAGCCTAGGGCATCGCCCTAGGTGTTCGATATCGAATGGCCGTTAAGCCCTGAAGGGGCGCGCCCCTTCAGGGCTTAACGCTATGTTTTTGACATGGACCCAGGGCGATGCCCTAGGCTGGCCTAGCGCGCCCCCTTGGGGCTCAAGGCTGTTTTCCTCATCACGGAACAGCAATCTTCACAGCAATCTTTTTGAACGATCGATAATGGTCCGAGGTGTAATAAACCTCGCCCCCGTTACCCAAGATCAGCCGTTGAGGCCCCGGGCCGTGTTGGTCGGGAGTTGGCACGACGTATTCGTGGTAGTAACCCGCCGGTTTTCTGGCCAGCTTTCCTTCGCGGTTCTGAAAGACTGTGCCGTCGTTGCGATGTTGATTCCGTTCCCCTTTTTCGATGCGATCGATCGTTAGTTGCAGATCGATGGGGCCCTGGTAGATGACCCGCCCATCCTGGTTCTTCAGTGTGACTTGCTGAATCAGGGGCGAGCGCGAACGTTCGGTCAAATCCGGTGGCGGTCGCGGATTGGTTTGCGATTTACTTCCGCGCACAGGATTACCAGAACCGGCCTGCGGAGCGGGATCAGGCTCGCCAGAGATCACCGGTGGCTGGCCGCGAATCGGACGCGAGGTCTGTGCCGCAGAACGCTCAGCTCCCGAGTCGTTGGGAGCGGCGGTGGACTGTTTGACGATCTCTGCCGGGCGGTGGTTTAGCTCCGTCCCCGGTTTGATCTCCGCTCCGTCATCCGCTGCCATTACTGGTGGCGGAGCAGGCTGTTGCCCCGGAGGGTTCCCGTTTTGCCACCAGCCGATGACAGCAGTGGCGACCACAACCAACAATACACCCAAACTCGGCAGCCGAGCTTGATTGGGTATTTTTCGCCGTGGGCTGTTCCGGAAATCAGCCTGACCTGAATCGTCTGCTTGGGACATTTTTTGCTGACCTATGGCGTCGCCCGACTCTCTGAGTCGGGTTCTGCAGGCGAGACCAGAAGAGATGATCGCCCGACTCGGAAGAGTCAGGCTACGGTGTTGGACGGCGCGAACATTCACCACCGCAATTTTGTCATGCAGTCTGTTAAAACACGAGATGGCCATCGCCCCTGAGTGTTTTACCTCCAACCACAGCACAGGTGGGGTTTTTCCGGTTGGTGCGATGGCTCTTGTTATTTCCCCGGAGTTGGCTCAACCATGGGTTTCCCGAGTTGTCGCAAATTTGAAGCCTTGTTTCAGGTTTCTGGGGCGACTAGACTAGAAAACTTGTAAGTAGGTGGGCTGACCCCGGAACCCTGCCACTGGTGGAGCGTTTCCACCCGTCGCCCGGTTCCGGTTTCGTTTTGTGACGCGTGGCCGTAAGGGCAGTTCGCGTCGAAGGAAAAGTTCCATGCGGCGGCACGTTCTCTCTGCGTTGGTCATGAACCAGCCAGGGGTGTTGGCTCACGTTTCTGGCATGTTGGCGTCTCGCGCGTACAACATCGAAAGTCTCGCGGTCGGGGCGACTGAAGACCCTCAGTTTTCCCGGATGTCGATTGTCGTGAATGGCGACGATCGCACCCTGGATCAGGTACGCAAGCAACTCGAAAAGATCGTCACCGTCGTCCACGTCTCCGATTTTGCCAAGCAAAACATCGTCGAGCGTGATCTGATGCTGATCAAAGTCAGCACTGCTGGCGACAAACGCAGCGAAGTCAAGGAACTGGTCGATATCTTCCGCGCGAAGATCGTCGATGTGGGACCTGACCACTTGATGGCCGAAATCTCTGGCCAGGAACGCAAAATCGAGGCCTTCATCGACGCCATGCGACCGTTCGGAATCATCGAACTGGTCCGTACTGGCCGTGTCGCCTTGGTTCGTTCGGGTGCTCCTTCGCATCAAATCGAATATGATGAGGACCTCAGCGACGCCGAAAATCAGGTCCATGTTTAACCAGACCTGATCAATCACGCGGCAGTCGATCGACCTGAATTTTGTTCTCTCCGTGTTCTCCGTGTCTCCGTGGTGAAATGAATCTTTTGCACCACGGAGACACGGAGAACACGGAGAGGAAAAATACGACGAGATCACGTTGCTTTGCAAAGATCGACGACTCCGCTCCATTTCGATGGGGCGGGTTGCTTTCCTTAATTTGAGATCTCGATACAATCGGGCCTTAAATTTAAGGAACAGAATTCACGAATCGTTTACCGCTCACCCTTTTTTCCATCAGACTGAGAATCGTTCATGGCTGCCAAGATTTACTACGACGATGACGCCGACCTGTCGCTGCTCAAGAACAAAGTGATTGCCATCATCGGCTACGGCAGTCAGGGGCATGCTCAAGCCCAGAACCTGCGTGACAGTGGCTGCAATGTCATCATCGGGCAGCGTCCCGGTGGTGCCAACTACGACTTGGCCGTCAGCCACGGTTTCAAGCCGATGTCGGCCGCCGATGCCACTAAGGGTGCGGATCTCATCAACATTCTGGTGCCGGACGAACTCCAACGCGACTTGTTCGTCTCGGAAATCAAGCCGAATCTGCAGAAGGGTGACCTGCTGCTGTGCTCACACGGCTTCAACATCCACTTCGGTCAGGTTGTCCCGCCCGCTGGCGTTGATGCCGCGCTGGTCGCCCCCAAGGGCCCCGGCCACCTGGTCCGCAGCGAATACGAAAAGGGGGGCGGCGTCCCCAGCTTGATCGCTCTCTATCCCGGTGCTTCGGACGGTTCGCGTCAGTTGGCTCTGGCTTATGCCAAGGGCATCGGCGGAACCCGCGGCGGTGTGATCGAAACGACCATCGCTGAAGAAACCGAAACCGACTTGTTCGGCGAACAAGTGGTCCTCTGCGGCGGCGTCAGTGCCCTCGTGAAGGCGGCCTTCGAAGTTCTCGTCGAAGCCGGTTATCAGCCCGAAATGGCCTACTTCGAATGCATGCACGAGTTGAAGCTGATCGTTGACCTGTTCTACCAGGGCGGTCTCAACTACATGCGTTACAGCGTCTCGAACACCGCTGAATACGGCGACTACACCCGCGGCCCGCGGATCGTCACCGATCAGACGAAACTCGAGATGAAGAAGATCCTCAAGGAAATCCAGAACGGCCAATTTGCCCGCGACTGGATTCTCGAGAACAAGGCCAACCAAGCCAGTTTCCAAGCCATTCGTCGCAACGAACGGAGCCACCAACTGGAAACAGTTGGCAAGGAACTCCGCCGCATGATGACCTGGATTAAGGCCAAGGAATATTAATCGAAAGCGGGATTTGAAGTTTGCAGTATGAGGGTGTGAGAGTATGAGTGTTGGGGGGTGAAGACAGTCGTGGGAATAGGTCAGTTGGCCGACCTCTTACTCCGTCACTCTCACACTCTGGTACTCTCACACTAAGCTCGAAAAACCTGCCGCTCACGGTTGAGCGGCAGATCACTCCCAGGATGTCCGAGAGTACTTGAAATGCCAGCCACCCAGAGCCAATTACGGTTTGAAGAGCTGCGTCCGAACGATCACGTTGAGATCACTCAACGGATCAAAGTCGGGCTGAAGATTTGGTACAATAAAACGTCCGGCCGCGTGCAGCGGACCGAGCGTCGCCGGAACGGTCTGCATGTGGACCGCAACACCGACGACAAGGCGTTTCAGGACGTGATTCTGTTGTTGAAGGACGGCACTCCGACCGAAGAGACGACCATTTCGATGGACGAATACACGGTGCTGGAGAGATTGCCGAACTAGTCGAAATTGCTGCGAAAGTGTTAGTTGCAAAGCCCGGTCTCATGGTGTTGAGATCGGGCTTTTGCGTTTTTGGTCGTCGTGGGACGGGTCTCCAGGCCCGTCCGTCCAACTGAGACGCGGACGTCATGGGTGTTGTGTAAATGAGCTAAATAGAGAATGATTCTGGCTCCCCTCGCCCTGGTACTCCGGGGAGAGGGGCTGGGGG
>JAKFVC010000035.1 GCA_021732415.1 Planctomycetaceae bacterium
TGCGACAGCGATCCTCTCACCGCATTCTGGGAACACCGCGCCACCACACGATCCGGATTCCACTCCTGCTGCCAGGAAAACCACAAGCAGGCGGCCTGATCCAAAAAGCAAACCCCGTCCCGCACTCCCGACGCTGTTCGAGTTCGTTGTAGCGGAATCTCGTAAGAGTTCCGCCCGATACTAGATAGACGCCCGCGGAACTCTTACGAGATTCCGCTACAGAGATTTCAAGGCTTCGCCGCCGGCTCAGGCTGCTTCTCAAAGATAATGACGTGTTGCCGAGGCAGCGTGCCGATCGTCTCTTTCCACTTGAGTTGGAACTCGGGCTGGTTGATCTCTTTTTTGACTTGCACTTGAGTCATCTTGTGGACCAGCTTGATCGGTACCTGAGGGTCTTCTTTACGGTATTCGACGAAGACCACCCGGCCGCCGGGCTTCAGCGATTTGGAGATCTCCGACATCATCTCGTAGGGGAACGCGAATTCGTGATAGACGTCGACCATGATCGCGAGGTCCACTGAAGCGGGCTCAAGCTGCGGGGTCTTCTCGGTGCCGAGGCGGCCCTCGACATTCGTCACACCTTGGGCGGTGAGTTTCTTGTCGAGGAGATCGAGCATTTCCTGCTGGACGTCCACGGCGAGAACCTTGCCAGTCTCGCCGACTTGCTTGGCCATCATCACGCTCAGGATACCGCTGCCGGCCCCGATGTCAGCGATGACCTGGCCGGGTTGCAGCTTGAGGGCTTCCACGAGTTTCGTGGGCGCTTCTTCTTGTTCTCGCTCAGGACGTTCGAGCCAGATTGCCCCCTGGAATCCCATGACGTGAGCGATTTCGCGGCCCATGTAGAACTTGCCGATGCCGTTTGGATCGTGCTGTTTGCGGAATTCGTATTTGGGCTTTTCGGAGTTGGCGGTGTCTTTCTTCGGCGTCTCCGGTTTGGGATCGGCCTTGTCTTCTGCAAAAGTTTGAGAGCCGAGTCCCGCACTGATCAAACATAGGCAAACCGACCAGCAAGCCATGGAGCGATGGAGAGTCATGTCGGAATCCTAGCTGAATTTATATTGTGTTTATTACCAAGATTGGCACGCAGACGCTGGCAGCGTCTGCCACGGGGGGTTATCCCGCGATCTTCCCGGTCACTCGATCGCGGCCGTGTTTTTCCATCAGGCTGCCCCATTCCTCGGTGCTCATTTCGACCGCCTCTTCGGGAATCAAGACGGGGATTTCCTGCTTGATTTCGTACTTGAGGCGGCAGCCGGGATCTGAACTCACGAGCCATTCGCCGTCATGGACGAGAGGCGCTTTGGACTTGGGGCAGCGAATTAATTCCAACAGACCTTGCAGGTTCATGAGCTCGACTTTGTAGCACCGTAGCCCGACTCTTTGAGTCGGGACAATTCCAATTGATAACGACCCGACTCAGAGAGTCGGGCAACGCTAGAACCCGCGTGCCTTCCGGATGTGCTCGAAGGTCCGCAACTCGTAGTCAATCTGCACGTAATCCAGGATCGAACACAAGCTGCGGCAGGCGACTCCCAGGCCATCCGGCCCACTGAATCCGCCGAACTGACCGCCACCCTTCAGGTGCGGCTCGAGTTCCAGGAACACGCCCGGAGCACCAATCTTCTGCATGCTGGCGTTGAGTTCCGGCAGATGTTGTCGCAGGTCACGCAGGATGCGTTCGTGGCCCGAATCACCCAGGCTGGCGGGGACAAAATTGCGCAGACGCTCTTCCTCGACAACACCGGTCCACGGCAGGCCGGGATCGACTTGATAGTCCTTGATGTGCAGCCAGCCGAGGTACGGCCGCATGGCTTCGTATTCGGCGAAACACTCCACCACATTGAGATTCTGCGAGCTCAAGTTGCCGCCGTCGAAAATCAGGACCATGTGCGGGCTGTTGACTTGCTTGGCAATCTCACCCAGCAGCCGACCATTTTGTCCGATGAGGTTGGCTTCGACTTCCAGACCATACACGACGCCAGCGGCAGCGCACTTCTCGGTGATCCGGCCGATTTGTTCGATGGCTTGAGGAAGATACTTTGTTGGATCATCACCGCGCGGCTGATAGAACGAGAACCCGCGGATCAGTTTGGTCTCGAGGAACGTCGCCCGGTCGATGGCGGTCTGGACGTCTTTGGCCAGGTAGTCGGCGAAGGGGACATAACGGTTGTGGGTCCCGTCGTCCTTATCGATCAGCTTCACCTTGCCGATCGGGGAACCGATACTGGCGACGTGAATGCCATACGCGGCGTGCAACTCCTTCAACGTCTTCAGCTCGGCATCGCTCAGCGTCATGATGTGCTTGGTCTCACCGGAGCCCGTCACATCGATGAACCGGGGGCTGTAATATTGCAGCCCCATCGCGGCGAGAGCCGTCAATTGCTCGACTGCGGTCTTCTTAAAGCCAACTTCATCCGCAAAAGCACTCAGAATAATCGAATGGGGCGAAGTCATCGACAAATCTCTCGCTGGGTAAGAGAACGGGCTGCACAAGGCTGGCAGCCCAGTCTGGGGCGGTTGCTCAAGCTGCTGAGCCATCAAATCCAACTGGCTGCTGATTATCAGGATACGGCGACAGCAGCCGGGTGAAGACGCAATTTACTTTACAGCCGAAGGGATCATCCGCCAAGTGTTTCGAGAAGATCGAACAGTGGACTGATAGGAGCGAGAAGTCCTCTGCGGGAACGCTCATGTGTGAACATTCATTTCGTGACATGATCATTTTACGTATAATTTTGGAGCTTTGAATTCAGCAGTCGCGATAGACAACAGAGGACCTCACGCGGACGCACACCCAATGAATCTGACCTTCAAAAAAGCCTGGCTAGAAGATCTGGCATTCAATCCCAATGCCCGTACGAAACTCAGCCGGGCCATTGTTCGAGCCTACCGCGAACGTATTTCACAGATTGTCGACGCGACCGATGAACGTGACTTGAGGGCGATCAAGGACGCTCACTTCGAGAAACTCAAGATTGAATTAGCTGGCAAATACTCCATGCGGCTGTGTGGCGGCTGGCGCGTCATTTTTGAAATTGTGCCCGGAACTCCGAAAAACACGATCCACGTCGTTGATGTCGACGATTACCATTAAGTATGGCGGCTGACGATACAGCGGGTGTTACCCGTTCCAAAAAGGACAAATCATGCACATCCCCGTAATGCATCCGGGACGAACTCTCCTCGGTGAATTGCTAGAGCGCAATTGGACGCTCCAGGAACTTGCCGCAAAGCTTGGTGAGGAACCTGCGCATGTGCGAGATTTCCTCATGGAGTTCGCCGACTTGACCCCAGAACTTGCCAAAAAGATCGCTAAGCTCTTAGGGACCAGCGAAGATTTCTGGCTGAACATGCAGTCCCGCTACGACTCCGCGAACCAGGAATCGCCAGAGATCGTGGACGCTAAGTGATATCAGCACGCGTTTTAATCGAATTTGGTTCCCGCCAGTTACCCAGAAAAGCTGCCTGAAAAGTTTTCGCCGACTGCCTAATACTACCTTGGTGAGGTTACGCCTCGGGCTGAGTTATCCGGGAAAAGACTTGCGAGTTCCATCCACGCGCGTTAACGTGACGATAGATTAAAAGTAGAACTGGTTAAAGAAGTTGCATCGAACTGACGGGTTGTGAGTTCACTCGATTTGCTCCTGCCACTGTTTGCCGCCAAAGTCGCCTACCTACACGAGATCAGCGATTCCTGAAGCGCAGACCGCTCTCAGGTTGAGGCTGCTCTCAAGCCCACGGATGTTTTAAGGTTTGGAGTCCTCCTCCATGCATGTCCGAAATCCGCATCGCCGTCGTCTGACTTCATTCGTGCTGTTGGCAGGAATGATCACCGTTAGCGGTCTGTCTGCCGTCAGCATTGCGGGTGAGTTGTTGCCGCCGGAGAAGACGATCGAAGAGGTCGTCGACCATTACATCCAGGCCCGACACGCCACCGAGAAAGTGACCCCTGCCCCGCAGTCGACCGACGCCAATCTGATCCGTCGGTTGAGTCTCGATCTGGCCGGCCGCATTCCGACTGTGACGGAAGCCCAAGCCTATGTCGCCGCGACCGAACCCGACAAGCGGGCCCGAGCGGTCGAACGTTTGCTGGCGAGTCCCGATTCTGCTTATCAACAGCGGAACGAACTCGACACGTTGCTGATGCCGAAGACCAACGATGGTGCCTGGCGCGAGTACCTGTTGAAGGCCTGCCAGGAGAACCGTCCGTGGGATCAGTTGTTCCGCGAGATGATGCTCACGAGTGACGCCGACGAAGGGAAGAAGGCCGCGTTGATGTTCCTCAAGTCCCGGGCTCGGGACCTGGATGAACTGACCAACGATACGTGCAAAATCTTCTTCGGTGTCAGCATCAACTGTGCGAAGTGTCACGATCATCCGCTCGTGCTGGACTGGCATCAGGACCATTACTTCGGGTTCTATTCGTTCTTTCAGCGGACCTACATGAATAAACGCAATCAGCTCTCGGAACGGACCGAAGGGCTGGTGAAGTTCAAGACCACAGAGGGTGTCGAGAAATCCGCGAAGTTCATGTTCCTGACCGGCAGCGTGATCGATGAACCCCCTGCCCCGACGCTGAATGACGACGAGAAGAAGGCGATCGAAAAAGCTCGCAAGGAAGACGAAGACAAGAAGGAAGGTCCCCCGCCGCCGGTCCCCGCCTTCAGTCCTCGCACACGCCTGGTCGAACTGGCTTTGAAGTCCGAGGAAAATCGGTTCTTCAGCCGGTCGATCGTCAATCGCGTGTGGGCTCGGTTGATGGGACGCGGTCTGGTGATGCCGCTCGATCAGATGCATTCTGAGAATCCCGCCAGTCATCCGGAGTTGCTCGATTGGTTGTCTCGGGATTTGGTCACGCATGGCTACGATTTGAAACGCTTGCTGCGTGGCATTGTCCTGAGCCAGGCGTACTCCCGGTCCTCCACTTGGAATGGCCCGGAGACCCAGCCCCACGACCAGCTGTTTGCCGTGGGCCTGACTCGCACGTTGACGCCGCGGCAGTACTCGCTGGCGTTGTTGTTTGCGAGCCGGAACTCGAAAAGTCTGCCCGAGGACGTCCTGTCACCCGACTGGGCCAATCGCCGTAAGGATTTGGAAAACCACTCGCAACATCTGGCCAATCAGCTCGAAGTTCCCTCCGACAATTTTCAGGTCGGGGTGAGTGAAGCACTCTTCTTTGCCAACAATCAGCACGTGCAGAATGATCTGTTGAGCGAAGGGGGAGATCGCCTGGCGGGTGTGTTGAAAACTATTCCCGATCGCAATGAGCAACTAAAACTGGCCTTCTGGACCGTGTATACTCGAGACCCGGAAGCCGAAGAAGTCGCGGCCATTTCGCAGTTCCTGGACGCTCGGGCGGATCGGTTGAATGTCGCCTGGCAACAAGTGATCTGGTCGATGTTGACGAGTTCTGAATTGCGATTTAATCACTGAGATTTTTTGGAATGTTGATGGGAGGGTGAGGCTCCTGCCGAACCGCGTGGTCTATCGATACTCGCCAGACTTTGCGGCTCGGCGGGAGCCTCGCCCTCCCGCCACCCCGGTTAGCCAAGAACACACATACAATTTGTGACGTAGCTAAGGGACCAGCCATGCCAATTTCGAGTCAGACACAGAGTGGCTTGAGTATGCCGAACGTGGGCCGCCGTGCGTTTCTGGGGGCCGCTGCCGCCGGAGCCGGGGCCTTTGCGGCCGATATGTCGGGGCTCGATATCCTGAAGCACAAGCTGCTCGCCGACGAATTGAAGCGGCAGGAAAAGCATGTGATCCTCTTGTGGTTGGCCGGTGGTGCCAGTCAGTTCGAGACTTGGGATCCCAAACCCGGCCGGCCGACCGGTGGTCCGTTCCGCGCCATCGATACCAATGTCTCTGGCATTCGCATTTCCGAATTGATGCCCAAGCTGGCTCAGCGGATGCAGTACACCGGCATCATCCGGTCGCTCAATACCCGTAATGCCGATCACGGTGGCGGAACGACGTTGATGGAAACGGGACGCCCGCCCGAAGGTGGTCTCGACTATCCCGATCTGGGGGCGATTCTGGCTCACGAACTGGGCCGGGCCGACAGCCAGGTGCCGGACTATGTCTCGCTCTACACGTCGACTGAAGGCCGTCACAAGGGAGGCCCCGGGTTCCTGGGTTCTCGCTATGCTCCGATGTTCCTCGATAAGGATGTGATGCCCGAGAACATCAAGCGGCTGGATGTTGTTTCGGAACTCGATCATCGCGAACGAGATGACTTGCGAAATCTGCTCAGCCAGCGATTTGCCCGGACGCGCCACAACAATACGGTCGGCAGCCACAATTCGGCCTACCAACGCGTCCGCGGTTTGATGGCCAGTGAAAAGCTGTTCGACATTTCTCAAGAACCGCAGGCGATTCGCGACAAATACGGCCCGACTCAATTTGCCGAGCAGTGCATTGTCGCTCGTCGCCTGGTCGAAGCGGGAACGCCGTTCGTCAAGGTGGCTCGCGCGTGGTGGGACAGCCACGGTCAGAATTTCGAGACACACCTCGAACTGGTTGCCGAGCTTGATCACGTGATGTCGACGCTGATGGACGATCTGCGAGAACGCGGGCTGCTCGAGAAGACGCTGATCATTACCATGGGCGAGTTCGGCCGCACACCGCAGATCAACCCCAGCCTGGGCCGCGATCACTTCGCCTCCGCCTGGAGTGCCTCGCTGACCGGTTGCGGTATCAAGGGTGGTACGGTGTTCGGCAAGACGGACGACGACGGCCACAAGGTGGCCGATGGTGAAGTCGGTGCTCCCGAGTTCTACGCGACGATCCTGCAGGCGCTCGGCATCGATCACGAGAAGCACTTCACGTATCTGGGCTCACGACCGATTCCGTTGACCGAACCCGGAACGAAGCCGATCACGCAGTTGCTGAGCAACGTGTGACGCGATCAATTTCGATTCTTGGCGAGCCCGGCGGCGTAACGGCTAGTTGATTTAATCAAGTCCCAATCGCGTATTTTCGTTTTCGCGGCAGTTGCTACCCGTTGAACATAGGTTTGAACGCTTAAACCAGATCACCGTTCACATTAAGTATACTGCATTTATGTTTACATGCCGATTAAATCAACAGCCCGGTAAGCCCCGGGATTCTTCGTGTCCTTTGTGACCTTCTGTAATTACATTTCTTAAACAGATGATCGCGAAGGACACGAAGAAAATTAAACACAGAGGCACAGAGGACACAGAGTGGGGGAATTTCTCTGTGTCCTCTGTGCCTCTGTGTTTCCAAATTGGAATTCTAAAGAACCCCGGGGCTCACGCCGCCGCGCTCACTAGCACTTAGATTGAGCGACTTGGCAGTACTCTGCTTGCTGGCGGGGCATTGCCGTCAATACGGGTACGAATTCCCGGGCAAGCGATGGTTTGCGTTGCCTGATGGCGTTATTCTCTAAATAGCTTGGCGTGATTCTGGGACACAGCTCGTGCCACTGGTTCATGACTGTACTCGGTCATTAACCAGTGCTCACCCAGCGACCTGACACAAATTCGGGACATCATAGTCGAAGACAGCACTGTTTAACGACTGAGTACAGTCGCGAAACAGTGGCACAAGTGGAACTGTCCCGGAATCGTGCAAGGCTATTTAGTTCATTCGCTGCCCAGCGTGCGGCGTGATTCTCGAGATAACCCCAGGCCCCCGCAATGACGAGCTACATCGGTCGACTGAACGCCGCGATTCTTCGCAAACGAAACTCTGTGGTCGTGGGCTTAGATCCCCGTTTCGCAGACTTGCCCGAGGAATTGCAATCGCGGTACCGCAATCAAGGCGATCCACTGGCTTCGAAAGCGGCGGCCTTCGAGGAATTTTCTAAACGGATCATTGACGTCGTCGCGTCGCTGGTTCCCGCTGTGAAGCCTCAAGCAGCCTTCTTCGAGGAACTCGGCCCGGCAGGATGCTCGGCCCTGGCGGCCGTCATTCAGCATGCTCGGCGAGCCGGACTGATTGTCATTTGCGATGCCAAGCGTGGAGACATTGGATCGACAGCCGAAGCGTACGCTCGTGGCTACCTGGCGGGCGAAGACCCGAAGGCGGCCCCTTGGGGTGCGGACGCCCTGACCGTCAACGCGTACATGGGCCGCGATACCCTGCAGCCGTTTATCGATGTGGCTCAGCAGCGCGGCGGCGGTCTGTACATTTTGGTGAGGACCAGCAATCCAGGTTCCGGCGTATTTCAAGATCGCGTTTCGGACGGGCAGACTCTTTATCGCCATGTGGCGGCTGTGGTCGAGCAGATCAACGTGGAGACCCGCGGCAGCGAGCCCTACGGTTCCTTCGGTGCGGTGGTCGGGGCCACCTATCCTCAAGAGATCGTCGAACTCCGAGCCGCCATGCCGCACACCCAGTTTCTGGTGCCCGGCTACGGCAGCCAGGGTGGCACCGCCGAGGACGTCGCGGCAGCATTCGATTCACAGGGACTAGGGGCCGTCATCAACAGTTCGCGCGGCATCATCTTCGCGCATAAGCGGGCACCTTACTCGCAGCAGTTTGGACCGTCGGATTGGGAAGCGGCAGTCGCCGCTGCGACGCGCGACATGATCGCGGATTTAGGCAAGCATGTGTCCATGCCGTGAAATCTCTTGTGGGATGGGACTCCAGTCCCGTCTGAGGCCCGTGACCGTTCGATTTGAGCCATCTTCGATTCTCGCGAACTTCGCGCAGCGCACGAGTTGCTGCTCAGAGGGGACGTGGATGGTTCATTCGTCGCGGCAATGAAACACAACGCAGGCGCTGCGCGAAGCTCGCGATGGATCAAAGTCTATTGAGTTGAACGTTACAGGCTCAGACGGGACTGGAGTCCCATCCCACGTCCACTGCGCGCAAGAAAAAAATCCGTTGCCAATTGTCGGTTTCCCGACAATTGACAACGGATTCCAGACCACAGCCAGAGGTCATGTCTTAGTGCTCGCCGGTGGGAGAGACGCTGCAGACGATGTCGCAGTCGCAGTCACCCGCGTCGCGGTTGTCCCAGAACGCACTGCCCGAGCTTTGTCCCTTGTGGCCGGCGGCCCCATTGTATTGATAGGTCTGATTGATCGAACCGATGGCTGAGCCGACGTCTTCCAGTTCCTGATTGATGTTGAAGGCGACTTCGGAGAGGCCGACGATCAGGGAGAGGACGCCGATCGTGGCGACCAGGACCAATTCGGCAGAGACAATGAAACCGGCTTCGTCGTGCAACAGGTTGGTGAGGATGTTCGTCATGGCTGTGGTTCCTTCTGCGTCGTCTACTTGGCTGTGAATCTGGGTGTGAGTCTGACCGGCGTGTTTGGTGACCGGTCGTTTGTATGGAAGAGATGTAAAGCAGCCCGTATGCCAATCGATACATTTTGTTTCGGTTTCTTTACAGTGTGACACAACGTGGGGCGTAAATCATTGCATTGCAGTGACTAACGGCGAGTCCACAGAGATTCGACAGCGGCCATTCGCGGAAGCTGAGTGATGCCGAAACTCACCATGTTGCGGGAGCAATGGCATCATGAGGCGAGAAGGCCACGTTGAGATGTCGGGAATAACTCGATGAGGTTGTGTGCCCCGTTCGAGGGCGCACATGAGACCGCGAAATATTCCCGCATTGCGAGTTGCGAATAGGATCAGGGGAATCCGGACTCGTGGCGCCCAATGCGGGATGATGCCCAAGGATTCACAATTTGGTGTCGGTGAGCGGATCTGAGAAAATGAACCGCTATGCCGCAATTGTGGATCCGGGCCAGATCACGTCTTCGCATTTATCCCGGAGGGATTAAAGAGAGTAGCCGGTGGTTGAGCGCAGCGACACCACCGGAAAGCGTTCAACGATGGAATCTCGACCCTGAAGGGGTCGCAGAACCGATGCTCTGCGACCCCCTCTGAGGTCTGAGATGACATGATCAATCGCCAAAGAGAGTGGACAATAGTTTAAAGGGATCAAAGAAGTCGAAGGTGATCAAAGAAGTCGAAGGGTTCAAAGAAGTCGCGGCGCAACATCCCAAGCTAGGTGAGCCCGGCGGCGTCAGCCCCGGGTAGAGTAGCGACGTGGTTCCGTGGTAAATCGTCTACCTATTGAAGATCCCTGGTGCAGCAAAGCGAGTCGCCACCCTACCCCCGGCCTCACGGCACGGGGCTCACCTAGGGCTTTAATCGCTCGATGTGCTCAAAGAAGTCGAAGAAGTCGAAGAAGGCGAAGAGTTCAAAGGGATCAAAGAAGTCGAAGGGATCAAAGAAGTCGAAGGGATCAAAGAAGTCGCGGCGCAACACCCCAAGCTAGGTGAGCCCGGCGGCGTCAGCCAAATGGTACTGACTTTGTGACTTGGCCAATCAGCCGGTACGCGTTAGCGTCCGGTTCTTTGGAAATATGAGTCGATTGTGGCCCGAACCGTGGGCTAACGCCCAACGGCTGATTTGTCGAACAGCCAAAGCGAGTGCCATTTGGCGTCAGTCCCGGGGTAGAGTAGCGACGTGGTTCCGTGGTAAATCGTCTATCTGTTGAAGATCGCTGGTACAGCAAAGCGAGTCGCCACCCCAACCCCGGCCTCACGGCACGGGGCTCACCTGGGGTTTTAGGCGCTCGATGTGCTCAAAGAAGTCAAAGAAGGTGAAGAGTTCAAAGGGATCAAAGAAGTTCAAAGGGAACACCCGAATTTACGCGGGCCTGTAGGATGGCCGCCCCGGCCGTCGAGTGCCTGACTTTCGACGAGCGATTTTGCAAAGACTTCAAAGCGCGCCCAATCGCGCCGAGCTGTTTGGTTTGGCACTCTAGGGCTGGTAGTGTTCGATCGTCGAACGCAGACGGCCGGGGCGGCCATCCTACGGCTGCTTCGCTATCGACCAGCAATTGTCCAAAGAATTCAAAGATCGCAGGTCAATTCGCGCGGAGATGGTTGGTTGGGCACTCTGGCTTGGTTGGTGTGTGAGAGTCGAATGCAGACGGCCGGGGCGGCCATCCTACGGTTCCTAAGGCTACCTTGTTAACTTCCCCTTGACCGTTTTGGCGACTCCGCTTATCGTTCTGACACTTTCCCGAAGTCCAATCGAATATTGTCTCGGTCTGCGTCCTGACGTTTGACGTCCTGTCAACGTTTGTGGTCCGAGATCTCCATCCCTGCTGCTTGCCCTACTACCCGCCATTTTCCAACGGACGTCCACTCGGCCGCTGGTTTCGCGTTGCATTTTATTCCAGACACTGATCATCGCCGGTCGGCCTCAGCGGCTGCGGCTTGATCTTGTTGGAGAAGCTTGCTGTATGCGTCTATCCCTGAAAATCAATACCGTATTGTGCTGCCTGGGTCTCATGGCCTTGGGTGGCTGCATGGAATTGAATCTGTTCCGATTCCAGAACGCGGAGAAAGACCGCGATGCGGATGAGGACAACAAGGACCGTCGCAAAGAGACGGAATTTGTCGGTAATTACGCCGCGATCTCGGGCAACAACGTGATCGCCATTCACGGTGTCGGCCTGGTGACAGGCTTGAATAACACGGGTGAAGACCCGCCGCCGTCGATTTATCGCACGCAGCTCGAAGACGACATGAAGAAGCGTGGTGTCACGAATTATCGCGAACAGTTGCAGTCGACTTCGACGGCCCTGGTCCTGTTGACGGCTTACCTGCCGGCAGACATTCAGAAGGGCCACAGTTTCGATGTGGAAGTCCGGTTGCCTCCCAATACGGAAGCCACGAGTCTCGAGGGTGGCTGGTTGTTGCCAGCTGATATGACCGAACAGGCCAACGTTCAAGGCCAGGGGACTCTCAAGGGCAAGATCTTCGGCAAGGCCGCGGGGCCCATTCTGGTCTCGATTGCCAAGGGCGAAAATCAGGAAGGCGTGCTGAAGCGTGGTCGTATTCTCGGCGGCGGTATCGGCTATAAGGATCGAACCCTGGGACTCTATTTGCGCAGCGATTTCCGCAGCGTTCGTAACACGAGCCGTATTGCGGACCGCATTGGGACTCGTTTCCATTTCTACGATCACGGTCAGAAGAAATCGCTCGCAGAAGCGAAGGACGACCAATACGTGCAGTTGAAGGTCCACCCGCGCTACAAAGACAACTACCCGCGCTACATGCAGGTGATTCGACACGTGGCGTTCCGTGAGAACGATATCCAGCGTCGCGACCGCATGGAGCGACTGCAGGAAGATCTGGTCGACCCCGATCGGGCCGCCAAGGCTGCGATTCAGTACGAAGCGATCGGTACCGAGTCGATCCTGTTCTTGAAAAAGGCTCTCAATAATCCGAGTGCCGAAGTCCGGTTTTATTCTGCAGAGGCCCTGGCCTATCTGGGTGACGACACGGGCGCCGAAGAGTTGGCGAAATTGGCCAAAGACGAACCCGCCTTCCGCGTGTACTGCGTGGCGGCATTGTCGGCTTTGGACGAAGCGGTGTGCTTCCAGTTGCTCAAAGACTTGATGGACGAGACCAGTGCGGAAACCAAGTACGGAGCCTTCCGTGCGTTGTGGACTTTGGATAAGAACGACCCCTACATTCGCGGCAGAAAGCTAAACGACCACTTCATGCTGCACGTCGTCGATTCCAAGGGTGATCCGATGATTCACCTGACTCGGCATCGTCGGCCGGAAGTGGTGCTGTTTGGAGCCAATCAGAAATTTCGGACGCCGCTGGCTTTGACCGCGGGTAGCCATATTAATGTGAATTCCCAGGCGGGTGCCGAATCGGTCACGTTGACTCGATTTGCGCTTGGCCAGCCCGATCAACGCAAGATCGTATCGACCAAGGTCGTGGACGTCATCGAAGCGGCCGCCGAGATGGGGGCCACTTATCCTGACGTCGCCCAGATGCTGGCCCAAGCGTCGGCTCAATACAATGTGGAAGGCCGCCTGGAACTCGACGCCCTGCCGCAGGCCGGACGGTTGTATTATCGTACCGTGACGGATGGTGATAAGGATTCCAAGAAATCAACCAAGGTGGGCCGGCCATCTTCGAATCCGAATCTCTTCCCCGTGTTGAATCCGCTGGGTGAGGCGCCTGAAGACAGCGATGAAGTGGAATTGCCGATCGAGGGCGGAGAGCCTGACCCTGCGTCAGACGCCGGCGCGGCCAGCTTGACCGACATCAGCAAAGATTCCAAGGCACCGTCTCAAGCCGATTCGTCCAAGGGTAAGAAAGCGGAAGCCGAAGATCTGCCTCCCAGCCAGGCCAAGTCGAAATCGTGGTTTGGTTGGTTCGGCAAATCTAAGTCCGATGAAGCAGAGGAAGAATTGCCAGCGGCGACATCATCCGATGACGAACAGCCCAAGGCCGAGAAATCCAGCACCGAAAAACCTCGTTCGCGAGGCAAGAAGAGTGATACCGCTGAGAGCGAACCCACTGACGAGAAACTGCCTCCTGCTGAAGGATCCACCAGTAAGTTCGAGATCGAATAGTAATAAACACCGTTATGTCACTGTTTGCCTGAATCATGAGATTGGCAATCGATCTCTCCAAAACTTCGCATTTCTTCGTGTCCTTCGTGACCTTCTGTAATAAAAAGATTGGAACAGAAGGTCACAAAGGACACGAAGATTTACTAAGAAAAGAAACGGGTATTTGATCACAGGTTGCTTCTGGTCAGGACCTATTCGTGTCATTTGTGTGATTCGTGGTTCTTCTGCTTTAGGAATTTCTCGACCACGAATCACACAAATAACACGAATCAGGACTGAGAAATCGTGTTGCAATGATGTTTCAGGGCATTGTGAGAAGTAACTCATCCGTCCTTTTGTATTTCGTTGTATGGTAGTCGACAGTCGCTAATAACCATCCGCCCCGTAGATTTAACTACGCCGGACGCTCGCCTTTTTTTGTGTTCGGCCAAACGTCACGTCTGTTGAGTCCCCGATGCTCAAGTCCCTCGAATTGTTCGGCTTTAAGAGCTTTGCCGACCGAACGTCGTTCGAGTTTTCGGCTGGGATCACGTGCGTCGTCGGTCCGAACGGCAGTGGTAAGAGCAACGTCGTCGACTCGATCAAATGGGTGCTGGGCGATCAAAGTCCCAAGAGCCTCCGCGGCAAGGAGATGACCGACGTCATCTTCAACGGTTCGGGCGGCCGCAAGCCCGCCGGCTATGCTGAAGCGACTCTGACCTTCGATAACTCGAAGAATATTCTCAACGTCGACACCACCGAAGTGCAGGTCGGCCGACGCATCTACCGCAGCGGCGAAGCCGAGTATCTCATCAACCGGGCTCCGGCGCGGCTGAAGGATATTAAAGACCTCTTCATGGGGACCGGGGCGGGAACCTCGGCCTATAGCATCATTGAACAGGGGCGAGTCGATGCCCTGTTGCAGGCGACCAATGTGGCTCGTCGCACGGTGTTTGAAGAAGCGGCCGGCATCAGCAAGTTCAACGCCCGCAAGCAGGACGCTCTCCGCAAGCTGGAACGCGTCGCGCAGAATCTGGTGCGACTGACCGACATCGTGGATGAAGTCCGCGGCCAGTTGACGGCGCTCCGATCGCAGGCCACCAAGGCGACGAAGTTCCGCGAATACACGGAAGAGCTGAAGACTCTGCGAGTGGGGTTGGCTGCAGATGACTATCGAGTCCTCTCGGTCGACTTGGAAAAATTCCGGCAGGAGATGACGCTGATTGCGTCGCGGCTGGAAGAACTGACCGCCGATCATCAGCAGATTGAACTAGAGCAGTCGACTGTCGATGCTCAAGTGGCGGAATGCGAAGATCGACTGCGTGTGGTGGAGCGTCTGGCCGCAGAAAATCGAGAAGCCGCCGCGACCCATGAAGCGACCATCCTGCATCAGTCGGCCCGCAAGGCGGAACTCGAAGCGGAAATCGTTCGCCTGCAGCAACAGCAGGAAGAACTGCAGGCGCGAGCGTCCGCTGCGACTGGTGAACTTCAGCAGGCCGATGGCGATCTGAACTATATCCTGACGTCGTTCGAAGCGCGACAGGCGGAACTGCAAGGTCGCGAGCAGACGTTGCGGGATCTCTCTGCAGCCATTCATCGGCACCGCGAGCAACTCGATCAGCAGCGCGAGCGGCAACTGGTCCTGATGCAGCAAGTGACCGTGCTGCAGAATCGCGTGGGGAGTTTCGACTCTCAGTTCGCCGCATTGGAGACTTCTCGCAAGCGGGCCAGCGTGCGTCGCGATCAACTGGATCGGGACATTGCGGGAGTTCAGGCGGATCTCGATCGTCGTCAGATTGGGATCGAAGCGGCCTTGGGGCAGATCAGCCAGCAGCGCGAGGTTGTGCAGGAGATACGTGGCCGGCGCGAAGAGTTGCTCATCAAGCAGGAAGAAACGCAGCGCAATCTGGCTCTCAATCGCGAACAACGCAGTGCCGGGCAGGCCCGCAAGAATTTGCTGGAGGACCTGGAACGCCGGCAGGAAGGCGTGGGCGTCGGCGTTAAGGAAATCCTGGCCCGGGCCAAGGATACTCCGGTGCCGCCGTGGAACACGGTTCTGGGGAGCGTTGCCGAACTGCTGTCGACGGAGATTGATCAGGCCGCACTGTTGGAAGTCGCGCTCGGGAACCGCGCCCAGGTCATTGTCCTGTCGGAGTACGGCCCGCTGCTGGAGTACCTGCACGAGGGCCGTTGCCAGATTTCAGGCCGCGTGGGCTTCCTCGCATTGGGAGGAACCGATGCTGGCAGTCTGATAATTCATGACGAGACGATGGCCCGGCGACCCGGTGTGTCGGCTCAACGGTACGCCTCGCAACTGGCAGAACAACTGCAGATCTTCAGTGGTCCGGACTTCAGCAAATCTCCCGGAGTGACCTGCCGCGCTGACCAGTTGGTGACGTCGGCGTCGGGATACCCGCAGCTGGCAGAACAACTGTTGCGCGACACGTGGATCGTCGAGTCGCTGGATATTGCATTTGAACTCGCCGCGGGTGACGGCCTTTATGCGCGGTTTGTCACATTGCAGGGCGAATTGCTGGAAAGCAACGGGACCCTCTACGTCGGCACCGTGCGCAGCGAGACGGCTCTGGTCTCTCGCAAGAGCGAACTGCGCAGCCTGAAGAACGATCTCATCCGGTTGGATCGTCAGATTCAAACAGAAGAAACTCAGCTCACAGAAATCGCCCAGGGACTGGTGCAGATCGATCGCGAACTGACGGCGATGCAGGCTGAAATCGAACGGACTGCGGACCAGTTGGGCGATCTGAAGTCGGGCATCAGCGGGCAGGAAATGCAGCGCGATCGCTATCGCCGCGAACGGGATGAAGTTCAGGCGGAACTTGACGAACTGATTGCCGAGCAAGGCACGTTCGAAACAGATGCGGCGCAGTCCCGTGTCGAGATGCTGGCGGCCGAAGCGGAGCTCGTTGAGTTGCGGGCGTTTCTCGAAGGGGCCGACGGGCAACTCATCGCGGACGAGATCCGGTTGCGTGAAGGACAGGAGCAGCTCAATCAGGAGCAGTTTGATTTCGCCAAGCAAGAAGAGCGAATCAACAATTTGCAGAACGCCAGGGTGCGTCTGGACCAGGAGCGCTATCAGCGCGACTTGCAGCGGGAAGAGGCCGAACGGCGGTTGCAGGTGATTCTCAGCAAGACCGAGCAGATCGAAGTGCACTTGCAGACCAGCCGCAGTGTCGTCGCCGAGATGAACGAGCAGAAGGCCGTCTTGATGGTGCAGGTGGCTGAACGCCAGGCCGAGAAGGACCAGGTCCGGCAGCGTCGGAGTGCGATGTCCGAACAGGAACTGCGATTGCGGCATCAGCGTCGCGAATTGCAGGATCAACAGCATGCGTTTGAGCTGAAGGCTCGCGAGATCACGCAGCAGGTTCAGCATCTCACCGAGCGCCTGCAGGATGAGTATCAACTCGATCTGCAAACGGTCGCCGCGACCGGTGTGTCAGCCTGTTTGCGACCGCCGGAGCCCGCGACCGATGATGCCATTGAGGACGGGATCGCGACGAGTGATCTGGAATCGGCGATGGACTTCATCGAAGTTGTGCCCGAGTTGCCAGTGGCTCCGACGATTGATGAGACGTTTGCCATCGACCCGCAAGTGCGAGCGGCAGTCGAAGAGCAAATCGACCGTCTGCGTCGCAAGCTGAAGTTGATGGGGAACGTCAACGTCGAGAGCTTGCGTGATCTTGATGATCTCGAAACGCGTTATAACCGTTTATATGCCCAGCTGCAGGACTTGGTGGAGGCCAAGGCGGCGTTGGAAGAAATTGTTCGCCGGATCAACACCGAGAGCAAGCGGATGTTTCTGGAGACGTTCACGGAGATCCGCGTTCATTTCCAGCAGTTGTTCCGAAAGCTGTTCGGCGGCGGCGAAGGCGATGTCGTCCTCGAAGACCCTGAGAACGTCCTCGAATGCGGCATCGATGTGGTGGCTCGTCCCCCCGGTAAGGAACTGCGCAGCATCTCACTGTTAAGCGGTGGTGAGAAGACCCTGACTGCGGTGGCGTTGTTGATGGCCATCTTCCAAAGTCGTCCCAGTCCGTTCTGTATTCTGGACGAAGTGGACGCGGCCTTGGATGAAGGCAATGTCGAGCGTTACATGAAGGTGGTCCAGGAATTTCGCGAGACCACGCAGTTCATCGTGATCACGCACTCCAAGCGGACGATGTCGACGGGCGATGTGCTGTACGGCGTGACGATGGAAGAATCTGGGGTATCGAAACGGATGTCGGTACGGTTTGATGACATCAGTGAGGATGGCAATTTCAAGAACGAGCAACCGGGCGAAGCGGCAGCATGAACCCCTTGGTGATCTTCGGAGCGAGTACCCGCGCGGCCGCGTTTTCCGCGATCCGTGCCGGATTCGACCCCATCTGCGGCGACATGTTTGCCGATGCTGATTTGCGGGCGTTTGCGACGGTGCTCGACGTGCCTCACTATCCACACAAACTGGCTGAGGCCGTCGCGCATTTGCCTGCCCTGCCCTGGATCTACACGGGAGCGCTTGAGAACTCGCCGTCAGAGGTCGATCGGTTGTGTGAGCGAAACACGTTGTGGGGTAACTCTTCGGGGAGCTTGAAACGCTGTCGGAATCCGTGGTTTTGCCGGGATATCCTGCAACAGGCGGGGTTGCCGGTTCTTGGATTATGTTCCAGTGCGTCGGCACCTCCGCGCGACGGAAAGTGGTTGATGAAGCCGTTGCGCTCCGCGGCGGGCCGAGCAATTGCCGTCTGGGGTGCGGACACTTCCGTGCTGGCGGAGCCGCATTATTTCCAGCAGTTGGCGACGGGAACCCCGATTGCCGCAGCGTTTCTGGCCACTTCTGAATCGGCCGAGTTGTTGGGTATCTCGCAACAGTTGATTGGCTGGGGGCAGTTGAATGCCCCCGGATTCGGCTATTGCGGCTCCATCTTTCCCTGGTCAGATTGCGATCCGAAATTGGGGGAACTGATTCGTCAGATCGGTTCCGTGATCAGCCGTGAGTGCGGGCTGCGTGGACTGTTCGGCATCGATCTCATCCGTGATGGCCAGACTGCCTGGTTGACCGAGGTCAATCCGCGCTATACGGCTTCGATGGAGTTGCTCGAGCATTATTGGCAGGTGCCACTGTTAGACTGGCACCGACGGGCGTGCGTCGAAGACGGCTTTGACGTGCGGTTGCCCGAGGTTCCCTGGGCGTCTCAAGGACGGTATTGCTGCAAGGTGATCATGTACGCCAACCGCGCAGCACGAGCTCTCGATTTGACTGCGGAGATCCCCTCTGCAATTGATCTAGCGACCCTACCGCAGCTCGCTGATATCCCAGTCCCGGGAACCGAGATTTTCCCTGGGCAACCAGTCTTTACGTGCCTGGCAACGGGGGATCAGCCTTCAATATTGCAGCACGGCTTGATGCAACGAGCAGCAGATATCTGGTACGATTTTCCCTCACCGGAGGCGCGCCTGTGATAGCCCGGGTTCGGGAACCTGGGCTATCACGGCTGCGAGATTCCAGCATTTCACGCGATGTGGGCACCGCGGGTTTCGACATAGACCGCGTACAACGAGGAGCTTCCCGTCATAAACAAACGGTTGCGTTTCGTCCCGCCGAAGCAGACGTTGCTGCAGATTTCGGGAAGCAGAATCTGGCCGATGCGGACACCTTCGGGAGAGAAAATGTGGACGCCGTCGTAGCCATCCCCCACCCATCCGGCACTCGCCCAGATGTTGCCGTCTGCGTCGCAGCGGATGCCGTCGGCCAGGCCGGCACGGGTGACCTCTTTGCCGTCCTTGTCGACGCCATCTGCCAGTGCCATCGAGGCAAACTCGCGGCCGTTGACGAGTTTCTTCTCGTCGGTCACATCCCAGATGCGGATGTTTTTGGGGGCGTCCTCATAGTGCGAGGCCCCCGTGTCAGCGGCATACAGCTTCTTGTAATCTGGAGAGAAGCACAGGCCGTTGGGCTTGAAGATGTCGTCGGCAACCTTGGTCAGCTTCAGGTTCTGCCCGTCAATTCGGTAGATCGCTTCTTTTTGAATGGGCTGGACCGTTTGCGACTCGACCTTCGTCCCTTCGTAGTTCATCAATGCACCGTAGCCGGGATCGGTGAACCAGATGTCTCCGTTGGGATGGACGACCGCGTCATTGGGAGCGTTCAACGAGACACCGTTGAACTTCTCGGCGAGGACCGTCACCTTGCCGTCGTATTCATAGCGGACCACGCGGCGTGTGTTGTGCTGGCAAGAGATCTGGCGTCCCTGGTAATCGAAGGTATTCCCGTTGCTGTTCTCAGCGGGATTGCGGAACGTGCTGACGTGCCCGTCTTCTTCGAGCCAGCGCATCTGGACGTTGTTGGGGATGTCGCTCCAGACCAGATAGCGACCGACGCCGTTCCACGCGGGACCTTCGGCCCAGAGCATCTGGTCGCTGTGGTAGAGACGTTGAATGGGGCTGTTGCCCATCTTGTATTTCGCGAACTTCTTGTCGAGCACGACGACATCGGGTTCAGGATACCGCACGGGGGCCGCAAACGGGCCGTAGTCACGAGCCAAAGCTTGCGAGGCCGCCAAGCCGACGGCCCCGGCGGCAGCCAGAAATGTACGGCGAGACAAGGCAGAGTCGGTCGAAGTGCCGCGTTGAGCGGAAACGGGCTGATCAGACATGAAGGCTCCTCGGAAACGGAATGTGCATCAGGAAGCAACGCGCGGCCGTGGAAAAATATCCGCGCAGACTGCACGCACCTTAACACACGTCCTTGCGGGAGGAAAGGGGCAAGCACATGTCCGATTGGTTCGATAAGTCCCATGGGTCCCATTAAAACGCTGATGGGACTTATCGAACCAATGGGACGGATGGGAGGCAACGTTAAGCCGTTGCCAGGCGCGGTTCTTCCGCCGGCGGTTTTGGCAGCGGACCGAGGACGGCAATTAAAGCCTCAACCAGGATCAGCACTCCAAGAATCGCGAGTACGCTGGCGACCACGGGCACTGGTACCACGGTCTGAGACGCGGCGGCCTTGGCGGCGGCTGCGGCGGTGAGAGGAGGCGGCCAGATCATGCGGAGCAGAGCCCACATACTCATCGTATACATCAACACGCACGGCACACCGACGACCGGAATGACCCACGCGGCGCGATAGGTTCGCCACAGCCAGACCGAGACTCCCAACAACGTCAGCGCGGCAAGGAGTTGGTTGCTGGCTCCGAACAAATTCCAGTAAATCAGCCAGATCGCAACGGGTTTCCCATTGGGGGCGATCGGTTGGCCCAACAAGAAAATCAGCGGCACGCCGGCGGTCAGAATTGTTCCCAGCCATTTTCCGGCGGAGCCCGACAACCCGGTCAACTCCTGAATGATGTATCGGCCGAGTCGCGTGCAAACGTCGAGCGTGTCGTAGACGAATGTCGTGAAGGCCATCAATCCAAAGGACACGGCAAACGTTTGCGGGATGCCCAGCAAGCCCATGAAGTTGCCAATGCCAATCGCGTACAAGAAGTTCGGTTTGGGAGTGCCGCCGTTGATAAGGGGGTCAGTGGGTTTCAGCATCATCACACAACAGAGCGAGATGATGGCGACCATGGCCTCCATCAGCATGGCACCATATCCCACCAGCCGCGCGTCGGTTTCCTTCCGCAATTGTTTGGACGTCGTGCCGGAGGCGATGATTGAATGGAAGCCCGAGCAGGCTCCGCAGGCGATGGTGATAAACAACAGCGGGACCAGTGGTCGGGGCATGCCGTCGGCGTCCGGAACATCGAAGCCACGGAAGGCATCATATTCGATCGTCTTGCCACCGAAGACAATTCCCAAGCCGCCCGCCAGCAGGACCGCGTACAGGAAGTAGCCGCCCAGGTGGCCTCGCGGCTGCAACAACAGCCACATCGGGATGACTGAGGCAATCAGGCAATAAGCCAGCAAGGAGACGTTCCAGAAGCGTTGGGCACTCGCCGGACTGAGGTTGAAGATCTGGCCCACATCGAACGGGATGTACTGCCCGCCCCAGATCGACAAGGCGACCAGCGGCAGGAAGACCACGGTCGCGACGTTGACGGTCATCAATTTGTACCGCAAGACGAGGCCCATGATGATCGGAATCAGCAGGTACAGCAGTGATGATGTCGCGATGCCGCCCCCCAGCACAACCGCATCATTTTCCAGCGGTTGGTTGCCGAGGAACGACGATGCGGTGACATCGGTGAAGGCCACGATGATGTAGATCAGGGCCATCCAGACGAAACTCAAGAACAAAACGTACGAGCGGGGCGACATGTGGTCCCGAACGACTTCCGCGATCGAGCGGGCCTTGTGTCGGATCGAAGCGACGAGTGCGGTGAAATCATGGACGCCACCAATGAAGATTGATCCCACCAGAATCCAAATTAACGCCGGCACCCAGCCAAACGTGACACCCGCGAGGATCGGCCCCACGATGGGCCCTGCCGCGGCGATCGCGGAAAAGTGCTGGCTGAGCAGAAACTTGGACTCGATGGGAACATAGTCCACATCGTCCCGCATGGTGGTCGCAGGGGTGTCGACATTGGGATCGAGATGCAGCAAACGGACCAGCAGCGGTCCATAGGTGTAGTAGGCCGTGATGAGGCAAATCGCCGAAAACAAAACAACTACGAGCATGCTCATGGTGAGGGCTTCCAACTCATTCGGACGGTACGAACTGCACTAACCTGTGGTCCTGACAGTATAGATTATTCTCGAAACAGTCGAAACGGATGATTCTTGAGATACGTGTCGTGGGACGGGTCTCCAGGCCCGTCCGTCCCGCTGGGAAACGGCCGTGCCCACAGGACGTGCATCGAATGTATCCTTCGTGTCCTTCTGTAAAAAATGGTTTGGAACAGAAGGTCACGAAGGACGCGAAGAAATGCCAAACGGGGGACGGACGGGCCTGGAGACCCGTCCCACGATACTCGAGCTTGCCTTAGGTCTCGTGACCTCGCAATTTGTTCAAGATTCTGAGGGAGATCTCGCCTCCGGCTTGCCATTGGAACTGCCGTGTCGATTCGCCCGTGGCGCTGACTCGAATCGTGAGTGTGTCGGCAGGCAAGACCTCTGCCACTCGTTCTGCCCATTCGATGATGCACACGCCGCGCAACGAGAGATATTCGTCGAAACCCAGGTCCAGAAATTCGTCGACGTTGCGCAGCCGGTAGGTATCAAAGTGAAATACCGGCAGCCGGCCAGCATACTCTTGGACCAGGGCGAATGTGGGACTGTTGACGAGCCGCCGTTCGACCCCGAGGCCTTCCGCAATGCCTTGCGTCAGATGGGTCTTGCCGGCTCCCAGATTTCCGGAGAGGGCGATGACGCTGCTGGCTTCGAGGGCCGCGCCGAGTTTGGCCCCCAGTTCGCGAGTTGCATCGACGCTGTGGGTCTCGCACGACCAATTCGGCAGCGGTGATTTTGAAGCAGGTTCGAGCGACATGGAGCTTTTCGTGGAACGAGAAACGCCCCCAACTTCCGTGAAAAGTTGGGGGCGCGGTGAGATCTCAACATCAACCGTTGGGCCCTGAACCCTGAACCCTGAACTGTGAACCGGTTGCCAGTGCGTCCCGGCTGATCGGTGATTACCGGCGGAACGTCCCGAGGAACGCGCTGCGGGCACCGTTGACTTCCCACGTGTTATTCAGGCCGTCACCTGTGTAGCTGGTCAGCAACGCATACGCAGGTTGCGAGTTCGATATCTTGGTCAGGGGCGGATAGAAGACGGCTTCGTTGGTGCAAACGCAGTCCTTCTTGGACATCGCCCGAGTCTCAATCCGTGCCAAGTCACCCGCCACCAGTTTGCCCTTGCCGGACAAGTGATCGTTGACGAGAGTGATCGGAGCCGTGTCGACCTTGACGATCTGATCGGAAAGCTTGGGGGTCGATGATTTCACGAAGGCCACCAGGGCTTCACGTTGTTCGGGGCTGGCCTTTTCGTCGACGAGAATCACCGACTTTACCGGGAACGGATTGACGGCGAACGAGGGATTGAAGCCCAGCGTGTCTTTGGCATTCAGCACCAGCACGGCACTCATGCCAGCCAGATCGACGCCGTTCCAACTCCCCTGGTCGACCTTCCAGGCCATCAAGGCTTCGCGACCTGCCTGGCCGATCTGGCCATTGGCAAAACACGGTCCGGTGTAGACGTCGCAGGACCGAGACTCGATATATTCACCAGTAATCTGAGCTGCCTGGGCGACGCTCGTGGCACACAGCGCTAGAACACTCAAGCTGCAAATCAACGCATTCTTCATCGAAGAACCTCCAGAGATATGGTCAGATAGCAAACGTAGAGATAAATCTTCACACGCATCACACCGGGAGTCAAGCGGGCTTTATCCGTGGCAGACGCTGGCAGCATCTGCACCGACGTTGGCAGCGTCGGCCACGTGCCCGCGATCAGAACTCAGGCTTCTCCGCCCTTATTCGTCATTTCCCAGGTTGCGTTTCACGTCACTGACCGCAGCCGTTTCCGGCGGCATCGTGACGTTCAGTTTTTCCAGGCGGGAAAGGTCGACACCTGCGTTTCCGCCGTCATTCGCGCCAGAGAGAGCTGGGTTGCCATTGGCGTTTTCGTCGAGCTGAAAATCAGCGGGATTGAGCTCGGCATAGGGGCGTCCCGACCACTGCTTCTTCCACAGGACGATCGTCGCGTGCGGATCAATTTCTTTGCTGTCCCAGCGGAACTTCCATTCTTCATAGTCCCAGACGGTCGTCTTGGATCCATCGGTTGTGGTGCGTGTCCAGTACGATTCGAAGCCGTCGTAGAAATTCTTTTGGCCATTCCAATTCAGCAACTTCAACAAATCGTCGGGCGGTTCACTGCTGGCCATCGAAATCAACGGAGCAGCGTGGTGCTCGGGTGAGGTGATGGTCGTGAAGATGTTATTCGAGGATTCCACCAGGACTTGTCCGAGCTTGCGGGGAGCCTCGCCGCCGTCCATCACAATCAGGCCCTCATTCACCGCGGCCGTGATCTGGTCGAGACGCAAGGTCAGCAGTGTCTGCTTCTCGGGAGCGTCCATTGAGCCCTGAGCACGCAAGACGGTTCCGTCCAATGCCAGCAAGCAGTTTTCCAGATCGACGCGCGCCGACAGGAACGTTCTGACTACGAACAAATCGGTTCCGCCCCGGACCATCGAATCCTTCAACTGCACGGTGAGTTGGTTGGACATCTGGCCGGAGTTCATCATCTCCATGTCGGCCACCATGCGCGACGGGCCGCCACGAAACTCAACCACGGCAGACGGTCGCTTCGCCGGGTTGTTGACGGTGACGGTGACGCGTTGCAGGCGGACCGCTTCTGCCCGCTGGGTGCTGATCAGCGCCCAGCCTTCAGTCGCCGCAATGGCCGCTTTGACGTTCATCAGCAGGCTGACGTCGACGAGATCCAACGCACCCCCGCCGACCAATTTCATCATCCGGGTTTCGTAACCCGAGGCTGGGATTTCTTTGGGAACGAATTCGATGACCGGACGAAATCCCTTGGCTGCGCGGATCGTGATCTTGTTCCGAATGCTCAGCGGGGACTCTGTACGCAGTCCGGTGAATCGGAGCTCGATCACATTCCCATCCTGGGCGACGGCACACGCCGCTTCGAGAGTCGGGAACGTTTGCTCGGGAGATCCGTCCGACTTGACCACCACGATGGCTGATTGAGACGTCACATCGGCCGCAGTCACCGCCGGATTGGAATCAGGTGTTCCGGGGTTCGGGTTGTCGGTCGGCTTGGGACCGGTCGGGGCGGGGTTGCCTTCGATCGACTCCGTGGGCTTACCCGCCTCAGACGCGCTGGGCTTGGATCCGGTACGACTGGCAAGTAAGTCCGGCTGGAACTCGCGGGGACCAATCATCACCCCCTGTGGAGGGTCATTGACCAAGGGCGACAGTGCAAACGGGCCCTTTTCCGATCCGCTGCCGAATACCAGCTTGGGATCGGACAACGAGCCGGGAATCAGCGATTTCGGAATCGTGACCGTTCCAGGAGATTCCGGTTCGGCTGAGCCTCCGACTAACTCGGTGGTCGCAGGTGCCCCGGGATTGTCATTGGCAGCAATGGCCGTGGGCTGTTGATTGGAGGGGCGCGTTTCCGCTGGAGAAGTCTCGCGCGGTGAGTTGGACGTACCAGGTTTTGCGGGATCGGTGGCGGATGTCGCGGGTGGCGCACCTCCGTCAATGTCCGCATCGGGATCGAACGGATTGACCCCGGCAGCCTGCTGCGAGAGATTGTTGCTACGATCGCGGCGAGGTCCTAGGTACTGCAGATAACCCACAATTAGTAACAGGCCGACGGCGGTGGCCAGCCAACTGGCGTGGCGTTCCCAGAACGAATCCTTGGTCGATTGCGACGAGAGCCACATGAGCCCTTCCGAACTCATGCTCCGCAGCCCTAACGATCCGGCCACAACCAGCAGGTCGCGGATCAGTTCTTCGGCGGTTTGATAACGACGGCGAGGTTCGCTGGCCATCATCATCTTCACGATGGCAGCCAGTTCCGGGCTGACCTTGCGATTTTTGACTCGTGGATCAGGGGCATCTTTACCCGAATGATCGAGCAACTTTTGCAGGACCGTTCCCTGAGGATAGGGGGGCTCACCGGTCAGCAAATGATATAAGGTACAACCCAGCGAGTAGATGTCGCTTCGGACATCGACGGATCGCGGATCCTTCGCCTGCTCGGGCGAAATGTAGTCGAACGTTCCGAGCGTCGTCCCGGCCACCGTGAGATCGGCTTCGTTCTCACGGTGTTCGCTACGGGCCAGTCCCAGATCAACCAACTTGGCTCGTCCGGACGGGGTGATGATGATATTCGATGGCTTGATGTCGCGATGCACGACGCCATGGGCTGAAGCATGGGCGACCGCGGAGGCGACTTGCAGCGTGTAATTGACCGCTTCTGCGGGAGTCAACTTGCCGCGTTGCTGGACGATTTCACGCAGGTTGGTGCCGCGAATGAATTCGAACGCAATGAAGTGCAGACCCTTGTCTTCGCCGATGAAGAACACACGGGCGATGTTGTCATGATCCAGTTGCGCCGCAGCCTGGGCCTCGTTGCGGAAACGTTGGACCGATGAGATATCGCGTGACAGGCTGGGAGGCAGGATCTTCAACGCCACCGGACGATTCAAACGTGTATCGATGGCGTGAAAGACTGCGCCCATGCCACCGCTGCGGATGGCGTTCTCGATGCGGAAATGCCCCAATTCGATCCCGGCAGGATTCGGGAAGGATTGCTGCAAGGCCTCGGGGTTCGGAAACAGCACGCCGCAGATCGTTGAGGAGGGTGCGGGCAATTCTGCGGGTGGCGACTCAGCAGCGGCAGCCCGACGCTCAAGATTGATGACCGTCTCGGAATTCCGCACGACGCCAGCACGCGGTGGATACACCGTCCCCGCTCCGCCGACTGGCGGTGGAAAAGTGCTGCCTCGTTTGGGTTCGGGTTCGGATGTCACCGACCGGCCTCCTTAGCCAGTGAGACGAAATGTCTAGATTGAGCGAGTTGGCGGACACCCACCGTCGATGGCGATGACGCTATCTGTGAATTTCACATCAACGAATGCTGAATTTAGACCGGAATCACTTTGATCGATTGCAGAACTGAATCACTCACAGATTGAATCATGTCTGAGCGACAATCTCATACCTGATAAGTTCGGGCCCCGTTTTCGATCACTCCGACAAACGAACATCGTCGCTCGTTGGCGGGAGAATTATAGGACAGTCTGACCGAATGGTGTGGACTGACCAAGAATTATGAGCCGCACATTGCGTGTGCAGGTCGTGTGCCAAATGAATCACAAGATATCAAAAAAGACAATATGCTTAGATGTCGATATCCGACGAATTTCGATGACTTGGTCTGCTCGTCAAACTCGTGTTGCCCTGATTTCCCGCGGCTGACTTCGTGAGTAGTCAGTCCGCTAGGGAAGATTGATCAGTCACTGCCCGCGGTTTCCCATTCTTCATGGAAATTCGCGGGCATTATTCAGGCAGGTAAGTTGGGTGTAGCTTATCACAACGAAAGTACCACGACAGTGTAAACTTGGCACTGCAGGGCGAAATTCTGGAAAGTTTTTGGCCTGTCAAAAAGCTTCGATTTCGATTGTCGGATGATCTAAAAAGCGCCCCGATTTCGATTCTCGTGCATCGAATTCGCGCACGACTGACAACGATTGCGCGGTTATTGTTCGACCCGACGCTGCAAGGCCTCACCGATGGCGTTCAGACCATCGTGGATTTTTTGCAGCATCTGTTGCGTGAATTTGTCGCTTTCCAGAACTTCGCCCGCGCGATTCCGCACGGTAATATCGCGCGCTTCATTGACGCCTGCTTTCGGATGCAACAGGTCGTCGAGTGACTGTAACTTGGGTAGAAAACTTAAATCCAAGTGTTCTGCCAAGTCGCGGGCCTGATGCTCGGCATGGACGAACAACTCCCTCAGGGGCATCTGATCGAGTGACCGATCTGACATGCGTCGGCTCCTTCAGTTTGAGCTTGGAAAACAGAACCGGGACGCGGACGATTCTTCCCGTATCCCTTGATTTGCGCGGAGCTTCAGATTTGAGTCGATTGGTTCGTTAGAATGACGAATGTCCAATAGTCAGAGAATTCACGAAGCACAACCTTCATCTAGTCATTGGGATCTGGTCATTCGACATTCTTTCGTCATTCGGGTTTCGTCATTCGGTGATGTTTTTCATGAGCTTGTAGTATAAACGATTTTTCTGTTGACTGTGAAAACAAAAAACTCCCCCGGCCATCCAAACCTGCCCACAGTCTGGATTCCCGATGAAGATCTTGTTGGTTGCTGACATTCACGCGAACTGGCCCGCCCTGCAGGCGATCAATGAAACATTTGACGCTTGCCTGGTGCTGGGGGACATCGTGGACTACGGCACGAACCCCGGCCCGTGCGTCGATTGGGTTCGTCGCCATGCCACGTTCGCCATTCGTGGTAACCACGATCACGCGGTGGTTCAAAGCGTCGAAGCGCGTGGGGGGAGTGGACTCAAAGGTCTGGCCGCTGTCACTCGGCCCCTGCAGCGGCAGTTGCTCGACAAGGTGCAATTGAAATATCTCTCGCGGCTGCCGGTCACCCAGTCGTTCTGTCTCGACAACCTGAACTTCCTGCTGGTGCATGCCACGCCACGCGATCCGCTCGATGAATATCTGCCGAATGAAGTCGGAGCCTGGCGCGAGGTGCTGCATTCCGTGGATGCCGATATTGTGTGCGTGGGACATACTCACATTCCGTTTGAACTGGATGTCGACGGCATTCGCGTGATCAATCCCGGCAGCGTAGGACAACCTCGTGATGGCGACCCGCGGTGTGCTTATGCGGTGATCGAAAACCGGCAGGTCCACTTTCACCGTGTGGAGTACGACATTGATTTAACCGTGGCCCAGATGAGAGAAACCGGCATGGAGCCGTGGGTCATCAACCTGGCCGAGTCCATGTTGCGGACGGGTGGCAAGCCGACTGTCGCCAGTCAGTATCCCGCGTCGAAGTGAAGTGCTTCGACGTCATGGTAGGCTGAGGGACGCAGAGGGTACCCCGCCGAACCGCAAGCGCAATTCGATCCTCGCTAGGCCGTGATTGATGATTCCAATACCTACTAAATCAAGGGATCAGATTCACCACGGTGACACGGAGAACACGGAGAAATTCAAATCAGATCTCCGTGCTCTCCGTGTCTCCGTGGTGAAATCGTCTGTGTAGTGATTCATCAAACACAGCCGACAATAACGGATTTTGAGCTTCTACCCACGCCGTAACCTCTTGTTAGAATAGCGGATAGAGTGAGCTATGGGGGTTTGGGGTATCCAAATTTCGAACTTCTTGGTACACTTTTGCGAATTCGGATTCTCTGAGCGGTCCTTCTGGCTGGGAACCTATTGAGGCATTTCAGAGAAATTGTGTATGCTCTCGACATTACTAAACACCACAACTTGGGTAACGACCGCACGTCGTGGGACAATGAAGTTTGAGCAATGGGTTGGGCCGCGCAGTTCTCTGCGCACCATGCTTACGGGCCGTGTCTGGTCACCGGTGGCATGCCAATCCGGCGCGAAATGACTCACGCGTTGGCCGTTGGGGATCCATCATGCGTCTCGATTATACGACGGGACCGTCGCGCATTTTGATTGCGGACGATAATCAGCAAAACTGCGAATTATTGGAAGCTTATCTGGCCGGCGAAGGCTATTTGATCGACTTTTCCAGCGATGGCGAAGCAACGCTCAAACAGGTCGAACGCGAACAGCCCGATCTGATTCTGCTCGATATCATGATGCCGCGGATGAGCGGTTACGAAGTCTGTGAGCGGCTGAAGAAATCAGATGCCACTTGCGACATTCCGATCATCATGGTCACCGCCCTGAATGAATCGGGCGACATCGAGAAGGCCGTTAACGCCGGTGCGGACGACTTCCTATCGAAACCCGTCAACAAGCTAGAGCTGACCACGCGCGTCAGATCGCTGTTGCGAGTCCGGCACCTGACCAATGAACGCGATCGGCTGTTGGCTTACCTGGCCGAAGTTGACGGTCTGGTCGAGCGTATTCCGCAAGTGCCGTCGATGTAGTTGGTAATCAACAGTCTGTCCGGCAAAGAGATGGGACTTATCGGACGGATGGGACTTATGGGATCAAAATCATAAGTCCCATTGGTCCCATCCGTCCGACAAGTCCCATTCTGTTTTCTATTGCCTGGGGCCTCTAATTGCCGCCATTCCAGCGCTCCCGGTTATAACGAACACGCCGATTCGACCGGAAAATCCATCTCGCGGCGCAGATTTATTTGCCACGATCTGCCGAACAGTTCATAATCAGGCGTAAATTCTTAAATAGACGACTTTTCTTTCTCGCTCTTGGTCGTGCGGATGGCACCATGAGGAGAACCTGATCAGCGATCGCTGGTCAAACACGCGCGATTTTCACGTCGATCCTGACGTACTTCTTCTTATTTTTGTTGATACGCTGGCGTCAGAACGACTGTCTGCCTCGTTTTTGATTCGTTCTTCCTACTTTCGGAAAGGGTGACTCGCATGAGTGCTCCCCAGCCCAAGCAATCGACGGCTCAGAATCTGGATGCCACGCTGGTTCCGGATGCAGCGACTCCCCCTCCCGCCGGTAACTCAACTGGGGAAGACTTCGCACCGCACAAGACCGCAGCCGCCAATCTGGATGCGACTGCCATCGGAGAAGCGGGTGCGTCCCCGAAAGCGCCGATCCCTCCGGCCGCGGCCCAAAAACCTGCCGGTGGTGAGAAGAAGGCGACTCAACTGGGTGACTTCCGCCTGATGAAGAAGCTGGGACAGGGAGGCATGGGTGAAGTCTTTCTCGCCCATCAAGTCAGCCTGGACCGGCAGGTCGCCTTGAAGGTGATGAACAAGCAATTCTCCAAGCAGGAGAACTTTGTCAAACGCTTCAAACGCGAAGCCCAGACGATGGCCAAGCTGAACCATCCGAACATCGTTCAAGGCTACGCGGTCGGGGAAGAGCAAGGGCTGCTGTATCTGGCGATGGAACTCGTCAAAGGCCATGAACGAGGCCGCAGTCTGCAGGATTGGATGAACAACCAGCAGAAGCTGGAAGTGGGCGACGCACTGCACGTGATCTTGATCGTCGCTGATGCCTTAAAGTACGCCAATGAAATGAGCCTGATTCATCGGGACATCAAGCCTGATAACATGCTCGTGACCGAGAAGGGGGTCGTGAAGCTGTCCGATATGGGGCTGGCGAAAGCCACTGACGAAGACATGTCGATGACCCAGAGCGGCACCGGCCTGGGCACACCCTACTACATGCCGCCGGAGCAGGCTGCCGATGCCAAGCATGTGGATCATCGCAGCGATATCTATGCCTTGGGCTGCACGTTCTATTACTTCGTGACCGGCGAGTTACCTTTCAAGGGAACTTCGGCGATGGAATTGATTCTCGCCAAGACCAAAGGCACTTTCACGAGGGCACGTTCTCTCAATAAAGAGATCCCCGATCGACTTGATTTGATTATCGACAAGATGCTCGCCAAGGATCCGAAGTCGCGCTATCAGACCTATGAAGAGCTGATCCGCGATCTGCAGTCCATCGGCCGGGCGAATACTGTCTTGTCGTTTATCGCCAGTACGGGAGTCGCTGTCGCGGCGCCCTCGGCGACCGTTTTGGCGGGCAGTTCGGTGGGTGGAGTGGCATCTGTTCCCCGGCCGGCAAGCTCAGCGGCCCCCAAGGCTCCCGTCGCCAGTGCCGCGGCCGCTCAAACACAGGAAGAAGCACTGTGGCACGTGATTCAGACGCAGCCCAGCGGGCCGCCGAAGAAGGCGAAGTTCACGACTCAGCAGATCCGGCAATTGTTGAAAGCCGGGACGCTCGATGCCAAAACCAAAGGCTGCCCGGTCAACAGCACCGATTATCGTCCCCTCGCGAGTTACCCGGAATTTGAGCAGGCTGTGAAGGCGAAGATGGTCCAGGCCAGCGCCGCGAAGAAGACCCAGGAATTCGACAAACTCTATGAGCAGATCGATCGCGCCCAGCGCTGGCGGCCCTGGGTGAAATGGTTCCAGGGATTATTTGATGGCGTGAAAGGTCTGATTTCACTGGTGATCTATCTGGGAGTTCTGATTGGGATCGGCGTCGGGCTGTACCTGTACTGGCCGCTGCTCGTGAAGTCTGTGGGATTGGGAAGCAGTGGAGCCCCTGCCGCGGCAACTGCCCCGGTCGCTGCCCCACCCGTGGTGCCGCTTCCGCAGCCGGGAACTCCGACGACGCCCTAATCGTGACTCGGGATCGTTTGGTCGACGATTCAGGAGCTTTTTTGCCACAGAATGACACAGATTAAACACGGAATGGGTCAGCGCTTGTTGGCGTTTTCTGGTGAGACGCCGCGGACACGCCAAGTTTGATGGAATGCCGGACGGACTGGCTTTAGGTCTGCATTTTTCCGTGTTTAATCTGTGTCATTCTGTGGCAAAAAACTCTTCGTAACCGTCGCAGCACGCGCGGCATGCCTATTCCATTAGCCCGGAGTCGAATTCTCCCGGGGCCTCACATTTCGGATCCTCTCGCTCGATCTTCTGGACGATCCGTTACAATTGCTAGAATGAACAGACGAAGCCCCGGCGCGCGGGGATCACCTCTTTGTCACAGGGAGTGGCTCACTCGATTTCTCGAGCCACATGGGAAAGTCGGCCCTGCCCTTGCCGGGTTGATTCGGATGGGAGTGCCGAAACTATGAACCGTCTTCAACACAACATCCAGCGCCTACTCGGCGCACTGTGCTTGCTGGTTGCCGCGGTTGCTCCTTTGCAGGCCCAGGCGCCAGAAAAGGTCGTGACCGAAAAAAGCGTCAAACGATCCATCGAAAAGGGCCAGGAATTCCTGCTGCATCAGCAGGGACAAAATGGGGCGTGGACCGATGCGGAATACGCCGTCGGCAAGACCAGCTTGGCCCTGTTGACGCTGATCAATTGCGGCATGACCCTGGAAGATGAGCCCGTCCAGCGCGCCTTGACCTATTTGCGTGGTCCCAAAGAGCCGAGCATGACCTACGAGGTTTCTCTGAAGATCATGGCATTGGCGGCGGCCAAGGATGGAAATCGGGATGCCACCCGAATCCTGGGTTTGGCAACCAAACTCGCCGGTCAGCAGAAGAAGAACGGTGACGGCGCGGGGGGCTGGTCCTACAACTTCACCGATAACAGCCGAGTCGGCGGAGTCGACCGCAGTAACGCCCAGTTTGCAGTCTTGGGACTGCGTGAAGCGCAATACGCCAATATCGCCGTGGATCGAGCCGTCTGGGAGCTGATTCGCGACTATTGGACCTCTCAACAAAGTACGGACGGCGGCTGGAACTACAACCAGAGCGGCCCCAACAACAACAGCAGCACGGGCAGCATGACGGTGGCTGGCATCACGACCCAGGTCATCGTGGAATCGATGCTGCGGAATGAGCCTGACGAAAACCCGGATGGATCGCCCAATTGCTGTGGCCAGCCCGAGCAGAATGAATCTCTCGACCGGGGCTTGAAATGGCTCGAACGCAGCTTTGCCGTGGGACACAATCCGGGCGGTGGCGGTGGCGGGACACTTTATTATCTGTACGGTTTGGAACGTGCCGGTCGGCTCAGTGGCCGACGCTTTTTTGGCTCGCACGATTGGTATCGTGAAGGAGCGGAATTCCTGATTCGCATGCAGTCACCGCGCGACGGAAGTTGGCGCGGCCAGGGGCATGGTGAATCAGATGAAGTCGTTTCCACGAGCTTTGCGCTGCTGTTCCTGTCGAAGGGCCTCGCCCCCGTTCTGATCAACAAGCTGCAGTACGAATCGGAAGATGCTGACCCAAAGAACGATCACCACTGGAATCGGCATCGTCACGACATCCGCAATCTGACCGACCTGATCACGGGCCTGCCCGGCTGGCCGAAGCTGGTCACGTGGCAGCAGTTGGATATGCGGGTCGTAGCGCAGCGTGGCGGTCTGGAAGATTTGATGCTGTCGCCGATTCTCTATATCAGCGGTGACAAGGCCCCGAAATTCAGCCCAGCGGAGATCAGCTTGCTGCGGCAGTATGCCCTCAACGGCGGGTTTATCCTGGGAGTGGCGACCTGTACCAAGACCGATTTTGACCAAGGATTCCGGGAGATCGTCAAGCAGATGTATCCCGACGGTGAGAGTCAATTGAAACGTTTGACCGCCGAGCATCCCGTCTTCCGCAGCGAATATCTGATCGACCCGGAATCGACCGAATTGTGGGGCGTGGATGTCGGCTGCCGGACGAGCATTATGTACTCGCCGCACGACCTGGCGTGTCTGTGGAACAAGTGGAGCATCGTCGAGCCGCCGAAACGATCGCCGCAGATGAAGGCGATGATTACCAAATCGACGCGGGTCGGGATCAATGTGGTCGCCTATGCCACGGGACGCGAGCCTCCGAGTTCGATCGCCGATCATGAACTGGTGAACGTCGCTGCGGCCAATGACGAACTGGAACGCGGCTTCCTGCAGGTGGCCAAGTTGCGACATACCGGCGGTTGGGACGCGGCCCCGAACGCCGTGCGGAACTTGCTGGTGGCGTTGAATGCGTATGCCGGCGTCACGGCCAATACGAAGGTGAAGAACATCACGCCGGTTGATGAATCGCTGAAGAATTACCCGCTGGTGTATATGCACGGCCGGAATGCCTTCAACCTCAACAAGCAGGAGCAGGAACGTTTGCGAACGCAAATCAATCGCGGTGCGATGTTGTTCGCCGATTCCTGCTGTGCCTCGCCGCAATTCGACAAGAGTTTTCGGGATTTGATGGTGCAGATGTTTCCGGATCACAAGTTGACCCGGATTCCCGCCAATCATGAGCTGTTTACGTCCAAGGTCGCCCACGACCTCGCCAATGTGCGGCGGCGCGAGCCCAATGGCGGCGAACCCGGAAAACCATTTAAACCGACAACCGTGGTTGGTGAACCGGTGCTCGAAGGGATTGAAATCGACGGCCGCTACGTCGTGATCTACAGCAAATACGATCTGAGTTGCGCCCTGGAGCGCCAAGCTTCGGCAGCGTGTGCCGGGTATATTTCCGAGGACGCGGTGAAGATTGCAGTCAATGTCGTGATGTATTCGATCTTGCGCTAAGCGAGCCCGGCGGCAGTGCGAATCGTGGGACGGGTCTCCAGGCCCGTCCGTCCAGCGTTTTTGTAACTCACGGGCATAGAACCTCCAATACGAGCGAAAAAACAACAGCATGTTCGGCAGTTTGAGCGGCCAGAAGGCCGTAGTCACCGGTGCTTCCAGCGGAATCGGGCGAGCGATTGCTCTGGAGTTTGCGCGTGCGGGGGCGGATGTCGTCGTACATGCGAACCGCAGTTGCGAGCAGGCGGAATTAGTCGCAGGGGAAGTTCGGGAACTGGGTTGCAACGCCCATGTGTTGCTGGCCGATCTGAGTGATCCGACGCATCTCGTCGCGTTTCAACAAGCGGCTTGGGAGAAGCTGGGAGCCGTCGACATCTGGGTCAACAATGCCGGTGCAGACTTATTGACCGGCCCGGCTGCAGGTTGGGATTATTCGCAGAAATTGCAGCGGTTGCTGGACGTCGATGTGCGCAGCGGCGTGTTGCTCTCGCATGAAGTTGGTCAGCGCATGAAGGCGGCCGGACGCGGCGTGATCCTCAATATTGGCTGGGATCAGGCGGACCGCGGGATGGAAGGGAACAGTGGCGAACTGTTTGCCGCCGCCAAGAATGCGATCATGGGCTTTACGCGATCTCTGGCGGTCAGTCTGGCACCGGAAGTCCGCGTGAATTGCATCGCCCCGGGATGGATTCGCACTGCCTGGGGCGACGGCGCCAGCGATACCTGGCAGTCGCGGGTGCTGCGTGAAACACCACTGCAACGTTGGGGCTTACCCGAAGACATCGCCAAGCTGGCCCGGTTTCTGGCGAGTCCCGATGCCAGCTATTTAACCGGCCAAGTCATCAACGCCAACGGCGGGGCAATTCGCTGATAGTCGAAGAAGTCCCATTCAATTCAGGATTCGAGTCGACGGGAGGGTGAGGGACCCAGAGGGTACCCCGCCGAACCGAATAGTCTGGCGAGTGCCGATAAACGCTTGCGGTTCGGCGGGGTACCCTCTGGGTCCCTCACCCTCCCATGGCGTCGAAATGTCCATTACGGCTGACCCCAGTAGGTTGGCAGATCGATCAACCGGAAATCGGGATCCTCTAACTCGGCCCTCGCGAATCGGCCGAACTGGCGTTCCGCTTTGGACCAGGGAACGAGCTTGAGCCGGACGTGCTGCCCGGTCTTCCATCCGGCCATTGTCGTGAGCTTCCGATCTTGCATGCCCCACACATACACCACGATTTCCGCGGGGATTTTTTCGTTGCCCACCGACCGCACCGATTGGAGATGCAACGGGATCAAAGCTTCCCGGTACGGCAAACTCGCCGGATTCGGAAGCTGGCCCGCTTGGACAATCACACCCTCGGCGACAGCTTCGACCGTCCGAGGTTGTTGAACCGGGGACGACTTGGATGGAGCGGGAAGTGGCAATACTTGCCAGTCACCCAGCGACAGTTCGCGTTCTGCGAACTCCCAGATGACGACTTTTTTGCCAGCCAGTCTGTCTGGACCAGCCTGCAATTGGCGCAGGAGTTCTCGGCGGGCGGCCAACGCTCCACCGGCATTCAGCGCGATGCGATCGACGGGCTGACGGAGTGCCAGACTGAGGTGCTCGGCGAATCCCGCAGACGTTCCCCAGCCAAGTTCCGCTTGAGAATAGATGTTCGTGAAGCTATCACCCAGCAGCAGAATTTCTGCACTGGGGTCGGGGTTCCATTCGGAATGATCGACGTTTCGAACTTGAGTGATCTCACAAGTCTCCGCGGCGATCACTTGAGCTGCGGTGTCGCCTCCCAGCAGCCGCGCGGTATCGCCCACGTTCTCCACTGAGACCTTTTTTGTTTCGTATACGGTCGGCTGTCGGGCAGCATTCTGAACCGTTGAATGTACTTGTTGAGCAACCAACTCGGCAGTGATTTGTATGCCTGCAGGAGTCCAATGCGAATCAGTCCTCAGATATCTGGATTGAGGCATGTTCCTTGGACGGTCCTGTAGTCCGGCTGTCGGATCGCACAACTCAATCCGGCTCTGGCCAAGTTCCGAAACAAACTGTGAAAAGCTGGCGTTATGAATGGGCCAGCCGTCTGCATGCTTTCGATGTTTCGCGGCGAGCAACGCCCCCTTCGATGGAATGGGGACGATGATCAACTGGATCCCGCGAGCCTGCAGATCAGCGGCAAATTGCCTGATCGCTGGCAAAGGATTCGTTGTCCGGGATGTCGTTGCGGTCCCCGGGCGAATGCGATGTGGCTCGAGGAATCCCGGTCCGGTCAGCGCTTCGACATCGGGACGAAAGAACAACCAACCGTCGGAGCCCACAACCACTTGCTCATTGCCGCTACGCAGCGGACCCGTGAGGCCCGCCTGCAGCCAAGCCCGTGGTCGCCTGATTGGCCAGGCGGATTCGGTCACGTGGGTTTCGTAGTTGCGAAACTCCTCACAGAGTTGCTGATTCGCAGCCATGATCCGCTGATACGCAGAATCCTTGGGATTCCCGCCTGCCGCGAGGACCCCCGGAATTGCGGGCAACAGCCGGAGGACTGTGGGCCACTCGCGCGGTTGGGAATAGATTTCACTGGCGAACTGAATGACCGGCAAAGAAAAAATGATTGCGAGAAAGACGCCGCTCGTCGCGATTGCCAGTCGTGGATTACAGCTGTTTGATTCCGTCAGAGTCGAATTCATGTGATTGTGTCAGCTGAACTTATGATGGAATTCTTACATGTCCCTGCTTTCTTCGTGTCCTTTGTGAGCTTCTGTTCAATTCTATTTTTAACAGAAGCTCACGAAGGACACGAAGGGGTTGAATGTTAAAACTGAGGCCCACCTAAGGGGTTCCTACCAACTCGACTTCTGTCTGAACCTCTCCCGAATTATCGAATAACTGATTCCAGGAGTCGTTCAATCGCAGATACATTGTCCCGGTGTGCGGTGCAACAAACGTCGTGTCAGGACCGAGGGGGATCAATTTCAAGATGTCTCGATTGGCGGCGTCAGCGGTCGGTTCGGGGCGGATCATTCCCAGCAGGCGACCTATTGGCTGGCCCGCGAAGTAACGGATGCTGATCCCTTGCGGCTCGCTGATCCACGGCTTTGTCGTCTTGGCCAAAGTAAATCGGCCGGTGGCCTTCACGCGATAAGTCTTGCCGGCAATCAATTTCACTCGGGATGATTGCCAGCCGCGATCGGCGGAAATTGTCGCCGCTGCAGGTTTCCCTGACGCTGCCAGCTCCACGCCGGGTTGAAAGTCGATGGCACTCCGTTCGATGTCATGGGCGTACTGAATCTGCGAGGCAAACAGCAGCCATTCGTCACACAAGTCTGATCGCAGGGGCAGGAAGAGTTTTTTTGATACCTCTTTGAAGCCGCCATTCATCACCTGTTTGGCCAACTCACGAAACGGTGGTTGATAGCGCGGGTGAGTATTCAAAAAGTGGCAGAGCGCCCACGACCAGGCATAAGGAGGCAGCTTGGCATAGTCGTCGAATTCGTAAGCGGAAATCTCATCGACAGTCGGCAACTTGCCCGCCGCGATCTCTTCCTGCAGCACGGAAACCCGGCTCCAGCCCGGGCACCTGTCCGAGGAATCTGGCATGATGCCGAAGATGTATTTGCCCTTGTCATCTCGCACGTGAGTCCCAAACAGTTCGGCCATTCCTTCGACATACCACGGCGGGCAGTCGACGGATGGCATCACGTGCATAAAGCAATGGGTGGCTTCGTGCAGCATCAGGTGTCGGGTGTAGTACGGAGTCGCCTGTTGATTCCACCAGAACTCGTTCCCCAGATACCAGCCTTCGTGCGGTTGGGCCGGCCCTTCGGTGAGGATCCCTGAGTCTTGGAATCGCTGTGCATCGGCCATCAGGTAGCCGGTCATCTGGTAAGGAGTTGGCTTGTTGCCAGGCGGAGGTGGCAGTGGTCCGAAGTAAGCCTCCATCAAACCGTAAAGCTGCGCGACCGCATCGGTCAGACCGTCGAGTTCCTTCACAGGCAAATCCGAGTACAAGATCAGCCGGTCTGAGGTAACCTTCACGAAGCCGCGTTCTGCCAGCTTGAGATCGTCCCGCTTAGGACGGTCGTCGGGAGGCCGGTGAGTCTTCTGAATGTTCTTCGCATTTTCTGGTGTCTCCGCAGGGATGATCTTTGCGGGCTCTATCGGAGCTGGCTCACTCTGGTTGGTGACAGATGGTGCCTTGGTGGTCTTCGACTTTGCTTTCTTCGCAGCAGGTTGAGGATTTGCTTTTGCGGGCGACGATCCACCGCATCCCGCAAGCGTCCCACAAACCAGGAACGCGACGATTAGGCGAACAGCGAGATGCGTGCCCATGACCCCGTAGGACGGGCACTCTTGCCCGTCTGCAGGGGCCTTGAGAAGTCGAAAGTTGCTCACGGTAGGCATCACGGTTCGCTGAGTTTTGTCGTGTACAAAGCCAACACCGACATGGTGAATCAATCACAGACGGGCAGGAGTGCCCATCCTACTTAACACTTCGCGTTTTCCGCATACTGCTGGTCTCGTCGATCATAGTCGCTGTAGTCCAGCAACTCGTACAACCGCTTCCGCGTTTGCATGGAATCCACGAAATCGCGCTGCGTCCCCTCCGCCGCCAATTGACCCAATGCCGTTTCCACCGCCTGCATGGCGACTCGGAATAACGTGACTGGAAACAACGCTGCGGCATATCCCAGTCCCGCCAATTCGGCGAGCGACAACAACGGGCTCTTCCCGAATTCCGTCATATTCGCGAGCAACGGTGCCTTCACAGATTTCGCAAATAAGGCGAATTCTTCGGCGGTTTCAAGAGCCTCCGGGAAGATCATATCGGCCCCGACTGCCAGGTAAGCGTGCGCACGCGCGACGGCTGCTTCGAATCCATCAACGCCACGCGCATCCGTCCGGGCAATGATCACGAATGAGGGATCCTTTCGCGCCGCAACGGCCGCGCGGATCTTGTTCACCATGATCTCTGTGGGGACCAGGATCTTGCCGTTGAGATGGCCGCACCGCTTGGGATTTTCCTGATCTTCCAAGTGCAATCCGGCCAGGCCTGCCGCTTCGTATTGCTGCACCGTCCGCTCGACGCTCAGAGGTCCGCCGAAGCCGGTGTCGGCATCCGAGATGACCGGAATCGAAACCGCTTCGGCGAGATACCGGCCTTGCGTGATGAATTCGGTCGCCGTCAGCAGACCAATATCCGGCACCGCGGCCAATCCCGCCGACAGGCTGGCTCCAGACTGGTAGACCGCTTGAAATCCGGCGCGTTCGGCGAGACGCGCAGTCAAGGCATTGAAGACGCCGGGAATGGCAATCGTCCCCTTCGCAAAGGCATCGCGGAATTTTTGGCCGGGAGAACGGGTAAGTTCAGACATGCGCCGAAGCTTTCAGACGGAGTAGGAATGAGGCCGAATCAGGACTGCGGTCAACCAGTCTGGGGTCGGGCGTTCAAATTTGAAAATTGGTCAGTCACCGGTCGCCATTGTACCTTATCGATGGGATGGCCAATCGCGTCGAAATACGTGGCCGCCATCAGCAGTTGCATCTCGGCGGCTTGAATTCGACGCGCGGCAATACCCAACGGCGAATCTTCGTTCCCGGCACAGGCCTCACAGAGATCGACGAACGCGAACGGGTCCCAGCTGCCCTTGCCCGTCAAGCGGGTCTTCCAGGTCTGGCCATCGACGACATCTTGCAACGCCCGCGTCGCGTACGGAATCAGCTCCGACATGACCGGATGCAAGTGGAATTGCCGGAACCAATACTTGGCGTTGCCATAGTCAGGTTCCCGGCGATGTAAGATCGCGTGCCAGTAGTCGCCCGCGTGGCGTTTTCCGAGTCCCTCGATGCTTTGCGAAAGCTGGTGGCTCGCGTCTGCCGCATCATGCCACAGCAGCAGGCCGGCTTTGATGGCAACCGAATCCGCGACAGACGCCTGATCGGTGTCTGGAATAAACTGACTGGGTTTGGTGCGCTCAATGTGCTTCACCAGCCATTCGTTTTCCGGTCTGGGTCGATGAGAAATTAAACCCGGAATGGATACCTCGGATGGCGCGACAAACGACAAGGGACCATCTTTGGATTCTGGTCGCGAGATCTGTCCGGCAGGGACGTCATAACGTATCACCCAGCTTCCGACTGCGGCTCCCGATGTGGCACTTGTAACTCGTTCTGGACGTCCGGCAGCCCGGATCAACCAATCCCAAATCGGTTCTGAGTGCCCGCTGGAGAGCTCCGTCAAAGCGGTGAGTACGGATCGATTGATACAGATCAAGGAATACTGCGCAGGGTTATTCCAACAGAGTGCAACGGCCGCCGGACAGTGTTCACCGACAAAACGCTCGGCCGCAGCAGAAGCCTCGACCGGCTGCAACCAGATTGGGGCTGTTTCCGCGTACTGCAGATCGGGGTCAGGATCATGGAAGTCCCGCAGTGCCGCCATGGTCAGATTCTGCGGCAAACGCTGGAAATCTTCCACGGTCACTGCAGCTCGTTCGTCAACGAGCACAATCCAGTCGGCGCGGCCGGAATCGATCGCGGCTTGCCATTGTGATCCTTCGCACGGAAACAACAATCCGCCGACCTGCAGCACCTGGTCTTGAATGACGTCCCATAACGGGTGCGTGCGATGCAGAATGACATCCATTGTGGCGGTCAAGATTTAGGTCTCCGCAGGTGTGGTCCCAGTGATGATGATTTCAACAGGCATCGGGCAACTGATGTCCCTTCCGTCCGTTCAGTCCCTGATGTCCTTTTCTTCCCAGTAATTTCAAAGGACAAAAAGGACAGAAGGGTCGGAAAGGACATCAGGCCAGCCCTGGCTGATACCCAATTGTAGCGCCATTTCTACCGAGCTGCGATTCCATAATGGCCTCTAATTCAGTCAATTTGTCGTTTTTTGACTACTTCCACGATCCGCACAATAATCGGATGTTCCCCCTTCGGATTACTTCCAACACGCGCAAGAGAATGTTAAAGTGTTCCTCCATGCAGACGACCCGTACACTGACTGCCCTTGGTGAAGTCGAGTTGAATCGGTCGGCTGTAGTGTTGCGGCGAGGTTGCTCACAACGACAGTGAGTTTGATCGCGTCGCAGAGTGTTGTTGCTTATTATTTTGAGTGTGAGGATTGGCCGACATGCCGCAGGGAACCATTAAGAAGATCGTATCGGACAAGGGTTTTGGGTTCATTTCCGGTGAGAAAGGGGACATTTTCTTCCATTTGTCCTCCGTTCAAGGAAAGCGATTCGAAGAACTGACTGAAGGCGAATCGGTCGAGTACGAGACCGAGATCAGTCAGAAGGGTCCCCGTGCGGTGAGTGTCCGGGCTGTCTAAGCTCCGCTCACTGACCATATGACCGCGACCATCAGGCCGCACGTGTGCTCGTCACGCGTGCGGTTTTGTTGTTTGTAGCCTGACTTTTCTGTAGCCCGACTCTCCAGAGTCGGGTGAGCCCGTAACATTCGACGCGACACAAATTCGCCCCTCGCGATCTTCGCGCAGCGCACGGCTGGCGTGTCGTGGGAAGTCGCGAATTTCTTAACGACTCTTCTGGAACTCAGGCCGTGCGCTACGCGAAGCTCCCATAAGTCGATTGATTGTTACGTCGCTGGTTACGGGCTCAGACGGGTCTGGAGACCCATCCCACGGCAGATGCGCTACAGCGCCCGCAACATTCCTGCGGCTTTATGCAGGGTTTCCAGGTATTCGCTCTCGGGATCCGACTGCGCCACGATCCCGCCTCCGACGGGGAATTGAATCCAACCCCGGCTGACGGTGAAAGTCCGAATCAGGATCGAACTGTCCATCTGGCCGTCGAATCCCAGGTAACACAGGCTCCCGCAGTACGGCCCGCGGACGGTCGGTTCCAACTCTGCGATGATCTCCATCGCTCGCACCTTGGGAGCTCCGGTGATGGATCCACCCGGAAAAGCGGCCCTCAATAAATCCCAGCCGCTCGCTCCTGCTCGGAGTTCCCCGCGCACTTCTGAAACGAGATGTTGAACCGTCTCGTAGGTCTCCACCACGCACAATTCGGGCACGCGGACGGAACCGGGCCGGCATACCTTGGACAGATCGTTCCGTAACAAATCGACGATCATGACGTTCTCCGCCATGTCCTTTTCGCTCTCCCGCAGTTCGTCGCCGGTAAACAAATCGGCCTCGGGAATCGCCTGGCGTCGTCGTGTTCCCTTGATCGGGCGAGTTTCCACAATCCCGTCCGCCACACGGACAAATCGTTCGGGAGAGGCACTGGCGACAACCCAATCGGGATGTTCAAAATAGCCCGCGAATGGGGCCGGATTACGGACTCGCAGCCGGGCATATAGATCCAGCGGATCCTCTCGCAGAGGAGCCAGCAGGCGTTGCGAAAGATTGACCTGAAACACATCTCCCGCGTAGATGTAGTCGATTGCCTTCTGCACGGTCTGCAGATAGTTGTCTCGAGAAAAATTGCTGGTCACGCTGGCATGACCGGGAACCGGAAACTGTGGAGCCAGATCGCCTGCGGGCAAGTCGGACCGGGTGGATTTCCAGCTTGTGGGAGCCGCAGTACGCAGCAAATCCTGGATTTGAGCGATCCGCTCGCGGGCTCGGGTCTCCCGCAACTGCGGATCCGTTTCAGGAAACCCGTGCGAGATGATCCAAGCCCGGTTGGATTCATGATCCCACGCCAGAACCCAGTCATACACCCCTAAGGCGATGTCCGCGACGGGGAATTCCTGATACTGCGGCCGGTCGATACGTTCCCAAAGCTGGCCCGTTTCGTAGCCGATCAGTCCGGCGACTCCCCCTTGAAAGGGCGGCAATCCCGGTACTGGTTCTGTCGCGAATTGTTCCAGCTCTGCGACCAGAGCTGTCCACGGATCGTTGCCGTAGGTCACCTGTGGTACGACAACTCTCCTGAACGGATCAGCGGTTAAGAAAGAAAAACGCCCCACGTGCTCACGACGCAGGGCACTCTCCAAAAGAATCGTCCAAGGCAACTGCCGGACCGCCCGCACTGCCGCCAGCACATCAGGTACGGGCGACAGTTCCTCGATCAGTGGCGGGCTATGGAGCATTGGCGTGCCGTGGGACGGGTCTCCAGGCCCGTCAGTCCAGTACGTAGAAGAATTCGTAAGAATTCTTAAGTTTGTCTGCATGCGGCGGAAGTCTTTCGACGTTCCGCTACAGGCTGCATCGCGTTGATAGCCGAGGGACGGACGGGCCTGGAGACCCGTCCCACGATGCGCAACGCTTACTTCCCTTCGTCGCTCGCGCAGACCCAAGCCGACAACGACGAGGTGTATTCGAGCAACTCTTCCGGCTTGAAGTAGACCGCAATTTCCTTGGCGGCCGCTTCCGGGCTGTCGCTGCCATGCATCAGGTTCATCTGGCGGCTGACACCGAAGTCGCCGCGGATCGTTCCTGGAGGAGCGTCGGCACCATTGGTCGGGCCCATCATCGTACGGACGACTGACACGGCCTTGGGACCCTCGGCGACGAGAGCGACGACGGGCCCGGCGGTGATGAATTCTTCCAGCAACGGATAGAACGGCTTCGACACATGTTCGGCGTAGTGCTGGCGGGACAACTCGGGGGTCACGCGCAGCATCTTCAAGCCGACAATCTTCAATCCCTTGGTTTCCAGGCGAGACAGCAATTGTCCCGTCAACCGGCGTTGGACAGCATCAGGCTTAAACAGAATCAGGGTACGTTGCATTGCAGTTCCTAAAACTCAATCAATTTCGAGTGGGTGCAGGCGGCAACCGTGCCGCCATCGCGTGGGATTGTGGGACGTTGACACTTACCTGCATGGTGTGAGCGTATGAGGGTGAGAGAGTATGAGAGTCACGGCAGATCCAAGCAGGATCTCAATCGTCTTCCACTCTCTCACACTCACACCCTCGTACTCTCACACATGCCGAGTGTTCCATTCGACGCCCAAATATCAAGATCTCAGACGCCCATCAGCGTCAGAAAATTGTTAAACAGATAACGGCTATCGTGCGGCCCTGCGGCGGCTTCGGGGTGGTATTGGACACTGAATGCTGGCACGTCCAGCAGCCGAATGCCCTCGACGGTCTGGTCATTCAGATTCAAGTGGGTGACTTCGACGTTCTTCGGCAGCGTCTCAGATCGCAGAGCGAAGCCGTGATTCTGACTGGTGATTTCCACCCTGCCCGTCTGATGATTCAGCACCGGTTGATTGGCACCGCGGTGACCGAACTTCAGTTTGTAGATCTCGGCTCCCGCTGCCAGCCCGAGCAACTGGTGCCCGAGGCAAATGCCGAAGACGGGCGTTTTCCCCAACAACTCGCGGACAGTCGTGATGGCATAGTCCAGCGGCCGAGGATCGCCGGGGCCGTTCGAGAGGAAGACTCCGTCGGGTTTCAGCGCTAGGATCTCTTGCGAGGTCGCTGTCCCCGGAACGATGGTCACTTCGCAGCCGCTCTCCTGCAGGTGACGGGCAATGTTCAATTTCATGCCGTAGTCGATCGCGACGACATGCGGAGTCCGCGACAGTTTTCGTGCGGGGGCGTCGCCGGCCTTGGCCAGTTTGGACAACCCTTCGGTCCAGCCGTAGCTCTTCTCTGGCAACACTTCGCGGATCAAATCGCGGCCGATCAGACCCGGGCACTCGCGAACTTTCTTGAGCAGTGATTCGTTATCGATATCGACGTTAGAAATCAGCCCGGTCATGGCACCACGCGTCCGGAGGCGTCGCACCAGGGACCGGGTGTCGATCCCTTCAATTCCGACCACGCCGTTGTCTCGCAAATAATCGTCCAGCGTTTGCGTCGAGCGATAGTTGCTGGGAGTACGGCAGAGTTCGCGCACCACGAAGCCTGATAGAGACAGCCCGCGGCTCTCGACATCTTCCAGATTGATGCCGTAGTTTCCGATCATCGGATAGGTCATCGTCACGATCTGTCCACAGTAGGACGGATCGGTCAGGATCTCCTGATACCCCGTGAGGCTGGTGTTAAAACAAACTTCTCCAAATACTTCGCCGGAGGCCCCGAATGCACGTCCGGTGTAAATTGTCCCGTCTTCCAGTACCAGCTTGGCGATTTTTTCAGTCATTACTTGTCCGTGCCGTTGGTGTCGACGCTTCTCGACCGGGTCTCGCTGACATCAGGCAGGGAGACAGTCACGGAAGGAAGGATCAACAATTGGGTAAATGCACTGGCCGAAATTTTTAAGGCGGGGATCGGCCGCCGCAGCATTTCATGGGTATGCTTAACGACCAATCTGGGATTCCGGCGTGCGCGCAACGCCGCTCTCCTGCGATGCCGCCGACGGATTATATACCAGCCAGACGGGTGAATTTGAAGCGAACGTAACGATTTTCTGCCCGTAGTCCTATTGTCCGTGGACGAAATGCCAGGCATCCGACTCGGAGAGTCGGGCTACAAAGGCTTCTTGTCGGTTGCGATTCAGATATACTGACAGGATGGCATTGGTTTGGAAACGCATGGGACTTATGGGACTGATGGGACACATGGGACTGATGGGATTCCAATTCGCCGCGAATCGGGGCGGGTTGTTGCGATCATTCCCATAAGTCCCATTGGTCACATCCGTCTCATAAGTCCCATGAATTCTGCCCAAGCAAAATCCCACCAAATACACGGATGGCTGGCAAGTACCACGGATCGGGAAAGGAAAGCGAGATGAATTTCAGTCGCATCGGTGTCGGTTGCTTCCTGGCAACTTATGCCGTCGTGTTTTGCCTGGAATGGCTGCGGCTGGCTGGCCGGAGTCAGATCAACCGCGCCCTGATCCTGCTGGGCGGCGGTATTGGTCTCGCCACGCACACCGCTTATTTGGTCATCCGCTCCAACACGACTCAGCAACTGCCTCTGTTAAGTTCCTCCCAGGACTGGCTGCTGGTGCTGGCCTGGTTGGCGGTTGTCTCGTACATGTTTTTGACGGCCCTCGATCGCGATCTGGCGGTGGGAATCTTTCTCCTGCCGATTGTTTTGGTGCTGACCTCTTCGACCTATTTCGTCAGTGATACGACCAACCGAAGGCTCGATTCTCTCTACGGCTGGAAGATGTTGCATGCGGCCCTGCTGGTGTTGGGAATGCTGGGGGTCCTGGTTGGGTTTGTGCTCTCGATGATGTATCTCGTGCAGCAACGGCGACTGAAGCATCATCACCTGACCCCCACCGGATTGGGGCTGCCGAATCTCGAAAAGCTGGCTCGGTTGAACCGCTGGGCCATCATGATTGCAGTCCCGCTGTTGACGGGAGGGATGGGCATCGGTGTGGGCTTGGGACTCTACGCCAAATCCAATCAGGAATCGATTCCATTCAATGACCCGGTCATCATTGGCAGCACCATCGGCTGGCTGTTCATGTTTGCCCTGTTTGTCTGGTTGATGACGACACCGCGCACGACGGGACGACAGGTCGCATCACTGACGTTGTGGGCCGCGGGATTTTTGATGTTTACGCTGATCGGTCTGCAGGTGGCGACCGGCAAGAAGATATTTGAATTGAAGACTTGGCACGTGCAGGCTCCTGTGCCGCAACACCTCTGGCTGGCGAGGCACGCTCGGTGAATTTGCAGTTGGTCACATGTAATCACCAGACTTCAGATCTGGCCGTTCGCGAGCGGTTGGCGTTCCAACCGCAGCGACTGGGCGAGGCTTACGAGACCCTGCGCGCCCGCTTTCCCGAATCGGAAATGATCGTCCTGTCGACCTGCAACCGCGTCGAACTCTATGCAGCCCATGAGGGAGCCGAACACGCCCCCGGTCATCGCGAATTGGCCGAATTCCTGGCGGAGTTTCACAAGGTTCCGTTGCAGGATTTTTACAGCGATCTCAAGGAGCACACCGGCCCGGAAGTGGTGCGGCATCTGTTTCAAGTCGCCGCCAGCCTCGACAGCATGGTGCTGGGTGAGCCGCAGATCGTGGCCCAGGTCCGCGATGCGTACCGTCAAGCACAGGAAAAAGATGCATCCGGCCCCATCACCAGTTCCCTCTTCGAGCGGGCGTTTAGCGTTTCGAAACGCATCCGCACTGAAACGCGTCTGGCGGAAGGCCGGGTCTCCATCGCCAGCGTGGCCGTCGGTGAGTTTGGTAAGAGTATTTTCGAACGGTTCGATGACAAGCGGGTGCTGATCATTGGTGCGGGACAAATGGCCGAGGAGACTCTGCGATACCTCCACGACGAAGGGGCACGCGATATTCTGGTCGCCAACCGGACCTTTGATCGAGCCGAGAAACTCGCTGCCGAATGGGGCGGAAAGGCTGTTCCCTGGGATCAACTGGATCTGCATTTGGGCACGGCAGATATCATCGTCAGCACGACCGGGGCCAGCCTGGTCGATGCTCCGCGGTTTCGCAAGATTCGTCAGAAATACGGTGAGAAAACGACGTTCATTCTCGATCTGGGAGCCCCCCGGGATTTCGCACCGGAAGTCCGCAAGATCGACGACAACGTCTTCTTGTTCTGCATCGACGACCTGCAGGAGATCTGTGACAAGAACCGCAAACTCCGGCAGAAAGAGGTCGAGAAGGCCGTCACGATCATCGATCAGGAAACCGAATCGTTCATGAAAGACCTGTCGCACCGCGCGACGGGCCCCATCGTGAAACGCCTGCGAGAACAATGGCGGGACGTCGTCGACGCCGAGACCGTGCGGCTCTTCAACAAGCTACCGCACCTGGAACGCGACCGTGTGGAAATCGAAAAGATGATCGAGCGGATGGTCAACAAGCTGTTGCATCCGCCGCTGGAAGTCTTGCGCGACGAATCTCGCGAAGGTTCACCGCACGGGTTGCTCGATGCGCTGAAGCGGTTGTTTCGGATCGGTGATTAGAGAAGCCGCATCGTGGGACGGGTCTCCGACCCGTCTGAGCCCGTAGCAATCGATCTTACAGTGACCAACCCCTCGCGAATTTGGCGGAGCATACGACTCGCATCAATCAATACGGCCTGTTATCTCAGGAAACTCAGGATTTCGGGTGCCACTGGCTGTGCCAGTGCTTTGCCGGATCGAGTGTCGCAAGGCCACCGGCACTGGCATAGCCAGTGGCACCCAACCGCAGGTTTCAGGGTTGTCAAACACTTGGCTTTATTGATTGATGCCGGCGGTGCGCTGCGCGAAGCTCGCTAGGCTTTTATGGTGTGTTATGTCGCTGGTTACGGGCTCAGACGGGTCGGAGACCCGTCCCACGACATACCATCAATTCGGCAACTGGAGTCCCGAATCTGCCGTCGTCTCCACATCCAAGATCCGTGCGGACGGTCTCGAGAGATCGATCAGCAACGGCTCCGTGGTATCCAGACGTTGCACGTTCCCGGCGCTATCGCGGGCTTCGATCCGGAAGAAGATGCGGGGAGCGATTCCTGCCGCCATCGTCCAGACGTGGCTGCCCGTGTTGTCCAGGCCGCCGGCGATCGGCTGCCACGGACCGTTGGTGCTGGCTCCGTACCAGAGAGAAATTGGCCGTTCGGCCAGGTTCTCGTCTTGCACCATCCAGCGAATCAGCAGCTTGTTGAGAGACTGTCCGCGACCTTGTTCGACCGGCAGCAGTTGCACCCGCGGGGCCGTTTCGTCGACATTGACGACGATGCTGGGCCGCTCGCCCGGTTGGGGCGGATCGGCCGCCAATCCCACGCCGCTGCGAACGATCAGCGTGAAGCCGTAAGCGCCTTCTCGAGGAACACTCACGATGAACGGGCTGCGTTTGTCGGCGTCTTCGCCGTAACGATACCAACTGGCTCCGTTGTCCTGCGTGATAAACAGCTCGACACTGCTGATACCGGAGGGGCCGACCTCTTCAATCCGGTAGCCAATCTGGAACTGGCGTTGATTGACAACTCGTGCCGCACCATCCCGCCGAGGAGTCTGACCGAATGATGTCTCCTGGCTGCGGAAGCCGGGGATGCCCGCCCCCTGCTGCATCGAAGCGAAGCCGCTCAGCGGACGCTGGCCCTGATCCCGTGCAGCGAGTTCCTGCCGGCCGCTGGGGAAGTCCGAGAACCCTCCCGGTTGGTCCCACGAGTCTCGATTCAATGTTTCCTGTTCGGCTGCGGGAATTTGCCCGCGGGGCTTGGTGGCTGCCTGAGTATCCGGCGGCAAGTCGTTACCGGCGACTGGATCACGGAAGTCGGGACCCGTCCGCCCGTTGCCGCTGCCTGGTGCAATCTGGACCTTTGTTTCGGCCTGGCCCATATTTCCGGCGAGATCGGCGACCGCTCCCCGCACGGCGACCATGCCACCCTGCGGAACGTTCCATTCCGTCGAATCGGCGGCCTTGGGAACGACCGGGACAGTCTGCCAATTGGTTCCGCCTGCCTGTACGTATTCCAGTCTCAACTTGGATGCATCGAGATGTTCATCCCGAGCATTCCACGAGAGTTGAACGCGACCCGGCGCGACTTGCCGCAGGTTGAGCGATAGTTGCGGAGACGTAGTGTCGACGATGACCTGTAATCCAGGATGCACGGCTTCTTCAGCGGGATGCAATTGATTACGGCCGTCCAAAGTTCGTACGCAGAACCAGTACTCGCCTTCACTGGGGGCCTGGAAATTGAACTTGCCCGGCTGCGGAGGCACGGCCTGGCTGGGCTGCCACCGAATCCCCAGATCGGTCGAAACGTAGAGCCGGATTTCACGAGCGCCGAGTTTCTGCATCTCGTCGGCATCGAAATGATAGGGGATGCGGAACCGGGGTTTGTTGGAATAAACCGGCTTCGAGGCTGGTGGCGCTGCATGCGCGACCGAACCAACCCCGTAGGTCACCAGGGCCAGGCAAATCCATTTGAGGTGTCGCATCGGCATCGCTCCCTCCTGCGAGTATCCCTGATCACCGTGGTCACAGTTGTGGTGCGACCGCCAGCTTCGATTCGCGCACGTACAGCGAACCACAGAGACACTCTTCGCTCTCCTTTCGTCGGTATCGTCCTGAGCAAAGGAAGTGCTTCAGTCGAATACCACGATGGCGTTGAGTTTTCCGAAGGGAAGGAACAGTCTTGATAAACCAGAGAATCCGGGTAGGAAAGGCGAGCATCCCGTAGGTCAGGCTGTGCCTGACGAATTGCGGGTTCCGCCCGATGATCGCCATCGTCAGGCACAGCCTGACCTACGACGAATTACTTCCCGCGTGCCTTCTTCACTGCGGCGACATACTGTTCCGCTAGTGACTTGATGCGGCCGACATCGCCGGTGTCGACGGCCTTCTTTTCAACCAGTGCGCTTCCCAGACCGACGGCACAAGCGCCGGCTTTGAAAAAGGCGTCGATCGTTGTGAGGTCGACTCCACCGGTCGGCAAGAGTCGAATCTGCGGGAGCGGACCGTGGACCGCTTTCAGGTAGTTCGGCCCGCCGACATCGGCCGGGAACACCTTGACGATATCCGCGCCGGCTTCCCAGGCGGTCAGGATTTCGGTCGGCGTAAACGCACCCGGCAGGCACAACTTGTCGTAGCGTTTGCAGAGCTGGATGACTTCCGTGTTGACGGTCGGAGACACGATGAATTCGGCGCCGGCCAGGATCGCCGCGCGTGCCGTTTCGGTATCCAGCACGGTGCCGGCTCCCAGCAGAACGTTCTTCCCGAGTTCCTTTTTGACAGCCGAAATGATCTCCAGCACATTCGGTACGGTGAAGGTCACTTCGAGCACATCGACGCCACCCTCATAGAGAGCCCGCGCGACGTTGACGATCTGCTCACTGGAGGAGGCCCGAATGATGGCCACCATGCCGCAATCCAAGACGCGCTGTAAATCAACATGCTTGCTCATTGTGTCTCTGGCTGTCTCGCAAAAAAGTGCTGGAAGTTTGGCAATTCGCACGGGGCGGCGATGCCCAATGTGGGGTGTCATCATAGCCAAATTGGATCTGAGGTAACACTTTGAGACAGCACCCAAGGGCTGTTTGGGTGAAATCTAGTGGTGCCGTCGATTTTCTAGACAATTCTGTTGATCACCCCGATCAACCGTATTACAGTACCGATACAGTGACACGGTTGCCGCAGTCGCAGGTGGGGGCTTAACTATGCAATTTCGGCTGGATGCCAGTGACGGAGTTCCGATCTATCTGCAGTTGATGCAGCAGATCAAGTACTTCATTGCCACGGGGCGCTTGTCTGCCGGTGAGCAACTTCCATCGGTCCGCAAGCTGTCCGAACAACTCGTCGTGAATCCCAATACCGTGGCCCGCGCCTATCGCGAATTGGAACAAGTGGGAGTTCTCGCCACTCGTCCGGGGGCCGGCGTGTTTGTCTCGCCTACGGCTTCGCCGCTCGCCAAACGCGAACAACATCTGTTGCTTATTGAGAAGATCGATGCGGTGCTCGTCGAGGCTAAGCATCTCGACGTGAACACCGAGGGTGTCGTGCAATTGGTGCGGCAGCGGGCTCGCATCGTTCCCTGAATTACCGCCTTATGTCCTGTTAAGGGTGTATCATGTCTCAACCCGTGGTCACAATTCGCGAGCTCAGCCGCCGATTTGGTTCTCGGATGGCACTCGACCGTATCAACCTGACGATCCCCCAGGGGACGGTCTACGGACTGGTCGGCGGCAACGGTGCGGGCAAAACGACGCTCATCAAGCATATCCTGGGACTATTGCACGCCGAAGAGGGGATGGTGCAAGTCTTCGGATACAACCCCGTGGTCGATCCCCCGGCTGTGCTCAGCCGGATTGGGTACTTGTCGGAAGACCGCGATATCGCCGGCTGGATGCGCGTGGATGAATTGCTGAATTACACGCGTGCCTTCTTTCCCGACTGGGACTCCGTCTTCGCGAACGAACTCCTGGATACGTTTGAACTGTCGGCGAATCAGAAAGTGAAAACGTTGTCGCGCGGGCAGTTGGCTCGAGTGGGATTGCTGACCGCACTGGCGCATCGTCCCGCCTTGTTGCTCTTGGATGAACCGTCGTCGGGCCTCGACCCTGTGGTGAGAAAAGATATCCTGGGGGCCATTATTCGGACGGTTGCTGATGAAGGGCGAACGGTGCTGTTTTCATCACATCTGCTGGATGAAGTCGAGCGGGTTGCTGATCAGGTCGCCATGTTGTCCAACGGCCGGCTGGTGCTGAATGATTCGCTGGAAAATATCAAATCCCGCCAGCGGGTTGTCACCGTGCGGTTCCTGCACGAAATCTCGCACAAGCCGCTGATTCCGGGATTGATCAACCTGGATGGATCGGCCGCGGAGTGGAAGTATCTGTGCCCCGAGGGAACGGCTCGCTTGCGGGAAACGGCGGCGAGTATCGGGGCGGAGATTCTGGAAGAGACGATTCCGAGTCTCGATGAGATTTTTGAGGGACATAGTCGGCGACCATGAATGCACATGAGTGTGGTTACTGCAATCGACTCAATGCATCGGTCAAATGCTGAATAAATGAGGGAATTTGCTCCCCTCGCCCTGGTACTCCGGGGCTGGGGGTGAGGGGCTCGATCAACCAGCGACGCGGCGTTCAGAATTTCCAAGGCAAACACAACTTTGAACATTCAATCGAATGACGCTCGGAAAGCCCCTCACCCCCGACACCTCTCCCCGGAGTACCAGGGCGAGGGGAGCAAAATCCCATCATATTTTCAGTGATTTCCTCAGTTTTGCTGGTGGTGTAAATACCAATGGAAGTGTGGCTACGCGTCAATGATCGCGTTGTAATATCGTGTCAGTTCAAAGGACATCAATATGCTGACTGCAGCCTCCGCCTTGTGTTGGGAAATTCGCCGCAGTATGCGTTTCAATCTGTGGTTGACGTTCTTTGCGTTCCTGCTAATTGCCGGTTGCACGCTGGTCCCGATATACAGCCATCAATTCCGGGAGTACGAGTTGCCACCGGACTACTGGCGAACGACTCCCGGCGTCCATCTGGCAGTGACGGCTATCAGCCTGGGAATCTGCTTGTTCGGAATTGGCCAGGGGATTGGCATGTCCACGCGACAATATTCGTTCCCAGTGACTTCTCAAACCCTCGCCGCGCGGCGACTCGTACCCGGAGCTCTCTGGAGTGCTGGACTGTACTCGTTCGTCAGCGTTCTATTCAACGTCCTATTTGCAGCCCGGTGGCCATTTTTGGGGCCCGCGCTCACCTATGCGGTCAGCTTTATGGTGATGTATGCGACAGTTTATCGATTTCGCGGCAATGACAACCGCATGGGATTCGCCGGGGTGCTCATGTGGACCGTCGTCATGGTGTGGATTTACGGGCACTATGTGCCGCTCGGTCCCTCTTCGAACCGAGATTTTCATGCGTGGCAGGAACTGTCTATCACCGAACTGATCATTCTCGGATTCACCGCGGTGCTCGCGTGGCGGAGCCTGGTTAATACCATCGAGATTGATCGGCACGGAGCGGGTTGGGGACGAGTGATTCACGCCACGGAGCCAAGCCTGCTTGCGGCCGGCGCCCGCGGCAAACCATTGCGTCCGTTCTGGTCGGCCAGTACTGCCGTGTTCTGGTTCGAATGGAAACAAAATGGTTGGCTGGTTCCCTGCGTGTTGATCGGAGTGACTTCGCTGGTCGCGATTCTGAGAGTTTCTTACCTGATCTGGAGTCCGACCTTTAGGCGAATGCCGGGTACTCCCCATGAAGCCGAGTTGTTCGCACTGATCCTTGCTTTCATCCCACTTTCCGTAGCCGCCCCGTGGTTTTCGAGCCTCTTTACGACTTACGGGAAACGGGCCATCGCGCAGCAGGCGTGGCCTACCAGTCAATCGACGTTGCCAGTCTCTGATAGTGCCTTCGGGTGGATCATTTTCATGCGTTGCCTGGTCAGTTCGCTGGTCACGGTGCTCGGGACGCTGCTCGTTGGATTCCTGTGGATGGGGGCGATCGAAATCGTGCTGCGGCTGGATGGTCGGCCGACAACTTTTCAACCTATGGGGTGGGGCGGCGAGCGACGGTTCGAGACTGAGGCCTACATTGCCAGCATGGTGTTCGTTGCGTGGCTGGCCGCCGGATTGTCTACGGCGACTTCGCTGAGCGGCCGGCGTTGGATCGCAGCCATTCCACTGGGCATTATTCCGGCCTGGATCGCACTATTATACTCCTCTTCGATGCTACCCTACGAGCACAGGGAGATGTACATTTTGACGCCCATCTGCCTGTTCCTGGGCTCGATGCTTGTAGGCACGACCTTGGCCTATGCAGTCGGCACGATGTGGGGAGTGATTGGCGGCCGGACTCTGCTGCTTGGCGGAGCCAGCCTATTTGTCTCGGAAGCCATCGGTATCGGATTGTGGAACTGGTCGGTGAAGATCGCCAATGCCCAAGGCCCCTACTCAGGTGACTACGGGTCCAAGTTTGTGATGCTGGTGGTTGTGCTGGCACTGGCCGCAACGCCTCCCGCCATTGTTCCGCTGGCTACGTACTACAACCGCCATCGGTAAATGAGTAACGCGGTCTTGTCGTCGTCCCTTTTGTCGTTTCCGTCCTTTATGTCCTTTGAAGGGACAGAAGGGACAGAAAATATCTGACCACAGAGCGATCTGCGACAAACAAAAACACCCCGGAATTAATCCCGGGGTGTTCTTATTTCTTGCTTGCCGTCGATTGGGACTAGACCCCAACCGGCGTCCCGCGGGTGCTGCGTTTGCGGCCGACTTCGGTCAGGATCATCTTGCGGAGCCGAATGATCTTCGGAGTCACTTCGACGAACTCGTCGTCTTCGATGTACTCCAAAGCTTGTTCGAGGCTCATCTCACGCGGCGGCTTGAGCAGCATGTTTTCGTCCGAGCCGGAGGCCCGCATGTTGGTCAGCTTCTTTTCCTTGATGGGGTTAACCACCATGTCGTTTTCGCGAGCGTTCTCGCCGACGATCATGCCTTCGTAGACGTCGTCACCCGGTGCCACGAACAGTTCTGATCGTTCTTGCAACTTCCACAGAGCGAAACCGACCACCCGGCCATTTTCTTGCGAAACCAGTACCCCGTTCGCACGGTGCGGGACTTCGCCTTCCATCGGCTGATAGCATTCGAAGCGGTGATTCATGATCGCTTCGCCCTTGCTGACGTTCAGCACGCGGGTCCGCAAACCGATCAGGCCGCGAGCCGGAATCAGGAATTCCAGGTGCGACTGGCCGAGGTCATTGCTGGCCATGTGCTTCAATGAACCGCGACGGGCACAGACCAATTCCATGATGCCACCCATGTCCGGCGTCGGCACATCCACGGTCAACAGTTCGAACGGCTCGTGCCATTCGCCGTCAATTCGCTTCCGAATGACCTGCGGCTTGCCGATCGACATCTCGTAACCCTCGCGACGCATTTGTTCGATCAAGACCGACAAGTGCAGCAAGCCACGGCCGGAAACGTTGAAGCTGTCGATGCCGCTGGTGCTTTCTTCGACTCGCAACGCAACGTTGGATTCCAGTTCTCGCTTCAGGCGGTCTCGCAGGTGGCGTGTCGTCAAATACTTGCCATCGCGGCCAGCCAGCGGAGACGTGTTGATCGTGAACAACATCGACAGGGTTGGTTCGTCGACCTTGATGCGGGTCAGGGCGCGGGGATTTTCGAAGTCAGCCACCGTGTCGCCGATTTCCGGATTGGGCAAGCCGACCAAGGCCACGATGTCACCGGCTTCGGCGACTTCAGTTTCCACCCGGCCCAGCTTATCGAAGACTTCGACTGCCACGACTTCGCCGCGTTCGTTCTTGCCATCCGCCTTCATCATGACGATCTTCTGGCCCTTGCGAACCTTGCCGCAAGTGATGCGGCCCGTCGCCATACGGCCCACGAATTCCGACCAGTGCAGCGTCGTGACCATCATCTGGAACGGCTCGTCAGGACGAGCTTCCGGGCCGGGGATCTTTTCGATCACCAAGTCGAGCAACAGAGAAATGTCGGTGGTCTTCACCTTGGGATCGTGCGTGGCATAGCCTTCGCGACCGCTGGTAAAGATGTACGGGAAGTCGAGCGTTTCGTCGTCGGCACCCAGTTCCACCAGCAAGTCGAAGACTTCGGACAGGACCTCTTGCGGACGACAGTCTGGCCGGTCGATCTTGTTGATGACGACGATCGGCTGCAGCTTGGCTTCCAGAGCCTTCTTGACGACGAACCGCGTCTGGGGCTTCGGACCTTCGAAGGCATCGACCAGGATCAGGGCACCGTCCGCCATCATCAACACGCGTTCGACTTCGCCACCGAAGTCGGCGTGGCCTGGGGTGTCGATGACGTTGATCTTCGTGCCCTTGTAGTTCACGGAGATATTCTTCGCCAGGATTGTGATCCCGCGTTCACGTTCCAGGTCGTTGGAATCGAGGATGCATTCCCCTTGAAGCTGTGATTCACGGAATTGGCCGCTTTGCTTCAGGATGGCATCGACGAGAGACGTTTTGCCGTGGTCAACGTGTGCAATGATGGCGATGTTACGAATATCTGGACGTCGCATGAACTGAATCAACCCATTTCGTAGCGACAGAAATTCAAACACGGGGGGCGACTACACGTGCCACCTGTGGCGTGCCGAATCACTGGGCTCTGTTTATAAGTGTATACCTGCAAAGAGGAAGCAAAAACTGGCGAGCTGCATTCTCGGTGGGGTATTCTCTAGTGTGTGGACGGACCATCTCCGCAAAAATCGTCCGGCGCAGCAGTAGTTTACCAGTCTGGGCCTTCACAAAACAAGAGGGATTCTGTGAAGAACTCAAGTATGCCGAGCTCATCGCGATCTTCTGGAACGTGGATTGGTTCTCGCGGCAGGAATTCCTCAACCGCCGAAATCGAGACGGGGAATTCACAGTTTTTGAGGGGGACACTTAGCCACATCGTGCCTCGAACTGAAATCCCAAAGAGTTTTTTGGAACACTGATCTCCGCTAATCCACACTAATCAAAGACATTTTCGAGCGGGCGGATCGGCAAACCGCCAGTTTTTCGTAATTTCAAATCCCCATCAGTGAAGATTAGCGGAGATTAGTGTTCCAAAAATCTTCTTTGCATTTTCTGTCTGAGGAGAACACGTTGAAGACCTATCCACAGATTTCGCAGATGACGCCGATGGGGAACGAATTAAGGGAGGAACCGTTCGAAACTACTGTCTGAACTCGCGTGTCTGCAGGTGTTCTTGTTGCCTTAAAATCTTCCTCAATCTGCGTCATCTGCGAAATCTGTGGATCACCTCCCTCCAGAGTTCAGGATAAACCGGTCTTGCCAGAATCGGCGAGGTATTGATAATCCCGCCTCCGCAACTCAATCCCCGTTAGTCCTACCTCAATCTCATAACTGCCGGTTTTCACCGGAACAGGATGGGCGCGCTATGTGGTGTGCCAAATGCCAAACCGAAGTCGCAGTCGAAGCCCGGCCCAACAGCCAGCGGTTGCAGTGCGCCTCGTGCGGTTCCGAGATCCTGCCCAAGATGTCGGGCCGTTCCTCGCCGATGCCTCCCGCGAACCAATTGCCGCCGAACCAGCCCCCTGCCGACCGGCCGACTGATCCCGGAGACGTCCCTCCCGTTGCAGGTAAGAATCCGCATGATTTGCTGGCACGCTGGGCCGGTAATCAGATGTTCGACCCGTTCGGCCCGTTGGTCCCTCCTGAACCGCGCCGGGAACCGCCTCGTGCGCCGCATATCGAACCGCCCAAACCCAAATCAGAATCTCGTCCGCCGGTGAATCCGGATCAGGCGCCGCGCTATCGCATTGATCCAGCTTTCACGCAGGGCTGGAGCGACATCCCGGCGCCGCATGTTTCCGCGCCGCTACCGCAGCAGGGATCGAGATCTTCGAAACTTGTCGACCGCGAGATGCCGCCGGGCTACGTGGCCCATGCTCCGGCACGGTTGCGAGGTCCCCATTTCGATCCGGCCCGGATGCGTCAACCGATCCAGAAATCGGGGTGGATTGCCTGGTTCGGACAGACGTTGGCCTACATCGGAGCCGCCACGTTGACTGCTGGAGCCGGCATGGTATTAGTCGGATACCTCGGCGGGCCGACGCATTACGCACCGACCGGCTGGTTCACGACCACCGTCGGCCAGATGCTGCTGTTTCTGGGAGTCGTGACGCTGGTCTCTGCCGGTATGGAACAGACGACGGTCGAAGTCGCCTCTCGGATTGATACTCTCGGCGAGCAACTCGACCGCATGGAGTATCACAGCCAGACCATCGGCCAAGGGAACGACTCAGATATCGAATCTGAATTGCGAGCCGAAATCGCCCATCTCCGTCAGCAGTTGAGCGACCAGGGACGCGGTTAAAGCCGTAGCCGCTCACTTCAACTATCGGCCTGAATATCCTTGCTGTCGAATTCGACTTCGACCACGGTGGTCACCCCCCACATCGATTGCGGGTTGTATCCCTTCCGAAAATGAACGCGCCAGCAGAGCGGGCCTTTCAGGCTGCTCAAGTCCTCGTCGATGCTTGGGATGTACGTTTCCCACTCTTGTTGGGGCTTTAAGGGAGTGTCGAGCTCCTGGCCCTTCAACAACCATTCGCCACCAATCGGGAAGGTATAAACGGGGATCCGCTTTCCCTTCCGTTTGCATTCGGATTGCTGGCACACGTAGTTGTTGGAGCGATCCTGGAGAGGATTGTCCCGATCCGGTGCGCGTTGAAAGAGTAGTCTCTCATCCAAGGCAGGAAATGTCTGGTCGGATGAGACGTTTTCAAACTTGACCCACAGTTTGAGCACTGGTGTCAGCGTCGCGGGTTTGGTCTGCTTTTCGTCGCCGAAGTGGACGAATTCCAGCGGCCCCCGAGTCACCTTCAAAGGGGTCACCATCAGATTCCCGTAGCGTTTCGATTCGCCTAACTTCAGTCGGTACGCAGACACGAGCGGATCTTCTTCAACCAGCGTCAGCCCATATTGGCCATTCTTAAACTTGGGTCTGACGTCCGGAAGATCGAGTGTCGACGAACTTCCTCGAGCCCACAGGTACAGAAATCCCAGGGTCATCGCGCTGGCATAACTGGCGACGATGACGAACAGGACACGCGGAACCGTGGCGTCACGGCGCGCCGCCGAGGTCACAATCTCTTGGGCAGTTGACGCCGGTGCCTCTGCCCGGGGGACCACGGGGGGCGGCGTGAATGTCGGGGCAGCGCTGGGCGCCACCATCGTTGTCGGGGCGGGCGACGCATTGACGGCGACGGTCGGGGGCGTGCTGAAGTTCCCGAAGTTGGCGAATGAGGGTTCGGCACCGGGGAACGAAATCGCAGGTTCTTCCACGCGAGAGTTCTCGACGCGCGTCGGATTCCAAATATCCGTCTGATTGGCGGGAGTCGCGTTCGGGGGCGGTGACAAGTTCACCGTGGACGGGCTGGCGTCAACAACCGGCATGGCTGGCATCAACAAGGTCGCCGATTCCGGCTCAGCCAGCGGCGGGGCTGGGAGAACTGGAGCCGGTATCGCTGGCGGAGTTTCCACGGGAGCCGGGGGGAGTGCCAGATTGATTTGAGGCATCCACGAATCAGACGCCGTCGGGGCGGAAGGCAGTCCAATTTGCGGCTGGGGATCCCAAGTCGGGACAGCGACAGGCTCCGGGCTGGGGACGATCGCCGGCGCGGCAGCGGCTGGCACTTCGGGGGCAGCCGGAGGTGCAGGCGGCGCCGGAGGGGGCGTCAGGTTGATCTCCGGAAACAAGGGTTCCGGCTGAGATGCTGCCACGGGCGGGGGCTCGAAAGACACCGGAAACATCGAGGCCGGGGGCGGTGCGACTGGAGCTGGCGGCGGCACGAATTCTGGTGTAGCAAATTGAATGGGCGGAGGCGCCTGCGAAATAAAGGTCTCCGGAGCTTCAATCTGCGGCGGAACAAATTGCGGGACGGGGGGCGAGAAAGTCGGAGGTGGAGCTTGTACAGCGGGCGGAGCAGGATCGCCGATTTGCAGATGAGCACCGCAGTGCGGACAAGCAACGACGACGCCCGTGTGTTCCACTAAGAGTCGGCCCTGGCAGTTGCCACAGACCACTTCCATCGCCATAGATCACTTTCTCCGGACAATCGAAATCAATGCATGTGTTTAGGGCACTTGTGAGAAGCTTCGAACGCGTGAGCGTCAGGTTTGCATGGTGTGAGTGTGTGAGGGATAGAGTGTTGGGGAGTCAGCGGATACCGAATCAGACGTGCTCAACCGGCGGATTCCGCAACTCTCACACTCTCATACTCCAACACCCTCACACTTCACGCCGAAAAGATCATGTCTGAACGATGATTCGGCGTTGCAAGCATGAAGCTGACCCATTCTAACTGCCCTCCAGCAAACCAATCATTCTCAGGAAAGCCGGATGGTGAAGCAAGTCACCTTGAGGGGAATATGGCAGAACCCCCAGAAAAGGAGCGGGGCAGCGTCGAGCGAGCTCCTCGGGATTGGAATTCACCGACTCATCTGCCCCTGACGGTTGTGCCGCGTTCAAGACAACACCGCAGACCTGCAGCCCGCGTCGCTGGGCGGCCTCGACGGTCAACAGCGTGTGGTTAATGGTGCCCAATCCCAGGCGCGCGACGACCAGCACCGGGTAACCGAGGGCCACCGCCAGGTCGGCATTGGACTCGGAATCAGACAGCGGGGACAGCCACCCCCCTGCCCCTTCCACGACCAGCGAGTCGACCTGAGATTCCCACCAGCGGGCGCCGCTTAGCAGCAATTGGGAATCGACAGTTCGGCCGGCATACCGCGCGGCCACCGGCGGAGCGAGCGGTGCCGGAAATGACTGCGGGCAGATGCGTTCCTTGGGGAATTGGCCATCCAGAGCAGCGAAGTAAGCTTCCACATCGCCCCAGAATGGCTCGCCATTGGGGCCGGTTTCGCTGCCGCTGGCCACTGGTTTATAGGCCCCGATGTTGCGGCCTTGGGCTCGCCAGTGCCGCACCAGCGCCGCGGCAACCGTGGTTTTGCCGACTCCCGTATCGGTTCCGGTGACGAACAGACGCTGTTGCATGTGGGTGTTTAGTCAGAGAAATTCTGGAAAAATGAAGGAAGGTGCTCCCCTCGCCCTGGTACTCCGGGGAGAGGGGCT
>JAKFVC010000178.1 GCA_021732415.1 Planctomycetaceae bacterium
CACTTCCGGCGACAACTCTTGCTTGGATTTGGCCATCTCCTGACTTCCTTGTCTAAATGGCGAACACGAAAAGCTCCATTGACTTTTTATCACACTCAGTGCGCCGCGCGAACCCCGTCCCGCACTCTGGGGTGTGAAGCAATTCGAATCCGGGATTGACCCTTAGCCCAATTTCGCATATCACCCCGGCCTCATATCTCTACTCCTGCCGTTGGTTGTCTGCCTTATTCCCGCTCGTCAAAACTTGCCCTTCCTGGAGGATGCCCATGCCGGCCATCCGTTGTCTGTGCGCGTCGCTACTGTTGGTGTTGGTTGGTTGTACGTCGACGAAGACGTCCAATACCGCGCGCACCGGGACCGAGCAACTGCTGATCTCGAATGCGGTTGATCAGGCTCTGGGGAAGGTCGATTTTGCCCCGATGGCGGGGAAGAAAGTGATGGTCGAGGAGAAGTATCTCGACTCGGTGGATAAGGGCTATATCGTCAGTTCGATCCGCCATAATGTGCTGCACGCGGGAGGACATTTGACCGCCAAGCCGGAAGAGGCGGATATCATTCTCGAGCTACGAAGCGGTGGTGTCGGGACCGATATTTCGGATGCTTTTCTGGGTGTGCCGGGTATCTCATTGCCAGGCATGGTCGCCCTGCCTGATCTGAAATTGATCACCCGCTCGCGGCAGTCCGCGTTTGCCAAACTGGGGATCGTCGCCATCGACGCCAAGACGCAGCAGGAGCTGCCCGTCGGTGGAGTTTCGCTGGCGATGTCGGACGATAACAACTGGTATGTGATGGGCGTGGGACCGTACCGTCAGGGCACGGTTGAGAAAGAAGTCGGGGTGTCGGTGGGGCCAGGTACCGGAGCGATGGATGGAATGATCCCGCCCGTCGTGTCATTCAACAAGCCCAGAAGCGGAAGCACCACAGCGAACGGAATCCCGGTCGCGAATGGTCGTCAGAATCTGCGACGCGCACCCAGCAACGTCACCACGCCGCGGCCAATCGCCAACGAGCCTGCCACAGAAGAAACGACCGGACGCATTCGGTTAACCGCGGGTGACGAAGAGCCCGCGAAGGAATCTGTCGTAGATGGGCAACGAAGTCTCCGACGTTGGCCTGGGCCGGTTGACCCAATTGGGGGCGAAGAGATCCCGGCGAAAGAACCCGTAGCGAACCAGCCGTCGCCACGTCCAGCCGAGCAACTGCCTGCGGACGAGAAGTCGTTGTTTGAATAAAGTAGCCTTCTTTGACCGCAAATAAAGCAACCCGGATGCATTGCTGCAACCGGGTTGTGTCGTTAGTTGGGTGCTGATCTAAGCTAAGCCGAATGAATTGCCGGCAAGGCCGCCCGTTTTTCACGGCCATTCCGGCGCTCACCCCCACCGGTAGACCACAACGGACGCCAGCCCGATTGGTCTAGCAACTCGGTGAATTCCGCGACCGAATCGACGATCACTTCGGGGCGGTAGGCATACTTCGGGAGATCCTCAGCACGCGTCCCACCACTCAGCACGAGGCCCGTGTGGAAGCCAAACTGTACGCCGCCGAGGATATCGGTTTCCATGGTGTCGCCGATCATCGTGATCTCGTCGGTGGCCAGGCCCAGTTCGTCTCCCGCGATTCGCATCATGACGGGGCTGGGTTTGCCGACGCTGAAGGCCTTGATGCCGGTCGCTAACTCCAGCATGGCGACCATCGCTCCACAGCCGGGCCGCAATCCGTGCTGAGTCGGGCAGTTGGCATCGAGGTTGGTGGCGATCAGCTTCGCACCCTCCATGATCATGCGGACGGCCGCTTCAACCATCTCTAAGTTGAATGTGCGGCCTTCGCCGACCACGACGTAGTCAGGCTCATGGTCCACGACCGAGAAGCCGTTCTGGTGCAGGGCTGTCAGCAAGCCTCCTTCACCAATCACGTAGGCAGTTCCTCCTGGTTTTTGCCTCGCCAGAAAGCGCGCGGTGGCCATCGCGCTGGTAAAGATATGTTCCTCTTCGACTTCGATACCCAACCGAGCCACCTTGGCCACCACATCGCGCCGCGTTCGCTGGCTGTTGTTCGTGAGCAGGCGGAAGGGGATCTGCCTGGCTCGCAACTGCCGGATGAACACGTCAGCACCGGGGATCATTTCCGGACCGCGGTAAAGGACCCCATCCATGTCCACAAGATATCCATGCTTGACCGTCGTTGTGCCCTTCATCAATACGTACCGTCCCTCTGAAAGCAAACACTGGAACGTCCGCGACAGTCCGAAATCTCAATCCCACGAGATGTTTCAATACCGCAAACCATGCGGCATATTTTCGGCGGAGCACTTCGCGAACACGCGCACTATAAGTCCATGACATTCAGCGTCGAGCGCGCATGAAGAACGGTCGGTCGACCGCAATAATAACATCAGACAGATCAGGCAATTCCCATGCCGGTGGTTGGTTAAAGGCGTCTTCTTGTGTGATAACTGCCTATGGACTAATGAGATGAGCGTGTCAGTGGTGATGCCGGTGACTCAGTGGTGAGGGTGAGGTCCGCTTAAACATTTGGCACTGATTGCCAGACAAGCCAGTGCTGAAGGCGGATTCCTGCGGAACTGAGATGTGGGAGCAGTCAATTAACTATTAAGGGAAGTCTTCCGAGCTACTAAGGCATGATAAAGAGTTGACGAGCCATTCTGATGCGGCCGCAACTCGCTGAGCCTGGCAGTCTGATTTTGAACACGTCCAATCTGTTTATTTGTCTTGCTGTCGAATAGGATTCCGAGAGCCGATTTCTGTCCAGCAGCTCGGAAGGTGTCGGAATTGAACTGAGAGTATCGATCGCTCGGCGTCCCGGTATTGTTCGTCTAATCCGTACTCGTATTGTGGGAGCACATCGTGCCCAAAACGCAATTCACTTTCATTGCAGTTCTGTTGGCTGCTGCGAGCTTAATGGGAAGTTTGGCTCAGGCTGACTCCAAGCCCAATGCTCCCGCGACTGCATCGGACAAGCAGGCTGCCGGCCCGGAAAAGGCTGCGGCTGCACCGGCGGCGAATTCCGATCGTCAATACGATCCGAAAGGTCGATTTTCCATTGTGTTGCCTAAAGACTGGGTAGAGGGCCGGCAGGAAGGACACTATCAAAGTCCTGATAACACGGGCTATACCGAAAGTCTGACTACCGGAATTAAAAAGGATTCGTCGATAGGTCCGACTGCGTATTTGGACAAGGCGATCCCTTCGATGCAGAAAAGAATACCTGAATTTAAAGAGATCGAACGCTGGGAATTGAAAATCGACGACAAGCCAGCAGTGGGCATGATCTACACGTTTAAAGTTTTGACGCAAGACTGCAAGAATGTCCTGTATGTCGTGTCTCAGGGCGACCAGCACGCGTTCATGACATTCTCGACATTGACCGAATCATTCGATGAGTGGAAGGATCAATTCCAGAAATCGGCTGTGACATTTCGTTTCACGCGGCCGGGCGATCCGCCACCTCCCAAGCCCAAGCCTCCGGTCGTGCCCGATGAAGTCCCCGATCCCAATGCACCCAAGGATTCCAGTCAGATCCTGTTAACGCTACGGGGCCACGCAGGCTCGGTCGATGGCGTCAAATACAGTCCCGATGGAAAGCAATTAGCATCGTTCAGCCAGGACAAAACAATTCGACTATGGGATTCGGCCACAGGAAAATCCATCGACTACTTGCCCGGACATCGCGCTCAAATTACGGGAATTGACTTCAGTCCTGACGGAACTCAACTGGCCTCTGGAAGCGTCGACGAGAAAGTGTACTTGTGGGACGCGAAGTCCGGAGAGTTGCAGACCAAGTTGGAAGGTGCTCGCGGATTTATCTTCGGAGTTGCCTATAGTCCCGACGGGAAAACGTTAGCGTCGTGGGGGAATGACATTGAAATTCAACTTTGGGATTTAGCTCAAAAGAAGCCGCTCCGAAAAGTGGGTAGTTATCGGATTGCGAACATCAATTCCGTCAAGTTTCATCCGGACGGAAAATCCTTGGCTGCTGTCGCATTGGACCCACAGATCGACCAAATGAAGTTGTGGGACGTGGCGTCAGGGAAGGAAGTCCGGGCTTGGAAAACAGACGGTATGGTGAATGGAATGGCATTCAGCCCTGATGGGAAAATGCTCGCCGGGGTGGAGAAGAACGGTCTAACATTTTGGAATTCGGCGACTGGGGAAGTAATTCGCCAAATTCCCTTGAAGTATGCCCGTCTCGTCGCATTTAGTCCGGACGGTAAACGTGTGGCAACAGCGTCGAGCGTAGACATTCGGATCTTCGACGTCGCCTCAAGCAAGGAAGTATTGGCACTGACAGGACACAGTGCGACGATCCACGGATTGTCATTTAGTCCGGATGGGACGCGTTTAGCATCCGCGAGTTATGACAAAAAAATCAAAATCTGGAACGTTAAGACGGAGTAGACCCAAGTGTTAGTAATGAGCTCAGGCCCTGGGCCGTGAGAATACTTCCACCACATGTCCGTCCGGATCCATGCAGAAGACCTGCAGGCAACCATCGGGACGATGGCGCGGTTCGCCCTTCATCTCAACGCCGTGGGCTTTGAGGATGTCGGGGACGATTGTGGCGTCGGCGAGTTCGAAGGCATAGTGGAAGGTGCGGCCGGGGCGGACGTATTCGGCGGGGGCCGGGAAGCCTGCTGGGGCGCTGCCTTCATGTGCCTGGATCAGATGGATCTGCTGGTTGCCGATTTGAAACCAGGAACCTGGGAAGTTGAAGCCGGGGCGCGGGACGACTCGCATCCCCAGAATGTCGCAATAAAACCGGCGGCTGCGCTCCAGATCGGCGACGACGAGAGTGACGTGATCAATTCCGGTAACCTGGAGTGCGGACATGATGGACATCCTTATGGAGGGAGCGTGAGCGGCCAAGGTTGCAGTATAGCCGCGATTGTCACGTCAGGCCAAGTGGCCAGTCGAGTGTCGTGGGATGGGTCTCCAGGCCCGTCCGTCCCCTAAGAAGTGGCTCGGCATACGCTTAAGGACGACGGTTTGAGGCTGCGCGAGATGAATGCATGATCGGAAACATCACGGATTTGTGGAGCCTAGAATAAGTCGCAACCCGTGCGCTGCGCGAAGCTCGCGGGGGTCGAATCTATGTGAAGTTGAAGGTTACGGGCTCGGACGGGCCTGGAGACCCATCCCACGAACACTGGAGACCCATCCCATGGATTCTTTGGGCAGCACTTGCCGCCGGCGGCGGGTTTCGCGACATTGGTGAATGTGGAATCGCGATCCTGACAACTCAACAAATGCTGGAAGAATACAACTCATGAAGAAGAATCCGGTGAAGGCGGCACTTCGCGCTGGGAAACCTCAAGTCGGTACCTGGCTGTCGTTCGGTAGCGTGTTTGCCGCGCGCGTGATGGCGCGGGTCGGTTTTCCGTGGCTGACCATCGACATGGAGCACTCGCCCATCGACTGGAATGAAGCCAGCCTGTTGTTCGGTTGCATTGCCGATGCGGGTGGGGTGCCCCTGTGCCGCGTTCCCAAGGGAAGCCACGATCTCATCAAGCGAGCTCTCGATGCCGGCGCGTATGGGATTGTTGTTCCGATGGTCAATACCGTGGAAGAGGCCAAGATCGCCATCGCGGCCTGCAAATATCCGCCGCAGGGTAATCGTTCGGTCGGTGGCGGTTTGCACTCGTTTAATTTCGACGCGACTCCGGGTGACTATTACAAGAACGCCAATGACGAGATTCTGGTCGTGTTGCAGACCGAATCCCCGGAAGGTGTTGACAACGCGGAAGCCATCTACAGTTTGCCCGGAGTCGACGCGATCTTCATCGGTCCCGCCGACCTGCAGGCTCAGATGCGCGGTCCTGATGGCAAGGATCCCTCGGTCGAGGAACACGAAGCGATGATGCAGCGGGTGCTGACCATCGGCAAGAAAGTCGGGACACCGGTGGGGCTGCACGTGCAGTCGGTGGAAGACGTCAAGAAGCGGATCGAACAAGGCTGGCAGTTCCTGGCCATTGGCAGCGAGATGCGCTTTATGACTGCGGAAGCTCAGCGGGTCGTTTCGGCGTTGAATCTCAAGCAGGCGGCTGACTTGGCGCGATACTAATTCCGGCGCCTGTTACCAAGTTTTTAGCCACAGAAGGACACAGAAGAAACACAGAAAAAGACCGAGTGAAAGTGCATAACAAGATGAGCAGGTGAGCCGGGCGGCGTGAGCCCCCGGATTCTTCTTAGGTGCGTGTTTCTGTATCAAAAGAAGAATCCCGGGGCTTACGCCACCGGGCTCGCCTAGATCGTTGTTGATTGCTCCTCTTTCTGTGTTTCTTCTGTGTCCTTCTGTGGCTGAAAGTTCTTTATCAATTGAACTTCGCGATTGGCTGGGGTGTTTTTTATAGCCTTCCGCTGCGGAAGATGCCGTAGACCAGCCAGACTCCCAGCAGGCTGGAGAGGATGAAGACGGGGATTGTGATCCACGTGGAGTTGATGCCGGAGACTGTTCCCGAGCGCACGATCAGGGCGGAGGCCACGATCAATGAGGACATCACCAACCCCACGACAATCCGATTGCCCGAGCGATCGAGTTCCGTGACGAGATAATCGAGGTTCTGGTGTTCGAACTGAATCTTCAGTTCGTCCTGGCTCAGTTTTTTTAGCGTCCGTTCGATGTGTAGCGGAACATCGTGCAGAGCATGCAGCAGGCTCTCGGTTTCGTACTTCCAACGCTGAGCCAGCCGTTTGGGGTTATACCGCTCGGCGACGACGTGCTTGATAAACGGGGCCAGGTGTTGGGCCAGGTTGAATTCGGGGTCGAGGTCCCGGCCAACACCTTCTAAGGTGATCGTGGCCCGGATGAGCAGCATCAAGTCGGCCGGGTAGCGAATACCGTGGTTCGACAGAATGGCGACGAAATCGCTGAGGACCTTGCCCATGCGCAGCCGGTCCAGTTCGACTCCGTAGTAGGATTCGATGAAGTCGCGGACGTCCGCCTGCAGCAGGCCGCGATCGACTTCCTGCGACGGCTTGCCGACGACCAGCACCAGATCGACTGCGCCCTTGACGTTGCGTTGCGAGATGCACAGAAACAGATCGACGAGTTGCTCGCGGCGTTCTTCTTCCAGTCTGCCGACCATGCCGTAGTCGATCAGGCCCAACGTGCCATTGCCTGTGATGCGGAGGTTGCCGGGATGCGGGTCTCCGTGGAACAGGCCGAGCTCGAACGCCTGCTTGAAGAAGATGCGGGCCCCGTTGGCGGCGATGGCCTTCGGTGACAGGCCGGCCGCCAGCAATCCCTCGTGATCGGTGACGCGCAGACCGTCGATGAATTCCATGGTGATGACGGCATCGCTGGACAAATCCGAATAGATTCTGGGAACGACCAGCGTCGCGTCATGACTGAAGAGTCTCGAGAATTCCTCGACCGTCCGTGCCTCACGCAGGAAATTCATTTCACGGCGGATGGAGCGCGAGAATTGCTGGACCAGGCCGACGGGATCAAAGATTTCGGCTTCGGGAATGTGCCGTTCGATCATACTGGCCAGTTCCAGCATCAGATCCAGATCGCGTTCGACGTCCCGCACGACGTGTGGCCGGCGAATCTTGACGGCCAGTTGGGTGCCGTCGAAATGCTTGGCGCGATGGACCTGGCCCAGCGATCCCGCAGCGAGAGGCTGAGGATCGAATTCGGCATACAGCGTGTTGACAGGACCGCCGAGTTCCCTTTCGAGGATTTCGATGGCCGTCGCGGAATTGAACGGGGGGACCCCTTCCTGCAGCTTGGTGAGTTCGGTGATGACATCGGGCGGCACGAGATCGGGGCGGGTGCTCATCACCTGCCCGAACTTGATGAAGGTGGCCCCCAGATCTTCCAGGGCCATGCGGATCCGCTGCGGCCGGGTGAGGCGGGTTTCCTGATCCGCCCGGCGGCGGAACAACAGCCGTTGGCCCCACCGAATGTAGCGCATCAGGCCGAGCCGCTCGACGACATCACCGAAGCCGTAGTTGAACAATACGGTGGCGATCTGCCGGCTGCGGCCCAGGCTGCGCAAGAACCGAAAGGGGTGACGTTCAGGCACGTTGATGATCCGGTCTACTTCACTGTAGGATGGCCGCCTCGGCCGTCTTTTTGCTCATTTCATACAAGTTTTTTGAGCCACAGAATGACACAGAATAAACACAGAAAATAGCAAGAGAACTCATCCTCTGATTCTGTGTTTCTTCTGTGTCATTCTGTGGCGAAAACTCCCTCTTCTTAGACCTCTGTGTTCTCCAAGTCTCCGTGGTGAAATCCTCTATCTACTGGTTCATCAAATACAGCCGGGCAAAGAATTCGACGGCCGGGGCGGCCATCCTACATCCCTTGGACGGTTACTTACGCCATAACCAGCGTAGCGAATCGGGCAGGATGGCTCCGCCGTGTTTGCCGTTGTGGCCGCCGTCTCCGTATTCGAACTTGTAGTCGTACTTGGCGAACTTCAGGGCTGAGGCCATTTCCTGGTTGGCGAGCGGCCAACTGCCGTGCAAATTGTCGAGGTCGTTGGAGCCCTCCTGCAGGAAGACCCGAATCGGCTTGCGTTCGGTCTTGCGGATCCAATAGGGATAGACGTTACCGCCGCGGATATTGGTGAAGCTGCCGACGTGGCTGAGGACCTTGCCGAATTGATCGGGACGTTCCCAGGCAACAGTAAAGGCACAGATCCCGCCGGAGCTGATTCCGCAGATTGCACGCTGGGCGGGATCCTTCGAAATGTTGTAGCTCTTGTCGATCTCGGGGAGGAACTCGTCGATCAGGAACTTGGCGTATTGATCGCCCAGCGAATCGTATTCGAAGCTGCGGTTGCCGCGGGCCTTCTGCTTCGGGTCAGCGGCGGGGACAGCGCCGGGGCTGATGAAGATGCCGATCGTGACGGGCATCTCCTTCTTGTGAATCAGGTTGTCGAACACGATCGGGACCCGGAAGTCGTTCTTCTCGTTGACGTAGGCGCCGCCGTCCTGGAAGACCATCAGGCTGGCCGGCTGGGCTTTGTCATATTGAGCCGGTACGTAAATCCAATAGTCGCGATCGGTTCCCGCGAAGATTTTCGAATCCTTCCACTGGTGCTGAGTGACAGTCCCTGTGGGAACCCCTTCCTGGCGGACGGAATCGGGGCCGTGCTTGTAGTCGTCCGCCGCGGGCAACCGACTGCCTGCAGCGGTTAGGATCAGACTCAACAGCAGAATTCTTCCCCAGATTCGCATGGTTCCCCCTTTTGGCAGCAATAGTTGTGGTGTCAGTGATGTCTGTCAGCCGTTTTCACCATAATACCGGCCCGCCAATAGCATGCATACCTTCCTTCGAGTAGCGATTGAGAGGTCGAAGGATACTCCCGACAGTCCGGCGACCGTAGCGACAGGATTTTTGCTGGCTGTTGATCCGCCGCTCTTTTGGTCTGTCCCGACCGAAACCGGTACGCGCAAGTACGAGCAGTGTTTGGAGTGTACCAATGGCTTCAAGATACACTAGTCGGTCATCGGTTCAGATACTGATTGACCCCTGGCCCGATCGAAAAAAAGACGTGCCGTTGATGACAATGTATTCATGTGGTACTATATGTTTTGTATAGCAGTAGGAACTGTCGAACAGTATTGGCGGCTTCGCGATGTGAATTTGTACCAACAGCAAATCGTGAAGAAATTGCAAAAATGCAAGCATTTTTGTACTTACTGCAACTCATTTGGCGGTCTCGTATTCAAAAGGTCAGGGAGGTGATTCCCCTATAAGTTGACCGGGTGGCACTATATTAAACATCTAAACTAAGGGTATACCCCTAATTTCCATATAAAATACAAATTGTGTCCAGATGACAATTGCAGCACTTGCACGGTTGTTGATAACATCTTTTTAAGGTCGTTGGGTCAGATCTGTGTCCTCTCTACGAGGTGCTTGTGATGAGTACGATTATCGGGCTGGCGTCGATTTCCGATCACGGTTTGAAGCGTCAAGTCGTCACACAAAGGCTGCTGGAGTCGGTGATCGAGGGGCGACTGGAAGAAGGGACTCGGCTGCGGGTCGAGCATCTTTCTGACCAACTGGGCGTGAGCGTCACGCCGATTCGCGAGTCGCTGGTGGAATTGGCCGGGATCGGCATGGTCGAATTGCGGCCGAATCGGGGCGCCATGTTGCGTCCGTTTGGTCCTCAACAATTGCGTGAGATTTACGATCTCCGCAGAATTCTCGAATCGGAAGCGACCCGCTATGCCTGTGGTCGGATTCCGCAACCCGAATTGGATGAGTTGAATCGCGAGTTGACTCGTCTGGTCGCAGCGCGACGCAGCGTGGTCTGGATTAAGGAAACGCGGAACTTCGACTCCCGATTGCACGAACTGATTGCCAATCATTGCGGCAACGAGCGTCTGGCCAATGAGATTCGGCGTTATCGCATTTTATTTTCGGCGTTACGCGATGTCCGCTACGAGCGTCGCGAGTCGCGTGCAGATTACCGCGACATGAACGAGAATCAGGAACATCTGGCGATCGTGAAGGCCTTGTCCGCGAACAAGCCGGACTTGGCCGCGGCGGCGATGGCCACGCATCTGGTGTCGGCTGCCAAGGCTTTGGAAGCGGAAGTCTTTCCGCCGAAGAAGCGACCGGCCAAAGAGAAAGTCTAAGTTTCCTAGATATTGTCAGGGATTTGCAAAAAGTCGGTCCGATTCGTGATTCGAATCGATGGGAGGGTGAGGCTCCTGCCGAACCGCATAGTCTGGCGACGGTCGATAGACGCTTGCGGTTCGGCAGGAGCCTCACCCTCCCGTGGCGTCGAATATTCTTACCGCGAAATTCCCTGCACCGAAAACTCCACGGCACTCGCCTGCCCGGCGGTATCCACACAGCGTAGTTCATAGCGACCGGGCTGTAATTCCAACGGTTCGGGGCGACGTTCTGCGATCAGACGGCCGTTGAGAAACCAGCGTGCGTCTCCCTCGCGATTGGTCGTTGGCTTGATCACCACCGGCCCCGAGGCACTGAGATAGACGTCTCCCCGGGTCGGGGTGGTGATGCGCATTGGTGCCGTGGCGGGCTGGGTGAGCGAGTATGGTCGCGAGACCGTCCAGATGGCGCACGGACCGGGATGGCGAAGTTCGCGGAACTCGGGCGAGGCGAAGAGCTTTGCGAGGAGTGGTTCGGCGGCCTCTTGCCCGACGTAGTCCACATGGCCGGCTCCGGAAAAACGCCCGACCCAGACGCCGATCGCATAGCGGCCGTTATGTCCCAGAGCCCAGGCATCGCGGTGGCCCGAACTCGTTCCTGTCTTCCACATGCACCACGGGAGTTGAGACTCACTGAGCTGTTCCCATCCGCGGGGGCGACGATGTCTCACGCTGAGGATGTCGGAGATGGCCGTGCAGATATCAGCGTCCAAGGCTCGCTCGGTGGGGGAGGTCTCATCCAGGAACAACCGCGGACGCTGAGCGATTCCGCCACGGCCGAGTGTTGCATATGCTGCCGTGAGATCCAGCACGTTGACCTCAATGCCGCCCACCGCCAGTGCCAGGCCGCCGCGTTGGGCAGCGTTCGAGGGCAGGGTGACTCCCGCAGCCGCGAGCGTCCCAACGCAACGTGACAGACCTACTTGCTCCGCGACCAGGATTGCTGGAACATTGAGCGATCTTCGTAGCGCTTCCGCCGCGGGAACCTCGCCGGAGAAAGTCTTGTCGAAGTTCTCGGGAGTCCATCCGGCTCGTTCCAATGGTCCGTCGTAGACGCGCGAGTCTGGATTCAACCGACGTGTTTGGAATGCTGCAGCGTAGAGGAACGGCTTCAACGCCGATCCCGGACTGCGCTTGGCGAGACCGCCGTTGACCTGGCCGTCGCGCGGGTCGCTGGGGTCCGCGGAACCGACCCAGGCGACGATATCGCCGGTGGCAATGTCGATCACGCAAACCGCGGTATCCGTGGAGGCTGGCCACTGGGGAACCTGTTGAGCGACCGCTTGTTCCACAGCTCGCTGCTGGGTGAGGTCGATGGTGGTGCGGCCTCCCAAGGGACGCTTTTGTAGTGCCAACCAGGCAGCGTGCGGTGCTGATGAGACCCGCCTGGTGGATGTCAACGGCAACGGTTCCGCGGCGGCCGCATCGGCTTGAATTGCGTTGATCATCCCCAGCTCTCGCATCCGACGCAGCACGAATTGCCGACGGATACGGGCTGCGGTGGGATGTCGATCAGGACGAAACCGGTTCGGAGACTGCGGCAATCCGGCCAACAACGCCGCTTCCCCGAGAGACAGGTCGGCGGCATGTTTCCCATAGAACCACTGCGCTGCGGCTTCGGCACCGAGCACGTTGCCACCGTACGGTGCGAGGTTGAGATACACCGCGAGGATCTGATCTTTCGTCCGCAGTTGTTCCAGTTGCCACGCACGCAGCACTTGCCACAGCTTGGCCGAAAGAGTCCGCGGTCGCCGGTCCAATTGTCGGCAGACCTGCATCGTCAGGGTACTGGCTCCCGAGACCACTTTGAGGTGTGCCACGTTCTGGGACAGCGCTCGTACGAGTGCGGAATAGTCGACCCCGCGATGTTCTCGAAACCGGGCATCCTCGGCGGCGAGTGTGGCTTGCACCAGCCACGGTGAGATCTTTTCAAGCGGTACCGGTTGCCGCCATTGGTCGTTCTCGCCCACGAGATAGAGCAGGGGATGGCCGGTGCGGTCAGTAACCAGGGGACTTACGGGCTGCTGATCAAACTGAGTGACTGGGAAGGGGCACGCGTACCAGACGTAGCAAAACCCGGCATAGGCGAGGAGCAGGATGCCGCAGGTGCCGAGTGCGAGACGCTTCAACCAGCGAAGCCGAATCGTGGGACGGGTCTCCAGGCCCGTCAGTCCCTGTAACCTTCGAGTGTGAATAGTGGAATCCCTCGCGAAAGGAGATGACCGTAGAACGGGCACTCCTGCCCGTCGTCGTTGTTGTTCTTCACTGCCTCGCACTGCTTAACGACTGGGTACAGTCGCGAAGCAGTGGCACGATGTTGAATGCTTTAATCGTCGTTCAGTTTCCGAGGAAGGGGGACGGACGGGCCTGGAGACCCGTCCCACGACACGATGCGACTTACTTCCCAATCTCTACCGTTCCCCCACCGTGTACTGACGCATAATCCGTGCTGTACATGCACGAGGCTTGAATGGGCGGTGCTGCGAATTTGCCGGTGGCGACGGCTCGTAAGGCGTAACGGTAGGTGACCGGTTGCTGGTATGACGGCGTGAACAGGACGACTCGGTCGTCCAGGAATTCCACGTGATCTGCAGCCGCGGTGTTCGGTTTGTCGGCGGTCTCCGCGGATGTACTCAGTCGAGGATTTTCGACTTCGAAGCCACCCGGTAGAGCATCGACAACGGCCACGTTTTGCACGAAGTTCTCATTGGCATCGGGCAGCGTGCGAATCGTTACGGCCACCTGGACGAGATCGCCCACCTTGATGTGCCGAGGATCGACTGGTTGACCTTGGGAATTGGTCCACTCCCGGCGTACTTGCAAGTGACGGTCATACGTCACTCCCGCGGCGGCCTTCTGCAAGCCGGTCGTTGTGACGTTCACGAAGTACTGCCCCTGGCCAGCCGATTCAAACTTCAGCGGGGCCGTCTGGTTGGCCACCGTGAAGACGGAGGGTTGAGCGTGTTGGAACGGGTAGACCGCCCCACTGGCCTCGGTGACGGTGCCGGTATAACTGGCAGGCTCCGTCGGTGCTCCTTGATAGCGGATGAGTGCCCGCAAGGCCATTGCGTTCTCGGCCGTGTTGCCCCAGTGACCATACTTGCGGGACTCCATCAAGGTCGTGACGAGACCCGGGATCCACGGGTGATCGCGGTCCAGTTCCAATAGGGCATTCAGCAACGTCGCCGTCTGCTGTACCGGCGATGTAATGCGCTCGTAATAGCTGAAGGGGGCCGCTTGCGTCAGCGTGTCCTCAGTGAGAATCGCGAGGGCTCGATCCTTGCGGCCGATGGTATTCCAAGCCAACGCCAGATCGGCGCGGCTCGACCGTTCGAGCTCTTTAATCTGCTCGGTGAGGCGGGTCATCCAACCCTCTTCCGAACGCTGGAATTTCGCCAGCACCAGGCAGATCTGCGCTTTGGTCTGTATGCTGACATTCTCACCGTTGCGGCCGTGCAAGATGGATGTCAAATAGTCGAGGAGCTCGTCGCGGAATCGCGGATCAATCTGATGACCTTGTTGCACCGCCTCAGCGAGAACTTCCGAGGCATAGACGGAGCCCCAGGCGTTGGGTTCGGCTGCTCCCGGCCAATAGCCCAGGCCACCGTTGCGCGTCTGCATCGACCACAACCGGCCAATGCCCGAGGCGATCATGCTGTCGACGACCTTCTCGCGGCCGGTCCCCGCTTCCTGCTGCAAGATGTCCTTCGCTGCCAGCAAGGCCCACAAGCGGCTCGATGTTTGTTCGACGCACCCATACGGATAATCGATCAAGGAATCGACGGCGGGAAGAAACTCCAGTGCCGGTCGCGAGTTGATACTCACTTGTGTTTTGAAGGTCCCGGGTTCGAAGTTGTTGCTCGGCGGCACTTCGAGGGGGGCTCCCGCTTTGACTTGAAACGCGATCGATTCCGAGTGCAGCGGCAAGCCCGGTCGCACGGGAAGTTGCGCGACCTGGTATGAACTCAAAACAGATTCCGCGGAGACCTGAGACACTCCACGCAGGGTGATCTCTGCCGTCCCCATCCCGGTCGCCTTAACCGGCAACCAGACGGTTGTCGGTAGCTGCGGCGCGACGGTGATGTTGGATGTTTCGGCGGGCAGCGTCACTGTGACGGGGCCCGCGACCTTCAAGTTCAATTGCACCGACAGGGGTTCGGCCGTGGAATTGAACAGTTTTACTGGCACGAGGAACTCATCGCCGGGAGCGACGAATCGCGGCCAACTGGCTTCGAGTAACAGAGGCGACGTGACAGTCACGGCCTGCTCCGTGGAACCATAGCGGTCGCCGTCCACGACAACGGCCATGAAACGCAATTCGCCAGTAAAATGCGGCAATTGGAAATCAAAGCGGGCGTGTCCGTCGGCATCAACCGGCGCGAATCCACGCCACAGGACGGCCATATCGATCTTCTTCGGAGGGACCAGACTACGGCGCTGTCCGTCGACTTCGCGGCCCTCTCCATCACCACCAATCCGCGACCAGTCGGCCGGGCGTTGATGGTCGGGCAACAAATCGGCGTAGACGTCGGACGTCGAAACTCCCAATTCACGTTGCCCGAGGAAATGCTCGCCCAGGTTCGGCGTAGGGTAATTGGTCGTCAGCAAAATCCCTTCATCGACAGCCCACAGATGGACCAACGGAGTTGGCTTGCCACTTTCCGGCTTGGCGGTCTGTATGGTGACGGTCGTCGACTCTGCCGGTTGGACTCGTGAGGGGGCAGTCAGTTGAATGGGCACCTTGTGATCCGCATGGTCAGTGACAACGCGAGCCAGGCCGAACGCCCGGTGCGGCAACCACGATTTGTCTTCGGGTACGATCGCTCGAACAACCGCTGCCGTAATAAACGCTCCGCCGCGGAGCGTCGCCGGAATGGGAATTTCCAGGGTCGTCGTGTTCTCTGCCATCGCGATGACACGCTGCTCAATGACGCGATCCGTTTCCACACAGAGCACCAGCGTGCCGGCGAAGGGGCTCTTTACGAGGACCTTTGCTGTTGTTCCGGGCTTGTATTGGGGCTGATCGAGAACAATCTCCAGTCGCTCGGGCTTGTTCAATGCAATCGTGTTGCTTTCGTTCGACTGGCTGGAGGCATAGAAGCTGGCCACGGTGACTCGGCCCGACAACTTGTCGATGGCTCGCAAACGATAACTGCCGCTGGAGGGGCAGGTGATACTGACTTGTCCCTTACCATTTTGAATGGCCTCGGCAGCGACGGTTTGTTCCGTGGCAGTGACGGGGCGTTCGCTCGAAATCCAGTGATAGGCCCCGTCGACTTGCCGCAAGACAGTGTCATATTCCAACCGCTCAAGGACGAACTGGACTGGCCCTGGTGCGGCCGCCGCGTCGGTCCCCGTCCATTGGACGAAATCGATTCCGATTGGCATCTCGACCGGCAAAATGGTACCTACCTTGAAGCCCACATGTCGGTCGGCCGTGTCACACAGCACCGAGACCGAGTGCGAAATCGAACGTCCGCCGGGCTCGGTCACGGTCGCGGTCAGATTGGCCTTCCAGATGCCGGTGGGCGTCTTGGGGGGAGCCGGGAGTTCGACTTGAGCCAACCCTTGGGCATCCAGAGTCACGGGGGGAATCTGAATGCTGACCCGTTTGGTCGCGGCATCGATGGGGAATTCAAACTCAGCCGCGGTTTTGGATTTCAGCGGCACCAATTGATAGGAGCCTTGAACGACCAACGGCAGATCGGCGGCCGGCTGACCAAACAAGTAGCGTCCGGCGACTTTGATGGACGCTTTCTCGCCAGGCCCAAATCGCGGGCTGCTGGGTTCGGCGGTGACTTCAATCCGTGCGGGGACGAAGGCTTCGACGAGTGCGCTCGTCTCTCCCAGGATCTCGTCAGCGCCGGGCAGGGTGACGGTGAATTCATAGGGTCCGGTCTGGCTGTCGTCACGAGTCGGGAAGTCAAACTGGAACGTTCCCTGCTTGTCAGGTTCCGGCGTAGCCGTCACCGTCGCGGCAGTGCGTCCGTCTGGTCGTTTGATCTTAATGGCCAGCGGGAAGCTGGGCGGAGTGGCTCCCTGGGCGTCGCGGATCAGTCCGGTGATATGCAGCGTGTCACCGGGCCGATAGACTCCGCGTTCGGTATAGAGTACCACATCATAAGCCCCTGGATGGGCGCGGCCCGATTGGTTGACGTCATCAATCACCCATTCCCGCCGATCAGTGACGAGGTACGCCAGATCGTTTTCCTTCTCGGCGACAATCGCCCACGCGGCACCATCCGGATGCTTCGGCGAGACCGGTAGTCGCGCGATCCCATCGGCTCCCGTAACAATTGTGGCCAGCGTTTGATTGGTGTGAGAAATCGCCGAGACTTTTACTCCAGCCACCGGCTGAGCCGTCTTCAGCGAAGACACCCAAACCCACACGCCATCGGCTTCTTGCTTGGTGATCAATGCCAGATCGGTGATCGTGACCGTGGCTTCATCGCGGCGCCAAGTTTCATCAGTGGCCCGCGCTTCGATCTCATAAATCCCCAGCGGAGCGTTGTCGTTGAGGAGCTTTTTTAGTTCCAGGACCTGCGTCTGAGGTTCGGTCCGTGAACCGCTGATCTTGACCGTTTTTTCAACGACAGTCCGACCAATATCGTACGAGTAGCGTCCCTTGAGATGTTGCACGAGGTTGTTGGCGTGAATCCGTGTGGCCCGGAATCGCAACTGGCCGACGTTGACCGTTTTCACATCCAGTGCGAGGTTGCCCTGCGGCGACAGCACCCCCTGGTTCTGGGCGAATTGCACGGTCGGCTCACGTTCTGGTATCGAGAACGCCACCCGAGCGTCATCTTCCAGTGTCTGTCCGTCGGCTGACAGCAGCGTCTTGCCGACCGTCACTTGATAGGTCCGGCCCGGTTGGAAACTGCCCTCAAGAATCAGTGACGCTCGACTCCAACTGTGATGATCTACGCGCGTCGACAATCCCGTCACTGGGGGTTCGACGGTAATCGGCGGCAGCTTCTGATCTTGCTCGAGATCCTCAGAGAAATAGAGCCGGGCCGTCAATTGCACTTCGGTTCCGGGTGAGGGCACCTCACTGCGCAAGTAGGCGAAGGTCTGATTCAACGTCAGGTTGCGAGTCGTCACCTTGCCCAACGCTCGATCCGCTTCGTGACCGGTGAGCTCGGCGGCGAGGATCACGTCCAGCGACCGGCGTTGAGGCCGATCACAACGCAGGACGATTCGTTGGCTGGGTTTGGATGTCAGGCAACTCGGATTGAGGTTCTTAAAGGCCGTTGTGGGAGCGACCGGCTCCGTATTGTTGAGGTCGGGCGCCGCTGCCAGTGGCAAGCTTTCCTGGACCTTCAAATTTCGCAACAGCGCACCGGGATCGACCGGTTGATTGAAGACCAGTTCGAACTGCACTTCGTTCCGGTTCGAAGACAGGATGTTGCATTGATCGAGTTCCAGTGCCCGGGTTTGAAACTCAATCTCCGCCGAGATCTGCACGGCCCGCCCGAGCTGCACTTCCAGGTCCGCTGACGGTTGAATATTGATTGTCCGTCCCGGAGGCAGCGGATCTTCGAGCACAAAGTCCAACTGTTCGGCCGAGGCCCATTGCCACTGGCCGGGGACATCGGGCGAGACCTTAAAGAGCGGGGCATCTTCGACCTTACCGATCTTCGCCGGTGCAACGGCGGGACCGTCAAACACGATGCTCAGCCGATCGGTGTCGTCGATCTTCTTCTGCGGCAGACTCGCGATGACTTTCAACGCCTGACGAGCGTTCGAAGGCCGTCGCTGGGCAGCACGGTGCACCCAGCACCAGGCACCGAGGTTGAGAGCGATCAGAACGGCAGACAAGCCCCAGAATCGAAGCGGAATCCCACGCATCTTCGTGCATCCTTGCAACTGTAGAGTGAGCCTAAGTCACGGCCCAGATGGACGTTCAGACTTTCTACCCGGAACGGTTCAGCAACGGTCGGGTCGATGTAGAGAACGTGCAGGTGCCTTATATCACACCGGCCAACTCAGGTGAAGATGGGTGTAGTCTGACTCTCCAGAGTCGGGCGAATCGGGTGCCATAAGGCCCCAGCCCCCGTGGCAGACGCTGCTAGCGTCTGAACCTCCGACGCTGGCAGCGTCGGCCACGGCGGTCTTAAGGCTGACGAAACAGATCCAACTGCACCAACGGCGGGTCAGTCTTCAGCGATCCGGTTGGACACCCGTGACAGCCTCCGCCACAGGATCCGTCATCCGAGACCATCATGCCTCGCCAAACGCGCAGAGCGACGCGCCAGCCAGCGAGCAGCACGCAACCCATCACAATCCAATATTGCCAATCGAAGGACACGGCACACTCCAGCACTCTGAGTCGCTGTTCGAAACTCCTCTCCCTCTGTTCTCCGTGTCTCCGTGGTGAATACTAAGAATTGCACCACGGAGACACGGAGGGCACGGAGTTTCTATTAACATGAATTCTACGCCCACCGACTACCAATCTGGTAGACGAGCAGCGCCGCCACATAGGCCAATCCCGTCATATAAACGAACGTAAAAACAGCCCAGCCCCAACTGTTGGTCTCGCGTTTGATCACGAGCAGAGTCGACGCACACTGGGCACAGAGTGCGAAAAAGACCATGATGGAGATAGCAACCGGCAGCGTAAAGACCGGCCGGCCATCGGGCCATTTGGAGTTCTTCAGCGTGTTCTGCAGGTCCGGATTGCTCTCGTCGACATCGCCTCCGAGGCTGTAAATCGTGCCCATGGTGGCCACGATGACTTCGCGGGCCGGGAACGAAGCAATCACCCCAACGCCGATCTTCCAGTCCCAACCGAGCGGTTTCACAGCCGGCTCGATCGCGTGCCCCAGGCGTCCCAGCAGGCTGGTCTCCAGCAATGCACCAGTCAGTTCGTTCTGCTTCTCGGACAACGTGGCCAGCTTATCCGCGGGCGGTTCCGGCTGTTTTTCTAAATCTTCGATTTGTGCCTGCAACCGATCGGACTCCTGGTGGTTGCCGGGAAAATACCCCGCCGCCCAGATCAGAATGCTCATCGCCAGAATCAAAGATCCGGCACGCGTGACGAACGAGTAAGCACTGTCGAATACACGTCGCAAGACAATCCAAGCCGACGGCCATTTGTAGCTGGGCAACTCCATAACGAACGGCGGCGTCTCACCGCGGAACAGCGTCTTCTTCAAAATCCACGCGACGGGAATCGCCACGAATGCTCCGAAGAACGTCATGAAAAACAGCGTCAGACCCTTCAGACTCACGACACCGCCGAGCCAACGGATATCGGGGACGAACGTTTCAGTCATCAAGACATAAACGGGCAGTCGCGCCGAGCAACTCATCAGTGGAGCAATCAGAATCGTCACCATGCGGTCGCGGCGGTTCTCGATCACGCGCGCCGCCATCACACCGGGAATCGCGCACGCAAAGCTCGACATGAGCGGCACGAATGACTTGCCGCTCAGTCCCACCTTGGTCATCAGTTTGTCCATGAGGAACGCGGCTCGGGCCATGTAGCCGCAGTCTTCCAGCAGGGCGATGAACAGAAACAGAAAAATAATCTGCGGCAGAAACACCAGCACGCCGCCGACCCCGGCGATGATGCCATCATTGAGCAAACTGCGCAGAGGACCGGGGCCAATCAGGAATGCGACTTGGCTCGACAGCCAGCCTTGTCCCTCTTCCAGCAAACCCTGCAGTGGTGGTGAGAGCGTGTGGAGACTCAGGAACACCACCAGCATGATGAAGAAGAACGAGATCAGCCCGACTACGCGATGGGTCAACCACTGATCAACGCGGTCGCTGAACGTGACGGCCCGGGTTGCGGGCTGCACGACGAGGCCTTTCAGAGTCTCTCTCGCCCACGCATAGCGGGTCCGGGCCTCGATCATGGGGACCTTACAGCCAGCCGCCGCGAGACGTTCGCGGGCGTGCTGCAGATACTGGAATAACTCGTGAGCATGCTGGCCGCCGTAGTGCGATTCCAGCCAGCCACCGACATCAAGTAACAGTCTTTCGAGCAAATACGGTGCGAAGTTAGGATGACCCCACCCACTCAGCTTCTCAGCTAGCGATTGAGATTCAGTCACAAAAACCGTTGGGAAGAACGATGCCACCGGGCGCGGTCCCGCGGCGACTGCCCGTTCCACGGCCGCCTGAATCTCCGAAACGCCCGTCTTTTTATGGGCCGAACAGGTGACGACTGGAATCCCCAGCCGTGTCTCCAGTCCCGCCGCGTCGATCTTCTGACCACGGTCTGCGGCCACGTCCCACATATTCATGACCAGGACCGTGGGCAGACCGATATCCAGGACCTGGCTGAACAGATAGAAATTCCGCTCGAGGTTGGAAGCATCGACGATGCAGACGACTGCGTCAGGATTCCCGACATCGGCTTGAGTTCCCAGCAGCACGTTGACCGACACCATCTCGTCTAGAGAACGTGGCGCCAGGCTGTAAGTCCCCGGCAGGTCGATCAGTTCGACCTTCGATTCGCCCCATTGGACTCGGCCGATCTTCTTTTCGACGGTCACCCCGGGAAAGTTGCCAACGCGCGACTGCAATCCCGATAGGGCATTGAACAGCGTACTTTTGCCCGTGTTGGGATTGCCAATCAGAGCGACTTTCAACACGTCAGGCATGGAAACTCAACGTCCCGGGCAAGCAGTAGAGGGAATAATCTGGAGGGGAATCAGGCAGGTCCCGGCGATTGAATCAGCACCCGCCGAGCCTCGGTTCGTCGCAACGACAACCGGTAGCCGCGGATCTCGTATTCGACCGGATCTCCCAGAGGTGCGACGGCCAGGACACGGATTTCTTCACCCTCGGTCAGCCCCATTTCCATGAGGCGAATCGCGATGGCGTCATTCCCCTGGATTTCCGTGATATTGGCGCTCTGGCCAACGGCCAGGGTATCAAGAGTAGTCATGAAGAGATCAATCAGGCAGGCATCGCGCAAACTAGAGGTAGGATCATAACTCAACTCTCCGAGTCTGCTGTAGCCCGACTCTCCGGAGTCGGGCACTCTTCTGAGAAGGTACCCCGACTCAGAAGAGTGGTACCACATTAGACAAGAATCTAAACGGTGACCGCACCGGCGGGAACAACCTCCACAAACACGTGAGTACAATCCTCCGGTCGGAAACTCAAACGTTGATTATCGAGGGCCAGAATGCAGGGACGCCCCGGTTGGACCATGCGCACCACGGCACCGTTTCGCAGGCCAATTTCCGCCAGGCGAGTCACGATGTCCACACAGCCTTCAATATCTGCAATCCGCGCCGTTTCACCGGCTTGCAGGCAATCCAAAGGCACAATATCCACAGGCGTCTCCCCATTTGAGATTGAGTCTCAACTCCGATTGATTCTACACAGAAAGAGGGCCGGGAGCAAGCTAATTGGGAAATGCCTAATGTCTAATGACTAATGTCTAAAAGGAGGGATCACAGTCCGTGCCGCTCATTTTCTGAGGCATTTTTAGACATTAGTCATTAGGCAATTAGTCATTTACTCATCTCCAATCCCAGTAAACCGACACTTCGACCTAATAAAACCTCCACTCCACCCGTTGTCTCTCTGCAGAGCGACGTGCCTGTCGACCACATCGCTCCGCCAAACAATGAGGCCTCATGACTGCCAATAACGGGCATTTCGGTTGGATCACAGCGGCCCTGGACCGACACGGCGGGGACCTGGCGCGGTATGCGCTGCGGTTCCTGCACGATCACAGCCGGGCGCAAGATGTGGTGCAGGAGACGTTCCTGCGACTCTGCCAACAGCAACAGGCCGAGCTCGATGGCCGACTGGTCCCGTGGTTATTTACCGTGTGTCGCAATGTCGCTTTGGATGTCCGCCGTAAGGAGCAAAAAATGTCGTCACTCGCTGAAGAGGGCGTCGCGACGGTGTCGTCACCGCAACTCCCGCCGCCCGAGCAAGCCGAACAAACCGAGCTGGCCGGCCATGTCCTCCAGATGCTGGCCCGCCTGCCAGAGAACCAGCAGGAGGTCATTCGGCTGAAGTTCCAACAGGGAATGTCATACAAGGAGATCAGCAGCGTGACCGGCCTGTCGGTCACGAACGTCGGTTTCCTGATTCATACCGGACTCAAACGTCTGCGGGAATGGGCCCGGGCCGCCTGATTCCCCGAACGCTTCGAATATCGAAAAAACGCGAATCAAACATTCAAAATCCTCCCGCAAATTGCGGATCAATACGGAGCAAAATCATGTCAGAACAAACCCCTCAGCCGGTCGATGTCGACGACCCCGGCTTAACGGCATATGCCCTCGGTGAATTGGAAGGGCCCGAAGCGGCCCGGTACGCAGCGGCGGTCACCGCCTCCACGGAATTGCTGGCGACCGTCGCCGAAATCCAGGCGGAGGCTCGCCTGTTGACGGACGAACTTGCTCGCGAACCGCAGATTCCGATCACGGCCGAACGCCGCGTCGAGATCGTCGTCGAAGCGAGTAAGTCGCCAGTGGAGCCAGTGATCTCCCAAAAATGGAGTCCCAAGTTTGCCCGCCGCGCCGCGGCCGTCGCGGCATCCATCGCCTTGATACCGGGAGCGTGGTATGTGTATCAAGCCACATCTCCAAGAGTGAATTACCACTCAGTAATAGCCTCGCAGGATACGGCTTCCTCTAAGGCGTCCTATGACGCTGTGGAAGTGCAATTCCGTCCTAACGCTCCCGCCAGTCAGAAACCGGCGGCGGTAAGTGCAAGTTTATCGGCTCGTCCGGAGCACATGGTCGATGGCCCGGGCCCTGGCGTGCTGGCAGTGCGAACTCCCGCCGCTGAACCGCTCGGCGAATCGAAGTCGGAGCCGGCTTCAGACCCGTTTGGGTCTACGCCACTCAAGCGGTCAGGAAAGGGCATTTCACTCGGAGATCAAATTGCGGATGCTCCCGATAGCGCTCGTCACGCCGCACCGTTGGATACCTCTGCAGCCGCCGCTGATTCAAATCAAGGACTGCGGGGTACTACCGACCGGTACGAGAAGTCCGATGAGAGCCGGCGGCGCGATTTCGTGAAGGAGCAGATTCCCCAAGGCTCGCAATCTGCAAAAAATCTTCCGTCGCCATCAATGGGGATGTCTAGGCCAAGAAATGATGAACGCAAGGCAGTTCTACTCCTCGCGGATGAGTTCAAACGAAAAGAGGCACTCAGTAAATCGAATCGAGCGGCAGGTCCCAAGTCGGATAAGGGCTTTACAGGAGAACGGGCCGCAGAGCAGGCCCCCCAATCAGCACCGGCGGGTGTGGTTGTGCCTAGCTTAGTGGCCGGTCGCACGCCAAGTCGTGCCAAATCAGAACGTGAACTCCGCGAGGATAAGCTAGCCTTGGCTCCCTCGAAGCCGAAAGCGTTCGATTTCTCGGATGAATCACTGGATGGGCCACGGGATGGACAACCGGAAGGTTTTCGGCTGAAAATTGCCGACCCGACTTCCGCTGAAGCGTATAAACCCATCTTCGAGAATGCGTTTATCACTCCCCAAGAGCAGCAGCTTTCGACGTTCTCCATTGATGTCGATACAGCCTCCTATGCCAACCTGCGACGGTTTCTGCAGGGGGGCCAACTGCCACCGCCGGATGCCGTGCGCATTGAAGAACTTGTCAATTACTTTGCCTATCAATACCCCCAGCCCCAGGATGGCCGGCCGTTCTCGGTCCAGACTGATATCGCCGCCTGCCCCTGGAGGCCCGGACATCAGCTCGTCCGCATCGGCTTGAAAGGGAAGGAAATCCCGAAAGAACAGCGCACGGCTACGAACCTGGTATTCCTGGTCGACGTCTCGGGATCCATGCAGGCCCAGAACAAACTGCCGCTGGTCCGTGAGTCGTTGACGACACTCGTGAATCAACTGGATGAGCGCGACAAGGTCGCCATCGTGACCTATGCCGGTGAAGCCGGATTGCGACTGCCGTCGACTTCGGTCGCTAAACGCGAAGTCGTTCTGGCCGCGATCGCGAGCTTGGGGGCCGGTGGTTCGACCAACGGCGCTGCCGGCATCAACACGGCCTACGATATCGCTGCCCAAGAGTTTATTGAGAAGGGCACCAACCGCGTCATTCTCTGCACTGATGGAGACTTCAATGTCGGTGTGACCTCCAATGAAGCCCTGGTGCAGATGATTCAGACTCGAGCCAAAGGGGGCGTGTTCCTCAGCGTGTTTGGGTTCGGCATGGGAAACTTGAAGGACGATAAGCTGGAAGAACTCGCCGACAAGGGCAACGGCCAATACGGCTACATCGACGATCAGCAGGAGGCCAACAAAGTCTTCGTCCAGGAGCTGATGGGAACGCTGGTCACGATCGCGAAGGATGTCAAAATCCAGATCGATTTCAACCCAGAGGTGGTCTCGTCATACCGGCTTGTCGGCTACGAAAATCGCATCATGGCAGCCGAAGATTTTCACAACGACAAGAAGGACGCCGGCGAGATTGGTGCAGGTCATACTGTAACGGCTCTCTACGAGATCGTTCCCACAAAAGAACTCGTGACCAACGATCAAACCCGCTGGTTAACAGTCAAACTGCGGTACAAACAACCCGACGCGGCGACCAGCGTTCTGTTCGAGAACCCGCTAATCGGTCAGCCGGGCCAATTGAAACTGGCGTCGTCGGACTTTCAGTTCGCCGCGAGCGTCGCTGCCTGCGGAATGCTGCTGCGACATTCGCAATACGCCAGTCACGCCAACTGGGGCCTGGTGAAAGAACTGGCTCAATCCGGCCTCAGCTACGACCCACACGGTCACCGCCGAGCCTTCCTGGGCCTGGTCTCTCAAGCCGAATCGTTGATGGGACAACTTCGTCCCGTCCCCGCACCTGCGACAGACTCCACAGTAGGCGGCAAGTACAAGAGCCTGCTACGCCGGCTCCACGCTCCCGGAGACACCGAGAAATACGGCCAGTTCAACGACTACGGCCACGCTGACACGAAGTCCTACGCCGGCTCCGACAATCTCCCCGAGGGCTACTGGGTCTACGCCGCCCCGTACTGGTACATCTGGGCCGAAACAACTCAAAAAGCCGGCAACTAAAAGCCCCCCAAGAAAACAGCCCGGTTTGACCGGGCTGTTTTTATTAGCGTTCTATAAAAGGACAGGCATATCTATTGACAGCTCGACACAGTTTGGGCAATGATCACACTACAAGCGAAGGGAACTGCGTTCTCTCCATCCAATATTGAACGAGGTCCTGGCATGACCACCGCCCGCAAATTCGTCGTGGATCCAACCGTAACTCCGTTCTACCACTGTATTTCTCGCTGCGTTCGCAGAGCACAGTTGTGCGGCGATACTCACTCCCATCGCAAGCAGTGGATCGAGTCGCGACTGCAGGAACTCGCGGGCCTGTTCGCGATTGATGTCTGTGGTTTCGCCATAATGGATAATCACCTTCATGTGTTGCTGCGGTTGAATCTGCAACAGGCACAGGCCTGGACCGCCGACGATATCGCCCGCCGCTGGCTGGCGTTGTGTCCGCCCCGTGGCATCGATGGAAAACCGCTGGCTGTCACCAAACAGTGGATTGCAGATCGAGTACACGATGAGGCCTGGATTGCAGAAGCTCGCCGCCGATTGGGCGATCTTGGCTGGTTTATGAAGTTCCTCAAAGAACCGATTGCTCGACGAGCCAATAAAGAAGACGGGTGCACTGGCGCTTTCTGGGAAGGCCGGTTTAAGTCGATCGCGATCTTGGACGAAGCCAGCCTGTTGGCGACGTGTGCCTATATTGATTTAAATCCAGTCGCGGCGGGGGTTGCGGCCACTCCGGAGAAATCGCCGCATACTTCGGTGAAGTCGCGCGTCGAGCATTGTGCGAAGCAAGGGAAGCTCGAAAAACTTCGCGAAGGATCGCCGTATGTGTCGAAGATCCAATTGGAAAAAGACCACTGGCTGTTTCCAATTGAGGACAAGCGAGATCCCAACGGAAATGGCTTGGCGGGCATGTTGCATGGGATTTCGTTGACCGGCTATCTGCAGTTGGTTGATTGGACAAGTCGATTAGTACGGCCAGGCAAGTCTCGTGTTTCTTCAGAGACGCCGGCGTTGTTGTCGAGACTGGGGATCGATACCCAAGGCTGGCAAGTCACGCTCGAAAAGCTGCTGAGCAATACGAAAAGAGTTGGCAGCTATTTCGGCGGCGACTCGCGACTGACGGAGATCGCCACGAAACACGGTCGCCGCTTCGTGAAGAATGTCACGGGCCGTCAATCCGCATTGACCGTGCCTCATGCAGGCTAACTCCTGTTGTCGCCGGGAATCAATCACGATTCTCATCGTCATGTCTTCTTAGAGCCGCTATTGGTGCGCTCCTAGCCATTGTTCGCACTACCCAAGGCGAACTCTTCGTCGTCTGCGACAACGGAAATGCGTTTGAGGCAGCCGTTCGCTGGCAAGCTGGTCTATCTTGGATCCCTGTCGATTGATTCTACTGATGATGTTGACACCTTCAATAATATGCTTGTCCTTTAATTAGAGCGAGGGTAAAAAACAAAACCCTTCGTTCCGTTGGGAACGAAGGGCTTTGCCAGGAGAACTTCTTGTTACTCCGCCGTCGAGCCGGTAAGGCTCAGTTGGGCTGGACGGGATTCGACAAGAGCGATGCGGGAGCTTTTTCCAGGACTATCAACAGCTTTCTGCGAGAGGGGTCGCCACCATTCAGCGACTGCGCAATTCCTGCCGGTTGTCCGCGGCGGGGTTTGTTAGCTGCGAGTTGCTCGGTCGGCACTCGGTTCACACCTAATGTTGCCAGTTCTGAGCTCTTGAGCGGAACTTGCTGCGAAGCAACATCGCCCGACTGCTCCTTGATAACTTTCTGAACGTCCGCGACTTTCACGGGATTTTGAACTGCCAGAGCCACGAATTGCTTTTGTTCTTCACTTTGCAATTCGGCGATGACCTTGTCTAGCTGATCCTGGTTTGCCTGGACATAGACTGCCACCGTACCGGACTGGCCCTGCTGACCTTTGGGACCCGAAATCTGCTGGGCCGAGAGAATCATCTGCAGTGAGTCGAGACCGGGTTGGATGTCCAACACCATCAGATGGAAGACGGTCACGTCTTTGTCTGATTGCTTCAGGAACCGGACGATCTTGCCAAAGTTGGCTTTTTTCAGATTCTCAATCACTTCCAGCGGCAGGTCTTCAGCGACCAATTGCACGCCTGGAGCTGGTTTCTCGGGGGTGACGTTCGCGACAGCATTGGTCGTTGTCGGCTGAGTTTTCTCGGGTTGCGGTACGACGTCAACTGGCGGCGTTATCGGGGCTGGCTTCACCTCTTGGTGAGCAACCACCGGATCGTTCCCGGCGTTTTGCGGGATAACTCGCACAGCGATTATTAGAGCGGCTGCTGCTGCGGCAATCGCGACCGCCCATTTCGTCCAGGCGTTCCCCTTACGGGTTTCGGTCAGGGGCCGCGCTGCCGTTGTGGGCAGCAGCATGCGTTGTTCAATCATCTGCATGACGACGGGCGTCAGGTCAGATTCGAGGGTAGGGCGTCCCACTTCTCGCAGCATGCTGGTCAGCGTGCGGTACGATTCCAGCTCGGCCCGAGCTTCCGCGGATGACGCGAGGAGTTGTTCCACGTCAGCACGTTGGGCAGCGGTCAGCTCACCGTCGTGGTAGGCGGAAATCAGATCCATGTTGTTGGCGGATTTGTCGTTCATGGTTCATACCCATGATGTGGTAACACCCCCCAGCGGTACCACTTCACCCTTTCTAGTAACAGATGTCAGTCCTTGACATTCCGGCAATTCTGCACCGGGGAAAAATCACGTTCCGTCCACTTACCCTAGTTTGTTGATCGCTTAAATCAGTTGATCGCCCAGCAGCTTTTCCAGAATCTCTTTCAATTCTGCTCGACCCCGATGGATGCGGCTGCGAACCGTACCGACCGGAATTTTCACCAACGTGGCGATCTCTTCGTATTTTAAGTCTTCCATCTCTTTCAAGATCAGCACTTGCCGGTATTCCGGTGACAACTTGCTGAGAGCCAACTGGACCAGCTTTTGTCGTTCGTTACGCTCGATATTGAAAGAGGGCGATGTATCTGTGTGTAAGTCTGTCGGTTCGGCCCCGGTTTGTTCTCGGGCTGCGTCAATCGACACTGTCGGGCGTCGTTGCCGGCGGTGATGATCGACCGAACTATTTAAGGCAATTCGGAACAGCCAGGAATAAAAAGCTGACTGTCCGCGAAACGAATCCAACTTTTGATAAGCTTGGACGAAAGCCTCTTGAGCCACGTCCCGAGCATCCTCAACCGATCCCAACATTGTTACCAGAGTGCCAAAAAGCCTTTCCTGGTAACGTGTTACGAGCTGGCCGAACGCATCCGTTCGACCTTGCAGGCATTCGGTGATCAATTCAGAATCGGGCTTAATCACGATGCTTGCATGTGTGAGACGGAGGAAGCAGGAAGAGAGTTCCCTGGAACGATGAAGTTGACGCTCGCCGGAACGGTGAACGACACACAGTCAGTCTATCCGTAAAAGTCGCCACACGCGACGCCGCGGCCCCTGAACTTGCCGCAGATTGTACAGGGCAGATGATCAAAAGGGCACAAATGTCTCGATCTGCCGGTGTGGAACGGCAGTGAATTTGACCTTAATACAAAGCTGTGGAAAGTTTACGTCGATACTGTTGAACGAGTTCCGAGGCCGGTCCCAATACGGTGAAGATCTGGACCATGGTCGCTTTCGCCTTTTCTCCCATGCTCGATTTATGACTCTTCACCAAGGTCAGACAAATCTCCAACGCTTCAGGATATGCATGAGCGGCGGCCAATGTATCTGCCAATTGGATTAGAAGATCGAGATTTTTGGGATCTGCCTCAACGGCGGCGCGGGCTGCGCCGACTCCACCGGATTCGAGGGCGGCGGCCCGAATTTCCAATTCTGTCTTGACCTGTTCGGCTTCGGGCTCAAGAAACCCACGAGCTTCCAGTTCGGTGATGACGGCCAGGGCGTCAGCGTCTCGATGTTGGCTGGTCAGCACGCGCGCCAGCCCGATTGAAGCGGCAGGAAAGTCCGGCACCAGAGCGAGCGCCGCACGGTATTTCTCTTCCGATTCCGTGGCGTTGGTCGCTTCGAGTGCTACGGCTTCTTTAAAGAAGGACTCGGCGGGACTGGGCAGGAATTTGTTAAGCCATTCGCGAACTTGATCTTCGGGCAGGTTCCCCATGAACTGATCGACGGGCTGCCCGTTGACGACCGCGAAGACGGCGGGGATCTGCTGGACGCCGAACCAGCCGGCGATGTCCGGTTGCGCGTCGACATCGACCTTGAGCAGCAGGAATTTCCCGTTGGCTTCCCGAGTCAGCTTTTCCAGCGTGGGACCCAATTCCTGGCAGGGGCCACACCAGGTCGCCCAGAAATCGATGACCACCGGCACTTGCTGTGACCGTTCGACGACGTCTTTCTCGAATGTCTCGGCAGTGGTTTCGATGATCCAGGGACACGGTTCGCCAAACATGGTGCATGCTTCGTAAAAAAAGTGAACGGACTGACTCAGCGTAGTTCTGATCCCAGTTTAGGCCTTCAGGCTCAACGGATCAAACGTAGAGCGGAAACGTATGGCTTGGCGTGAGATCGGACCGACCGGACATCTGGGACAGACCCCGTCGTACCCCGACATCCAGATGCCTGTCCTTTAATGGCTTTGAAGCGTCCCAAGGTTGAGCGGAATCGTCTGGTAAGCCGCGACTTTGGATCGAGTCGGCATCTGAGATAGGGACTTACCCCATAAAAAGAGATGCCTGTCCTTTAATTAGAGCGTTAGGGGGATGTGGGACGGAATCGTCTGGTGTTGCGTGACTTCTGGTACAATTTCTAGCGAGATGGGGCCGACGAAGACTGCCCGACTCAGAGAGTTGGGCTAGGGGATGCAACTGATGACGCCGCAATTGATCTGGCATGGATTGGGGAACTCGCTGCTGTGGCAGTGCGTCCTCGTCTTATCGCTGGTCGGTGCGGCTGTGATGATCTGCATGCTGTATGGCTATGAGCGGCGGCTGGTACCGGCGGGTGTGGGGAATACCCTGTTGATGTTGCGGCTCATGGTCGTGGGTTGCCTGTGCATCACGTTTCTGGAGCCGGCGCTGACTTGGACTCATCAATCGAAACGGGATGGTCGCATTGTTGTCGCAGTGGATGTTTCTGACAGTATGACGACGGCCGATGTGCATGCCCTTCCGTCGGAGAAATTGCGCTGGGCGCGGGCGCTCGGGATCGTGGGCGAGCAAGCTGCCCCGGAACGTCTCGCGGCTTGGCAGGCTTCTTATGACAACCAGCAGGAGCCCGAATGGGTGGCTCCGCAGGAGACTGCAGATCCGGAACGGCGGGCGCGGTTGTCTCAGTTGCGCAAGAAGAACCTCGAGCAGTCGATGGAGGATGCCTGCCAGATCCCGCGTAAGGAAATCGCCCGGCGGTTGCTGACGCTGACTTCTCCCCCATTGCTGCCGGCTCTGGAAAAGCTGGCCAAGGTCGATATCGTGGTTTTCGGTGGGAAGTCGCAGGGAACCAATCCGGCCCTGTTGCCGCAGGTCGTTGCCGCGCCGCCTCCCAGTCTGGCGCCCACGAGCTCCGACCTGTCTGAACCGCTGACTGCTGCCTTGAGTGGTTCTGAAGGTGAGTCGTTGCTGGGAGTGGTGATGCTGACTGATGGCCGCGATAACGGCGGACATGATCCGACCGGAGCGGCATCGCGACTGGGAAATACGCAGGCGCCGATCTTTCCGGTGTTGTTGGGATCGCGACTTCGTCCGAAGGATTTGGCCATCGGGTCGCTCGACTTTCCGCAGACGGTGTTTAAGGATGACAAGCCGGTCCTCAAGGCGACCATGAATACGGCGGGCTTCGAAGGGCAGGCGATTACTATCAAGTTGCAGCCCGCTGAGGGTGAGCCGGTCCTGAAAACGGTGACTCCAGCGGGACCTCATGTGGATCTCGAATTCCCGCTGCCGGTGAGCAAGGTCGGTCGGTATGAATTCACCTTGTCGACCGATCCGCTGCCCGGTGAGACTCGCAAGGACAACAACAGCCGGCAGTTCGCCATGACTGTGGTCGATGACAAAGTCCGGGTGCTGTTGCTGGAGGGTGAAGCGCGTTGGGAGTTCCGCTATATCGATAACGCTTTGAAGCGCGATACTCGAGTGGAGCTCTTCTCGGTGGTGTTCGATCAGCCTTATCTCGGAGTTCTGGAAGATACGTTCTTCCTGCGGAACCTGACGTGGCCGGTGAATACCGAGCTGGAAAAGTCGCCGCTGGCCAACATTGACTTGGTGATTCTGGGAGACATCGCTCCGCAGCAGTTGCCGCCGCAGGCCTGGCAGCTGCTGGAGAAATTCGTCTCGGAAGGTGGCGGGACCCTGGTCTGCACAGCGGGTAAGCGGCATTTTGCGAATCAGGCGGCGAACCCCATTCTGCAGCAATTACTGCCGGTCACGCAGGTCACGCCTGTGGAGACCGCGGGTCCGGCCGGTGCGGGCTCGCCTACCGAGCGTGGCTTTCATTTGAAGCTCACGCCGGAAGCCGAGAACGAAGCCATGTTTCAATTCGATACCGATCCTGCGGTGAATCGAGTCATCTGGGCCAATCTGCCCGGTCACCTGTGGGGTCTGATGGGACCGGCCAAGCCGGGCACAACCGTGTACGCTGCACCGTATCAGGGGCAGGAACAACTTGGTCTGGCCGCCGAGCGTCAACGGGCGTTGATCGTTCAACAGTACTACGGGCAAGGGCAGGTCCTCTGGTTGGGAATCGACAGTACCTGGCGCTGGCGGCATCTCGTGGGCGATAAGTATCACCATCGTTTCTGGGCTCAGTTGGGACGCTGGGCGGCTCATGCCAAAGCGGTCGCCGGGAATGCCTTCGTCAAGTTCGGCCCCGAACGGCCGGACGTCAATGTCGGGGACGATGTTCTGATACGAGCTCGCTGGACTCCCGAGTTCCTCAGGCGGTTTCCACAGCTCAAGGCCCGCGTGGACATCTTTCGGGCGAAGGATCCCGCGAACGCGAAGCCCTTCACGTCGCTGGAATTGAAACCGGATCAAACTCGGCACCAGGTTCACGAAGCACGATCGGGGTCATTGCCAGCTGGTTCGTATAAAGCCAGGCTGGCCGTGACCAACGCTGATCTGGGGCCGCAAGAGATCTCCGCCGGGATATTCGTGGAGGAACCCAAGAGCCTGGAGCTGTCGGACCTCAGCGGCAATCGGGAGCTGCTGGCTCAACTGGCTCAATTGAGCGGCGGGCAGCTCATCTTGCCTGAGAAAGTCCACACGATCCCCGAACTATTACGCGGGCCAACTGCCACCCAAACACTTCGCGAAGAGTCCCTCCTGTGGGATCATTGGTTGGTCATGGTCTCCTTCTGTGTGCTGTTGATGGCCGAATGGGTGATCCGAAAATTGAATGGGCTGCCGTAGTTCATTCAACTTCCTGCCACTCTTTCGCCCAACCAATCCAAAACGAGTTGGGTCGTTTGCCGGCGATCATTCTCCTGTAACAGTTCATGCAGCCGCCCGGGTAAGACCTCCAGCTTGCGGTCTACGCTGCTGATCTTTTGGAACCAGTCAATCGTCGCCTGAGGCGTCACGATCCGATCCTGATCACCTTGCACCGCCAGCAAGGGCGTATGTACTCGAGCCGCGTCGGTATGAACTTCAAGCAGGGCTCGTTGGACTGCAAAAAACCAGCCCGCCGTGACGCTCCTTTGAATCAGCGTGTCCTGACGACGCAGTTCGAGATAGTACGGGTCGGGAGACAAGTCGTTCGCCCGAACGCGTGTCTTGAAGCGGTACCACGGCCAGACCCAGGCGAGGATCTTCCCAAAGAACAAGGTGAAGGCATCGATTTCAATCTGCAGACCGAGATAGGGTGATAGCAGGCAGGCCGCAGTTGCGAGTTCGCTATTCGATTCTAATAATCGCGCGACCACTAAGCCACCCATGCTGTGTCCGATGATGGCAGTCTGTTCGGGTGCCAGAGAAAAGTGACGGCAGTGCAGTCGCACATCGTCGAGGTACTCATCAAAGCTCCCGACATGGACCCGGATTCCCTCTGATAGACCATGCCCGCGATGGTCAGGGATGAGCAACCTCCAACCGGCGGCAGTCGCAGCCGCGGCCAGTTCTGCATAGCGGCCCCCATGCTCGCAAGCGCCGTGGATGAACAGCAAATTGCGTCGCGGAGCGGGCCCCTCGGGCAGATACTCGCGGACGAACAGCTTCAAGCCATCAGGTGTCGTGACAGTATGCTGGTATGCTTGCAAGGGACGTCCTATGCCGGGTTGCTCTATCAGCCGGAACGCGTTAGCGTCCGGTTCGAGTTATCACCGACCCGGCTGGTTGATTGTGCCGAACCGGGGGCTAACGCCCTGCGGCTGATTTGACGAATGTTTGATTCACAATACTCCTCATAAGCTGCCGCAAATCGCTAATGGCGAGTTCCGACGCGCCACCCTCCCGATTAATCCATACGGCTTGCAGACCACTCACCTGGGCCGCCACGACGTCATTCTCCAGATCATCGCCGACCATCAGAATCTGATCGGCCGGGCAACCGGCGATGTTGATCAAGTGCGTATAAAAATGAGGACTCGGCTTGTGCCAACCAATACTGGCCGAGACCACTCGTTCCCGCAACAGCCTGAGGTCGGGCAGCTCGTCGCAGATGGGATGTAACCGCTCGTCAAAGTTGCTCGCGACCAGGACTTTAATTCCTTGCGCATCCAGATGCTGGAGCGTCTCAGCAACATCCGGAAAGGTACGCCAGGCCGACGGCTTTCCGAAATGAGCGTGCAGGTCAGCGAAGCAGGCATCAATGTCTTTCACATCAAACAGCACCTGACAGACGATCTGCCGCCAGCGTTCTTTTTCTTCCGTCTCGCTGGTTGAATAATCTCCCCGCGCACCACCCGCCAGCTCCTGAAAGGCCTGTTGGAAGCCCGCTCGCACCTGATCGAGAGTCTGCTGTGATCCAAATTGCCGCCCGACACTCCAATACACTTTGGAGACCGAGGGTTCGGGATAGATCAGGGTCCCGACCGCATCGAAGGCCACGCAACGAATCGGGGCTGTCCCCGAGAAAAGTCTGGTCAAGAAGTCACTTCGCCTTTCAGAAATCACAGGGACGTATCAATTGTGTTGCGCGTCGCTGGCACGACGCAATTCCCGTTGCGATCGTGAGTTAATCTTATCTCACAACGGGGTTCGCAGCGGTCCGGGGCGAATTCGTGGCGTTCGCCGAACTGGAGCTTCACCAATTATAGGAGACGGTGCAAGGCACCTCGGATTCGCTTGATCTCCCATCAACCTCAATGACTGCCAGCCGATCAAAACGTGGCTTCATTTGCGGGTTATTACGACTGCGGCGACTGGTATGCAATTTGCCAATTGGGGTGACCGGGCAGTTTTCATCAAAGCGGAAGGGGTGTCTTTTCTCAACCTCCCTGTTCCCAGTATGGCAGTCGCGACTTCCAGAATTTCAACGTGTCACGCTGAGTTCGATCGGGGTGATCGATCAGCCATTTTAACGGTCGACTTTTCAGGGGGGATTCAAGATGTCTCGTCGGATCATGACAATCGCTAGCGTGTGTGTGGCATTGGCCTGTTTGAGCATGTTTGCGTCCGAAGCCGGGGCTTGTTGCCGGTCGCGCTGCGGCGGTTACGGTGGCTGCGGGTACCGTGGTGGCAGTTATGGCGGTGGCTACCGGGGCGGCTGCTGTGCCAGTCGCTGCGGATATGGTGGTGGTTACTATGCAGGCGGATATGCCAGCACCGGCTACGTCGGGAACGGGACCTACCGCACCGTCGTTTATGCCGGTACTCCGGTTCCGCTCGCGTATTGACTCATTGATCCGGAGATCAGATCCATTCTCCGACAGTCGAACAACTGTCAACTGGGGCATGGTATGCGATTTGCCTTCAGGTGTTTGAGTGAATTTCATCGCGGAGAAGTAAACGCGTAGCGCCGACCGTTGCCTTCGCAGGATCGTAGTCGCGATCTTGAAGCACGCTTCTATCGCGTGGAACGCTGCGATCGGTCAACGGGATCGATTGGCAGTTTGAAATGTCCAGGTTTTAGGGGGAATAAACATGTCTCGTCGATTGCTCACAATTGCTAGTGTGTGTGCGGTTTTGGCTTGCGCCACCATGGTGGCTACGGAAGCACAAGCCGGACGTTACTGCCGCGGCCGTCATGGCGGCTACTATGGCTGGCATGGTGGTCACTATGGTTGGAATGGTGGTTACACCACCAATTACACCAGTGGCTACGGCAGTGTCGGCACTTGGAACAACAACGGCACCTGGAACAATGGCGCCGGTGTCAACGCCGGAGCCGGAGTCAACGCGGGTGCCGGCGTGAATGCCGCTGGAGCCAATGCGAGTGCTGGCGCGAACGGCGCGGGCGCCAATGCCGGAGCCGGTGCGGCGACCAATCCACCCGCACCACCTGCTGCTCCTGCGAACCCTGCCAATGACTAACATTTGCTGAATCGTTTTCATAGCGATTTAAGCAGTCACAATCGGACTGCCGACCTCGGGGACGGCGGTCCGATTGTGTTTTTTATGATCATCATTAGCCAGCGCCTCAATATTCTGCATTTCAGCCCGGAGGGCTCGACGTAGGTAGCCAGAGGCGGGAGCCTCTGGAATAGAAGAAAAGATTGAACCCAGCGCCCCGGAGGGGCCGCCGTAAACGAATTTGCTTGAGATTTTCAAAGAACGTCTATCGAAGTTCACAACGTCGCGTGGATCTGTCGCCAATGTTCGCCGGCCCCCTCCGGGGCGGATGCCTCGTTACTTACTACAACCAGAGGCTTCCGCCTCTGGCTACCTACGTCGAGCCCTCCGGGCTGAAGACACCACCACGCCCCGTCACACCAGAATCTCCTTGACCACGCGTCCATGCACATCGGTCAGACGGTAATACCGCCCCTGGAACTTATAAGTCAGCCGCTCGTGATCGATGCCCAGTTGATTCAACAATGTTGCCTGCAGGTCATGGACATGGACCGGCTCGCTCGCCACGTTGTAGCCGAAATCATCCGTCGTCCCGTAACTGATGCCCGGCTTAACCCCCGCACCACACATCCACATGGTAAAGCACCGCGGATGATGATCCCGGCCGTAGTCGGTCGCCGTCAGCTTGCCTTGGGAATAATTCGTGCGGCCGAATTCTCCGCCCCAGACGACCAGCGTGTCGTCCAGCATGCCGCGTTGTTTTAAGTCGGTGATCAGGCCATAGCTGGCCTGATCGATATCCTTGCACTGCCGCTTGATGGCGTTCGGCAGACCACCATGATGGTCCCAGCCGGGGTGATAGAGTTGGATAAACCGCACATCACGCTCAGCCATGCGCCGGGCTAACAAACAGTTGGCGGCAAATGTTCCGGGAGTCTTCGCTTCGGGACCATAGAGTTCGAAGACCGCCTCGGGTTCCTTGGAGAAATCCATGACATCCGGGATGCTGGTCTGCATCCGAAATGCCATCTCGTACTGAGCGACGCGAGACCTAATTTCCGGGTCACCGATCGCTTCGAATTCCAGTTGCTGTAACTCGGCCAGTCGATCGAGCATCTTCCGGCGGCTGGCAGTGGAGATGCCTGCAGGGTTATCCAGGTAAAGCACGGGCTCGGGCCCACTCCGGAACTGGACACCTTGGTGGATGCTCGACAGGAAGCCGTTGCCCCACAGGCGGGCATACAGCGGCTGGTCGATGCGCTCCTTGGAAATCATGACGACAAACGCGGGCAGATTCTGATTGGCGCTGCCGAGACCATAGCTCAACCAGGCCCCCATCGAAGGCCGCCCGGCCAACTGCGAACCGGTTTGAAAGAACGTGATCGCCGGGTCGTGATTGATGGCTTCGGTATGCAGCGACTTCACGAAACAGAGTTGATCCGCCATCTTCGCCGTCCACGGCAACAGGTCGCTGATCCACGCACCCGACTGGCCATGCTGTGCGAACTTAAAGAGCGAACCCGCCAGCGGCAAGGTCGCCTGATTGCCCGTCATCCCCGTCAGACGTTGACCTTGCCGAACGCTTTCGGGAAGGTCCTGGCCGTTCTTTTCTTTGAGCAACGGCTTATAGTCAAACAGATCGAGTTGCGACGGACCGCCACTCATAAACAAGTAGATGATCCGCTTGGCCTTCGCCGGAAAATGCGGTGCCGACAGGATCCCCTGGAAGGGATTGTCCTCAGCGGCCTGGCAGTCTTGTTGTAAAAGACTGGCTAACGCCATCGAACCCAATCCCAGTCCGGACTGGGAGAGGAATTGGCGGCGATTGGTGCTGGGATCGAAGTTAGGACGTATAGACATTGAAGTTGCCTCATTAGTTCAACGGGAGGGCGCAGCCCTCTGTAGCCTGACTCTCCGAGTCGGGTCATTCGACGATGGAAAAACGACCGACGTAGCTGGTCGGGCTACAACTATCGCCTCATCACCGCTTCATCCAGATTCAAAATCGCCTCGGCCAAGACCGTCCCCGCGGCCAATTCCACAACGTCTAAAGCGGCGTCATTCTTAGTCTCGCCCACGGCCAACAACTTTGTGGCTTCGGCTCGGTTGGCATTAAACAATTCACGTTGCTCAGTTAGCAATTGCACGAGGATCGCACCCTCTTTCTCGGTCGGTATGCGACCGGTGATCGTGCGGAACAACCACCCCACGCGTGCATCGTCGGTACTGCCTCCCGCCTGCAACATCCGCTGTGCTGCAAACCGGGCCGACTCGACAATCTGCACATCGTTCAATAACGCCAAAGCCTGCAATGGGGTACTCGTCGATTGCCGTTTGGCGACGCACACATTGCGCTCGGCGGCATCAAAGGTGACCATGGCCGGATGCGGCACGGTTCGTTTCCAGAACGTATAGAGGCTGCGTCGATGCAGGTCGTCCCCGTGCCCCTGGTCGTAAATCGGCTGGCCCATGGCAATCAACCACAGCCCGGGTGGCTGATACGGCTTCACACTCGGACCGCCCGATTTGTCGACCAGCAGGCCACTCGTCATCAATGCCGAGTCTCGTAACATTTCGGCTGTCAACCTCTTCGCCGGCGCACGGGCCAGCCAGTGATTGGCCGGATCATGAGCTCTCAAATCGGGTGAGGCCACAGACGACAACTGATAGGTCGCCGACATCACGATCAGTTTTAAGAATTGTTTAGTATCCCACGCCGGTTGAGGATTGGCGGCTCCTGGAAGTGATCCTTCCGCGAACTCCAACGCCAACCAATCGAGTAACTCCGGATGCGTTGGTTGGGCTCCCTGGTTCCCAAAATTGTCACTCGTTTCGACCAGTCCCTGACCAAACAGCAACTGCCAGTAGCGATTCACGGTGACGCGGGCGGTCAGCGGATGCTTCGGATCCAGCAACCACTTTGCCAATCCCAACCGATTGCGCGGTTGATCGGCCGGAAAGGGGGGCAGGGCATGGGGCGTATCGGCCGCGACTGGATCACCCGGAGAATCGTACGCTCCGCGTTTCAGCAGATAAGCGGGCTTCGGCTGCAACAACTCCTTCATCACCATGATTTCGGGGATGGGATTCAGCAGCGTATTGTGCTCGCGCCGCAAGGCATGCAGGGCCTCGCGAGCCGTCTTGACCGTGGGCGAGATTTGTGACAGATAATAATCGAGTAGCCCCAGTCGCTGTGCCGCATTCAATTGATCGGCGGCCGTCTTCCAAGCCGTTTCGAAATCGTTGCTGCCGGCGAGACGTCTAATCTCCAGAGGCGTCAGCTGGCGACTGAAGACTTGGAATTCATCGACCGCGCCTCCTTTAAAACCGTTGTCGCGGAACCGATTGCCAATCGCGAGATCGGGCTCGCCGCCGTACGTGATGTCCTTGGACAAACCATCCCGAACGACTTCGAGCTCCGCCGGCTCCCCATTCAAAAAGATTCGCACTCCCGCCGCCTGGCTGGAGCCGTCGTAGGTCATTGTCACGTAGGTCCACGTATCAATCGGAATCGCAGTTTTGGTTTTGACCTTCAGCGAATTCCCCGGCCACATGTGATGCAGCCCGACCGCCACCTGCCCGTGTTCCAGCAGCAATTCATAGCCTCGGCTGCCGGCATCAATGGGGGCTCGACTGTGATGTGCTACGACCATTCGCGGTGCATGCGTCGGGGTCTTCAACCACAGACTCAGTGAAAACGGATCGACCCGGGTGAAGTGCGCGATCCCGGGGAACGTCGCGCCGTTTTCACCACTCAGCAACAATCCTTTGCCGACCTTACCGTCAATCAGGGTCGGGGCCTCGACCGCCTTACCCGGCTTCATCGGATCGGCGGAGTTCTCGACCTTGCCGGCCTCCAGCGTTTCGAAGTTGAAAGCTGCAACAGGCGACAACGAGGGGACCGCTGGTTCGCGAGCCGCGAGCCAAGCTTGGAACGCCGGCTGTGCCGCCCGTTGGGCTTCAACGACTTGCTGACGCTGGGCCGCGATCTTCTGTTGCAGATCATTCAGGCGAAGATCCGTGGCGTCGTCCGACAGTAACAACGTCGGTACTGGCGTGGCCGCCGTAAAGTACGAGGTTTGCCCCGACTCATCGATGTTCTGGAAGAACGAAAACAACGAGTAAAAATCCTTCTGCGACAACGGATCATACTTATGATCGTGACAGCGGCAGCATTCGAACGTGAGTCCCAGAAACGCAGTCCCCATCGTATTGACGCGATCGGTCACGTAGGCGACACGGAACTCCTCTTCAACGACGCCCCCTTCTTCATTCTGCATATGCAACCGATTGAAGGCGGTCGCCAACCGCTGATTCCTGGTCGGTTGGGGCAACAAATCACCCGCGAGTTGCCAGGTCAGGAATTGGTCAAATGGCAGGTTCTGATTGAAGGCTTGAATCACCCAATCACGATACTGCCAGACGGGCCGAAACCGGTCCATCTGATACCCATGAGTATCCGCATACCGCGCAATATCCAGCCACTCGACCGCCATCCGCTCGCCGAAGCGCGGTGAATCCAGCAACCGGTCGACAAGCCGTTCATACGCTTGTGGCGTGTCGTCGGCGAGGAACGCATCAATCTCGGCCAATGTCGGCGGGAGACCGGTCAGGTCGAACGTCAGGCGGCGAATCAGCGTCGCCTTGCTGGCCTGAGGTGCCGGCTGCAGTCCTTGTTGCTCAAGAGATTTCAATACGAATCGGTCGATCCCATTGCGCACCCAATCGGCCTGTTTCACTTCTGGGAGGGCGGGCCGCTGAGGAGGCAGGAAGGCCCAGTGGGTCCCCCACTTCGCTCCTTGATCAATCCAGCGTTTGAGCAATTCAACCTGTTGCGGCGAGAGATCCCGATTCGCCGACTTGGGCGGCATGACCTCTTCAGGATCGGTTGAAGTGATCCGAGCAATCAATTCGCTATCGGCACTCTTCCCCGGCACGATGACCGCGGTCCCCTCATGGACGCGAAAGGCCCCGGCCTTGGTGTCAAACCGCAGCTCGGCCTTCCGAGCCTGTTCGTCAGGACCGTGGCAGTAGTAGCACTTGTCCGACAGGATCGGCAGGATGTCCCGCGAGAAATCCACCGGTGTGTCGGCCTTCACGATCGGCGCGCACGCCAAGACTCCACAGAACAACATCCAGCGCAACATCATCATCCGACCTCACGAGGTACCCATGACTTCCTATCCCGACGGCCATCACATGAATGATATTCCATGAGACGGCCAACGGGCAGTGCAACGCTGGGCGGATGCGGTCTTAAACTGGCGCGAATGTTTCGATCCCTTCGACTTCTTTGCCTCCTTCGACCTCTTCGATCCCTTTGACTTCTTTGGCTTCAGCCGACTTCTTTGAACTCTTCGACTTCTTTGACCGCTTTGAATGCCCTAGTGCCCCCGTGGCCGACGCTGCTAGCGTCGGCGGACACAGACGCTGGCAGCGCCTGCCACGGGACTCGGATCTGGATTGTTACGGCGTGACTTCTTTGAACTCTTCGACTTCTTTGATCTCTTTGATTTTGGAAGAAGGGGGCAAGTGACGTAGAACGCTCAACCTTCCTGTCTTCAAATCTGCGTCATCTGCGAAATCTGTGGATAATTCCGAAGTGATCCACAGATTTCGCAGATGACGCAGATAGAAAAAGGTATTAACAGGCTGCTTCGATCTCTTGGAATTCTTTGATCCCTTCATCCACCAGAAATCTGGTCGATATTTTTCTGGCGTGACTTCTTTGAACTCTTCGACTTCTTTGACCGCTTTGAAATCCCTAGCCCCCTGTGGCCGACGCTGCTAGCGTCGGCGGATACAGACGCTGGCAGCGTCTGCCACGGGGGCTGGATCTGGATTGTTACGGTGCGACTTCTTTGAACTCTTTGATTTCTTTGAACAATCGTCCCCTGTTAACCTGTGATTTCCGCCCAACCTCGGCTCGCCGGCACAGTTTGTTCTGCAAGTTCACTCAGCGATGTCCGGCCGAAGATCGCAGCGACTTCTTTGATCCCTTCGAATTCTTTGAACTCTTTGATTTCTTCAATCCTCTCCAAATCGACTTTCAACGGACTCCGATCAATTTCTCGCGCGCAGACGCACCATGTGCGCCCTCGAACCGTCGCGCAATTCAAGCCCGCCGCTTCCAGATTCCCGGAATCTCTACGTCACTCCGGAATCACCGCTTTGTCCCCCGAGACCGAGTCTCCGGATGTCAGCCCAGCCCCCGAAATCCCATGATTCCCCTTTGGCGTCTCTCGAGATGAAGTCGTAATCCGCAGATCAGCCCCGATCATACAACTACCAGTTAAACTCTCAAAATTGGAAAAAGGTGCGTGTCCTTTAATGGCTATGTGCCGTCGCCCCGTGGCAGACGCTGCCAGCGTCTGTTTGAATACGTAAACAAGATGCCTGTCCTTTAGTGCTTGTAGCCTGACTCTCCGAGTCGGGTGCTTGACCCTGGAAGGGTCAGAGAGAGTAGCCGGTGGTTGAGCGCAGCGACACCACCGGAAAGGGTTTACGACCAAATTCCGACCCTGGAGGGGTCGCATATACGTTGCTCTGCGACCCCTCCAGGGTCGGAAATTCTTCATGCCGTCTACCGGTGGTGTCGCTTCGCTCAACCTCCGGCTACTCTCTTTAATCCCTCCGGGATATAGGAAATAGACGCCTGTCATGGCTGCCATCCGCAAAGAATTCGGCTTCCAGCGCAAACCGTAGCGACTCACACCTTGACGCATCAATAAGTTCCTTGGTATTGTCGATAGTTAAGTTAGGGACAATATCTTCGTCGGGAGCGTAAGCATGCTGCAGGTGCAACAGGGGCGAGGCCTTTCCAATTGCCAGGGAATGAATCGCCGGACTGCCATCAAGGCCGGTTTTTTGGGCCTGTCCGGGCTGTCGCTGGGCGATTTGAACCGCCTGCGCGCTGAAGGAACGGCTCAGAAGAACGACAAATCGGTCATTCTGATCTGGTTGGATGGCGGCTGCAGTCAGCTCGAAAGCTACGATCCTAAGCCCGAATCGCCGTCCGAATATCGCGGTCCGTGGGGTGCCATCCCGACCAATGTGCCGGGGATTTTTCTCTCCGAGACCCTGCCGCACCATGCCAAGCATGCCGACAAGATGGCGTTTGTCCGTTCGCTGCATCATGGGACCGGCGACCACTTTGCGGGTGCTCACTGGATGCTGACCGGACGGTTCGGGTCGACCTCGGTCAACCTGCCGCAGAAATTTCCGAGCGTTGGTTCGTATGTGTCACGCGTTCGCGGACCGAACAAACAAGGTTTGCCGGCGTATGTCGGATTGCCTGCTGCGCAAAGTGTCTACCTCTTCCCGGGCTATCAGGGCGCCGCGTATCTGGGGGCGGCCTACAACCCGTTTGATGTGGATACCGAATCGAAGTATCTCCACTACACATCGGCCGTAACGGTCGGCCGACCGCGATGTCTGGACAGCTTTACCTCGGTGGAAGCGACCCGGGCGGAAACTCGTCAGAGTTTGCTCACCGGCTTGGACGGCATTCAGCGGCGAGTCGACCAAAGCGGCATGATGAATGCCTTGGACCGCTACCAACAGGACGCGATGTCGATGATCCTGGGTGGCCAGGCCAAGCGGGCCTTCAACATGGATCTCGAAGACCCACGGCTGATCGACAAATACGGCAACAACCCGTGGGGCCGCTATACACTGATGGCTCGCCGACTGGTTGAATCCGGCGTGACCTTCGTCACGGTCGACATGCCGCACTGGGACGATCACTCGAACATCAAGGTCGGTCACGGCGGTAAGCTGGAAGTCGTCGACAAGGCGGTTGGCGCGTTGATGGACGACTTAGTCGATCGCGATTTGCTCGATCGGACACTGGTCATCGTGATGGGCGAATTCGGTCGCACACCGCGGATCAACACCGGGCAGCCGGGGATTCCGATTCCGGGTCGCGATCACTGGGGCGATGCCATTTCGGTGATGCTGGCGGGTGGCGGAATCAAGGGTGGCACGGTGATTGGCGCGACCAATTCCAAGGCCGAATTCCCGATGGAACGGCCCCTCAAACCGCACGATCTGCTGGCGACCGTCTACAAGGTCATGGGGATCGACACGCAAACCTCGTTCAAGGATTTCGCCGGCCGACCGGTCCCGATCCTGACCGAAGGCGAAGCGATTCACGAGCTGATCTAGAAGAGCGTCGTTGATAAATGCATTGACAGTAGTCGGAGTGCGTACGTAGCGGAATCTCGTAAGAGTTCCGCGGAAGTCTCCAGACGTTCGGGCGGAACTCTTACGAGATTCCGCTACATCGACTATCGATCGGCTGCAGTGGATGTTTTGAACCGTGAGCTAGCGCGCAGCGGCTGATTTAGTCGCTGGTTTTGCAGACAAGGCCTTTCCATCGGCGGTGTTCCGGCATATTCTTCTACCTGACAGATCCGTCCTGTCACGTCACTTTTCGATGCCGGCGGATCACTGGAAAGGCTGCTAATGAACGAGTTTGAATCGCTGGAATTGTTGCTCGCCACGCACCATTTTCCTGGTCCGTATATGTTCAAAGTGATCGGTCGAGACGTCAACGGCTTTCAGGCTCGCGTGTTATTGGCGATCCGTGAGGCGTTGAAGATCAGCCAGGATCCGCCGTTTCGGACTCAACCGTCATCGGGCGGCAAACACGTGTCGATCACATTGGAGCCGCACGTGTTTGAACCGAGCGAAGTCATCACGGTCTATCAGCATCTGCGAGCGACCGAAGGCGTGCTGATGGTGATGTAGCTGTCTCTAATACAAGCTCGAAGCGCAAGCGAGTGAATTCTTTCCGTAGTCACCAGGAATGCACTCGCTTGCGCGTCGAGCTTGTATTCAGCGCCGACGCTGGCAGCGTCGGCCACGGGGGGTTATTGAGCACTCGCCGCTCGTCTGGCAATCAACCCGGCTACATAGCCCGCTTTAAACCCGCTGTCGATGTTGACCACCGTCACATTCGACGCACAGCTATTCAGCATCCCCAGCAGGGCCGAGACGCCCCCGAAGCTGGCTCCGTAGCCCTGGCTGGTTGGTACGCCAATCACCGGGCACGAGACATAGCCGCCGACGATCGAGGGCAGGGCTCCCTCCATCCCCGCGACAACGATGATTGCGTCTGCGGATTTCAGTCGTGGTAACTGAGCCGGCAGGCGATGCGGACCGGCGACTCCGACATCGACGATGAGTTCGACATCGCAATGCATCCAGCGGACCGTTTCCAAAGCTTCTTCCGCGATCGGTCGGTCGCTGGTTCCCGCAGTGACGATCACCACTTTGCCGCGCGTCTCTGTCGGCAGGCCAGCTTCCATGCGTACCGTACGGGCCACGCTATTGTGTTGGGCTTGAGGGTATGCAGCCAGCAGGATTGTGGCTTGTTCGGGAGAAACCCGCGTGGCGAGACAGTCTTGCTGATGAGCCTGCAGGGCCCGGAAGATCTCGACGATGGCTGCGGGAGTTTTTCCCGGGCTGTAGACGACCTCGGGATAGCCGCACCGCTGCCGCCGATCGAGGTCGACCGCCGCATCAGGCGTGTGAGCCGTCGCCGGGGCCGTCAGTTGCTGCAGCGTTTGTTGGAGATCAAGCTGTCCCTGCTGAAAAGCCAGCAAGAGGCGGACAAGTTCGGATTGGTCGAGAGACGTCATACGGGCCTGAGGTTGGTGCAGAGACGTCGATGAAACCGTGGGACGGGTCTCCTGGCCCGTCCGTCCCCCGATGTCGCGATCTCTGTCAGCGTGCAAAAGAATCCAGCTTGGTGAGCCCCGTCCCGTCAGGGCGGGAGTTCCTCGGTATCCAGTCGCGAGGTACCATCAACCCCAGGCCTGACGGCACTGGGCTCACCTGGGACAATGAGAGAAATGTCAATCGCTTGGCGGCATGGTTGAATTCAATTCCAAACCGACGGACGGGCCAGGAGACCCGTCCCACGACACGTCACACTTATACCAGAATATCCTTAATGACCTTGCCATGCACGTCGGTCAGGCGGAAGTCGCGGCCCTGGAAACTGTAAGTCAGACGTTCGTGATCGATACCCAGGCAGTGCAGGATCGTCGCATTGAGATCATGCACATGAACGGGCTTGTCGGTGACGTTGTAGCTGAAATCGTCGGTCTCGCCGTGGACGATTCCTGGCTTGATGCCGCCGCCTGCGAACCACATCGTGAAGTTACGCGGATGGTGATCGCGACCGTAGTTGTCCTTGGTGAGCGTTCCCTGGCTGTAGACCGTGCGGCCGAATTCGCCGCCCCAGACGACCAGGGTGTCGTCCAGCATGCCGCGCTGCTTGAGATCCTTGATCAACGCGGCACTCGGCTGATCGGCGGTCTTCACCAGTTGCTTGATGCTGCCCGGCAATCCGCCGTGATGATCCCAACCGCGGAGGAAGACTTGCGTAAACCGCACGCCACGCTCGGCCAGGCGACGAGCCATCAGGCAGTTGGAGGCGAACGTTCCCGGCTGCGTGACCTCGGGGCCGTACATGTCGAGAATGTGCTTGGGTTCCTTCGACGTATCGACGAGGTCGGGGACGGAAGTCTGCATCCGGAAGGCCATCTCGTACTGCGCGATGCGGGCGGCGATTTCCGGGTCGCCCTGTTCGGCCAGATGCTTCTGATTCAGCGCCGCGAGACCATCCAGCATCTTACGTCGCACATCGGCCGAGACACCCGGAGGATTCGACAGATAGAGCACGGGATCGCCGACCGAACGCAGAGCGACGCCGGCGTGCTTGGTCGGCAGGAAACCCGATCCCCACAACCGCGAGAACAACGCTTGGGTCATCGAACCCGGGGCCAATCGTGAGTGCAACACCACGAACGCCGGCAGATCCTGGTTGGGACTGCCAATGCCGTAGGACAACCAGGCACCCGCACTGGGCCGGCCGGGGATTTCACTGCCGGTCTGGATAAAGGTGATGGCCGGATCGTGATTGATCGCATCGGTGTTCATCGACTTGACGATGCAGATGTCATCAGCAATCGAACCAATCTCCGGCAGGAGTTCACTGATCCAGGCGCCGTGCTTGCCGTGCTGATTGAACTTGAACACGGACGGAGCACACGGGAACCGCTGCTGTCCCGAGGTCATCGTCGTGATGCGCTGACCGTTGCGGATGGACTCGGGGAGGTCCTTGTCGAAATACTCCTGCAACTTGGGTTTGTGGTCATACAAATCCAACTGCGAGGGAGCATCGGCCATAAACAACCAGATGACCCGCTTGGCCTTCGGAGCATGATGCAGGATCTGCATGTTGCCGAATGTCTTCATCGGATCATTGGCGGCGGTTGTCGCCGGTTCTCCAGCGAACAGCTTCGGATTCAGCACCGAAGCCAACGCCGCTCCACCCAATCCCGCCGCCGAGCGACTAAAGAAATACCGGCGAGCCTGCAACAAAGCGTGTTCACGAATCGGATCCATTTGAGCGACCTTGTGACTATCGATGAGTTCCGGACATTTTATTGGTAAGCACAACCGCAATATCAATTCACCCAGGTGAGCCGGGCGCCGTGAGGCCCCGGACCGAGTGCATATTGGACTTTAATAACTCAACTTTGTTCTTTGGTGAGGAAGACGACGTCCTCGTAAAGTTCCGACAGAGCCAGATCCCAATCCAGAGATCCAAGCCTCATGACGGCGTCCATTCCCTGAAACGCCTCTCGGGCCCAGGTCCCATCCATCTGCCGCGTAAATCGCTCAGCTGCCACTGCTTCTTGAGAAATCAGGACATACTCGGCGAGGGTCGGAATCTGTTGATACAACTCAAATTTGCGACCGCGGTTAAATCGTTCGGTCGAAGGCGACAGGATTTCAAACACGATTATTGGATTTAGGACCGTATCCAATCGGAGCGGCTCATATTCACATTCGCCTTTGACGACAGATGCGTCTGGAAACAAATAGGAAACGGGACTGGCAATTCGCAGTCGAGTGTTTTCCCAACAGACTCGATAGTGTGGTTTGCGGAAGGTCAGCTTCAACAGAACATGCAGGTTACTGGAGATATCATTGTGGGGAGTACTGCCGCCGACCATTTCCAGAATTTCTCCATCGACATATTGATGGCGCAGCTCTGAAGCGAATTCCACTTCGAAGTATTCATCCACGCTGCAGTGAGAAGTCGTCGTCGACATAGTCGCTCTCTTGAATTACTCAGGCCTTAACTGAACGTATTGGTAAAGCTCGGCTAGACTTAGAGTCCAGTTCAGTGATTCAAACGGGACGAAAGCGTCCACCCCGACAAATCGTTGCTGCAGCCATTGGCCATCGGGTTGGCGAGAAAAATATTCTGCTGCAATTTCATCTTGGGAGATGAGCACATAATACTGCAGTGAATCGATACTTCGATAAAGCTCAGATTTACGACCGCGGTTATAGCGCTCGGTCGAGGGCGACAGGATTTCAAAAATGGCAAGGGGATCAAGCAACGTCTCCAGTGGGCGTTCTTCCAACTGACCACGACCAGCAATAAGTGTCGCATCTGGAAACAAGTAGCTGACCGGGTCACCAACTCTGACGCGAGTGCTCTCTCCACAAACTCGAAACTCAGGCTCTGGAAACACTCTCGCCAGAATTATGTACAGCCTCATTAGAATGTGGTTGTGCGAATAACTGCCCCCACCCATTTGGATAATTTCCCCATCGACGTACTCATGACGCTCTTCCGAAGTCGATTCCACTTCGAAGTATTCATCCACGGTATAGCGATTTGTAGTGGTTGACATAGCTAGTTTCCGAATGCTTTGCAGAGTGCGTAATCACTCTGCGTTGTCGCCTTACTCCTTCGTCACCGCTTCATCCAGATTCATCACAAGATTCGCCATCATCGTCCAAGCGGCCAACTCGCTGACATCCAGCGTCTCATTCCGCTTGGAATCGCCATAGCTCACCAGCTTGGTCGCACCCTCTTTATCGGCTTGATAGGCCGCCAGCTGAGCCTGATACAACGGCACCAGTACGGCCAGTTCATCCGCAGTCGGGCGTCGAGAGGTCGTAATGCGGTACACGTAGGCCAGCCGCTCCTCAGGAGTCGCGCCCCCTTCGAGCATCGTCCGTTGGGCCAGGGCCCGCGAGGCCTCTACGTATTGCTTGTCGTTCATCAGGGCCAGGGCCTGCAGCGGCGTGTTGGTGCGTGGACGGCGGACCGTGCAGTTTTCTCGCGAGGGGGCGTCGAACGTCGTCATGGAGGGCGGCGGTGAAGTCCGCTTCCAGAACGTATACATGCTGCGGCGATAAAGGCTTTCTCCCTGATCCTGCTTGTAGATCGAGGTGTTACTTCCCTGGAACGCGACCGCTTCCCAGACGCCGTCCGGTTGATAGATTTTGACGCTCTTGCCGCCGACTTTTTCGATCAACAGGCCGCTCGTGGCGAGGGCCGTATCGCGGATCACTTCCGCATCAAATCGGAAGCGCGGTCCACGCGCCAACAGTTCGTTCGAGGGATCTCGCTGCAGCAAATCTGAGGTCACCTGCGACGACTGCTGGTAGGTGTTGGACATCACCATCAGCTTCATCATGGCTTTGACGTCCCAGCCAGTGCGGATGAACTCCGTCGACAGCCAATCGAGTAACTCGGGATGGGTCGGCCATTGGCCTTGGGCACCAAAGTCTTCGGACGTCTTGACAATTCCCTGGCCGAAAATCTGCTGCCAGAAGCGGTTGATCGTCACACGGGAGGTCATCGGATGGCTGGGGTCAACCAGCCATTTGGCGAGTCCCAGTCGATTGAGCGGGGCTCCGGCGGGGATCGGCGGGAAGACTGCGGGCACACCGGCCGTGACCTTGTCCCCCTTCTTGTCGTACGCTCCACGAATCAACATGAAGGTCTCACGAGCCTGAGCCATGTCGGCCATGACCAGGGTCGTCGGGATCGCGTTGTCGTAGTCCGTCCGAGCCTTCTGCAGGTCGGCCAGTTGCTTCTTGAAGGGATCCAGGACCGGCTTGCTCTTGGCCCAGACGTTTTCGAGGAAGTAGTTGCGAACGACCTTCTTCTGGTCGTCGTTCCGCTTCGCCACTTCCACCTTGAAAATGTCTTGCACAGGTTGCGGCAAGGTCGACTTGGTTTGGGTTTTTTCGTAGGCTTCCCACAGCACCAGCGAATCAAACGACTGACCCGCTTGCGGAGTCTTCGTCACGCTGCCCGCTTTGTCCCAGTGCACGGTGCCGGCGTGTTGCGTGAAGGCCCAGCCGTTCAAAACGGCACCGGGTTTGAGGCCGACCTTGTCAGCTTCGATCTCCAGTCGGACCCATTCGCCCAATTTGGGAAGAGGTCCCGCTTCGACTCGACCGACAGTATTTTCGGCTCCCCAGGGGATGACATTTTTCTCGCCCCAATATGCCCGATGCTCCCAGCTGCCGTCATTGAATTGCAGCATCACAGCTTTGGGCGGATTCTTCGGATCGAGATAGCAATAGGCGAACAGCTTGTCCCCTTCGCCAATCTTCAGGCCGGTCGTCGCGCCCGTGAAGAAATGCTGGCTGAGTTCAGTCGCCGTCCGCGTACTGGCTCTCTCACCGCTGAAGACCGGGAAGTCCGTCTTCGCGATAAACTTCCACTCGGTGTTCCCCTGCAACTGAGCTCCAGCCGGGGCATCGTCTTCGATCCAGACGTAGTCTTTCGCCATCAACGCCACCGGGTCACCGGCATCGGGCGGCTCGGCGTATTCGATCTTGGCCAGTACTTCGTTGAACTTCTTCTGAGCGTCCGCAATCTGCACATCAAACGCGGCCAGCTTCGTCTTCTGCTCTTCGGTCGAGGTCTTGATCACTGGCGGCGGGGAGAGTGCATTCCCGTCCATCGCGGCATCGGCGACGCCGTTGTAGAACGCGAAGAGTTGATAAAACTCCTTCTGGGTAATCGGGTCAAACTTATGGTCGTGACACACAGCGCAACCGAGCGTCATTCCCATGAACACGGTCGACACAGCCTCGACGCGATCCACGGCGTAGCGCACGAGGACTTCCTCGTTGATCGAACCCCCTTCGCTCGTCGACACGTTGTTGCGGTTAAAGCCCGAGCCCACCACTTGGTCTAGAGTGGGATTCGGCAGCAAGTCGCCCGCGATTTGTTCAATGGTGAATTCGTCGAAATGCTTGTTCGTGTTGAAGGCTTTGATGACCCAGTCACGATACGGCCACAAAGACCGTTCGTTATCCAGGTGCAGCCCATGCGTATCGCCATAACGGGCGGCATCGAGCCACACGCGCGCCATATGTTCGCCATAACGGCTGGATTGCAGCAGGCGGTCAACCACCTTTTCAAACGCGTTGGGATCCTGATCGGCCACGAAGGCATCGACTTCCGCCGGCGTCGGCGGCAGCCCGGTCAGATCGAAGGTCACGCGGCGAATCAGCGTGATCTTGTCCGCGGGTTTTGTGGGTGTCAGGCCTTCGGCATCGAGACGCGCCAGGATGAGGCGATCAATCTCGTTCTTGATCCACGCTTCGTTCTTCACGACCGGAGGTGCCGGGACTTTCGCCGGAATGAAGGCCCAGTGCTTCGACCACGTGCCACCTTCTTTGATCCAGCGCTTCAGCAACTCCAGTTGGGCCGGAGTGATCTTCTTGCCTGAGGCGGGAGGCGGCATTTGTTCGTTGGGATCGGTCGAAATAATTCGCGCGATCAGCTCGCTTTGTTCCACGTTGCCGGCGACAACCGCTTGCATTCCGGATTCGAGTTTGGCTGTGCCACCCTCTTGGATATCCAGCCGCAAACCACCTTTGCGCTCCTTCTCATCGGGGCCGTGGCACTTGAAGCAATTGTGCGACAAGATGGGCCGGATGTCGCGCGCAAAATTCAGCGGACGATCGGCCGCGAACAGCGGTGACCCGAGCAGAGTACACAACGCAACGGAGAGGACAAAACAGACCCAACGTGGGCGAGGCACGATCATCGGTGGGACCTTTCACTGGCGGAAAAAATCAATGTTGTATTATATGTCCTCTGGGAGACCCATCGCCAGCGTAATCTCCCGAAAATCCACCGTAGCCCGACTCTCCGAGTCGGGTGCCTCCTTCTCAAAATGGGCACCACCCGACTCAGAGAGTCGGGCTACAAAAAAACAGCCGCTGGATCGCCATCCAGCGGCTGTTTCACTTGTTCGACAGTCAATTCAACGCATTAGGCGTCGTAATCGACGGTAATCGTGCCATTGCGATTCGAATAGATATCGATGGCGTACTTGCCGTAGTCGTACCGCGTATGGCGGCCCAAGCGGCTGACCTTCACCTTGGCACAACCACAGGGCGGGGCACAAATCTTGACCTGCACGCACTTGGTTTCGCAATCACACTTGCTTGAGCAAGGATCGATAACGCTGACGACCAGGACTTCAGCACAAGGAGCAATCTTGCATTTGTCCTTGTAGCAGACGCGGCTGTAGAACTGGCAGCAGCAATTCTCGACGGGCATCGGAGCCCCGTCAATTGTGGGGGCGATGACCGTTCCGCCAGGAGCGGGGACGACAATCGCGCCGCTGGTGATGGGCTCAGGACTGGCCGGCACTCCGACGGGCGGAATGGGGGTCGCGTCTTGGAAACTCTGAGCACCACCGAAATTGGGTTCTGGGAACTGGGGGCCTTGAGCCAAAGCAATTCCCGCCACCAGGCACAGGCTGGCAGCCATCAAACAGGATTTCAGACTCATCTTCAACAATCTCCTATGTGTAAGTTTGAAGCCGCTGACAGCGCTTCAAGGTTTATGTCACCGCAAACGACAGGCATCCTGCCGACCGCATGGCACGCGGCGCTCTCCTACGGAGTGTCTGCGATTTCCGCTCGCCATTCAAGTTTACTACGCAAAGTTTACCCCAGTACCCCAAGGTCAGGACAGTCGAACTCTTCTCGAGGTTCAACGCGCGATCTCTAACGGCATGTCGTGATTTGGCATCAATGTGTCAGTTGTCGACGTCAAATTGACATTTAGATTAGACGTAACATGCTTATTAGGAACTGGTTGCGATTTGTTTTTATTCAGTCTCTCAAGCATTCCCATTGGTCCCATAAGTCCCATGTGTCCCATCCGTCCCATAAAAAGTGCCAAAGAAAGTCGGATGGCGGGTATTCTGGGCGGTCAGTCAAAAAAACTGACTTTCAGCCACAGAATGACACAGAAGAAACACAGAAGTCAGGAAATGGCTGCTGTCCCTTTCTGTGTTTCTTCTGTGTCATTCTGTGGCAAATCCCCTTCTGGACCACTTTTCAATCGAATCTTGCATCCCCAGCGAAGGGTTTCGATAATAGAGTGAATCTGCGTGATGTCATTTAACGTCGTTCTCTGACGCGTTCGCCGTCGGGGGCGCGAGGAAAATCAGATGGCTCAAGTCAATTCGAAGATGTCCCCATTTCTGCGCCAGCAAGGCTTGGCGTGGGGTCTCGTTGGCGTGCTTGGTTTGAGTTTGTTCCTGGGCTGTTCGCGGACGCCCCCGCCCGCCGCGGTCGCTCCTGAGGAACATGCCGCTGCCCCCGCCAAAGGGCATAGCAAATCGGGATCTGACGAATCCGACAGCGCTGGTCAACGAGCCGCCAAGACGAAACGCCCCATGATTGGCGATATTCCGCTGGATGTCTGGCTCGATAATCCGATCGCTGAGTCCAAGAAGACGGGCGCGGCGGCCCCAGCTGCTTCCGCCAAACCGGTAGAGACCGCAGCAGCAGCCAAGCCGGCTCCCATGCCTGAGGGCGGCGCGAAAGAACCTGCGACGGCAGCACCGGCCGCTGGTGGCGACGATTGGGCCAGTATCATCTCGGCTGAAGAATTGCAGGCTGAGATCAAGAAGATCAAGATCGAGTTGACCGACAGCTTGTCGGCGATTGGCAAGTACAACGCGCACTACAAAGAGATCGCGATGGAGGGGGCTGTCCTGGCGGCTTTGGCTGGGATTGCGATCAAGCATTCCGAAAAAGTGAGCTGGAAGGACCAGGCCCCGCATGTCCGCGACGTCGCGTTCGAGATGGCCAAGAAGGCGAAGGGCCTGGGGCAGAAGCCGTTCGACGATACGAAGAAGGAATTCGAAAAGCTGGAAGGTTTGCTCTCCGGCAATCCACCGCCAGGTCTCCCCGAAGCGCCTCCCGATATCCCCTTCAGCGAAGTCGCCAGCCGCCGCGGGATCATGCAGCGCTTGCAGATCAATTCCGATTATCTGCGAGCCAATTTCCAGACGGAAGCGAAGCTCGAAAAAGGTCAGGATGACGCGGCCCACGCGGCCTCGGTCACGGCGGCGATTACCAAGGTCATCGGCACAGAAGGTTATGGCAGCGCTGACGAGGATGAATACAAGGCATTCGTCAAATCGATGGTGGAATCCAATCTGGTTATGATGAAGGCCGCGAAGGACAAGGATTTTGCAGCGTTCTCGGACGCGAACGGCAAGGTGACGAAGTATTGCTCAGACTGCCACCAAGCCTATCAAGGCAGCCAGTGACGACTCGATGGGAGGGTGAGGCTGCCGCCGAACCGCAAGCATCTATCGACTCTCGCCAGACTTCGCGGTTCGGCGGGAGCCTCACCCTCCCATGGGGGCGGAAACTGACAGCTCAACATTTCCCCATATCTTCTGGCAACTGAAAGCCCTTCATGAAATCTTGCTGGAATCTGATTCCCTGCTGCCTGACCTGTCTGGTGGTATTTGGAGTGACATTGCCCGCTGCACGATCCGATGTGATTGAACTCACGACCGGCCAGAAAATCGAAGGGGATGTCCTCAAGGAACGCCCCGAAGAACTGGTGGTCGATATCGGCGTGGATGTCATCCGCATTCCTCTGGCGCAGATCAAGCATCGGGTCGTCAGTAAAGCCACCGACACCCCTGCCGCAGCCAAGGGGCATGACGAAGCCCTCTTTCAGACGGCCGATTTGCCTCACAAGAGTGTGAAGGACCTGTCACAGCAATACGGTGAAGGGGTCGTCTTGATCCAGACACCGGGCGGCCTGGGCTCGGGCTTCATCCTCAACGAGCGTGGCTTCTGCGTCACCAACTACCACGTGATCGAAAAAGAAACCCGCATTGCCGCGACCATCTACCATCAGAACGCTCAGGGCGAGTTCACTCGTCGTCGGATTGATGATGTGAAGATCATCGCGTTGAATCCGTATTTCGACCTGGCGCTGGTGCAGATCCCCGAGCAGAAGGACCTCAAGTTCCGCCCGGTCTTCATCGCCAAGAACCAGGACCTGCGCGAAGGCGACCAAGTGTTCGCGATCGGCAATCCGCTCGGTCTGGAGCGGTCAGTCTCACAAGGCATCGTCAGCACCCGGAACCGCAATTTCGAGGGCCTCACCTACATCCAAACGACAGCTCAAATCAACCCGGGGAACAGCGGTGGCCCGTTGTTCAACATGAAGGGTGAAGTCGTCGGCGTCACCAACATGAAACTGGTCCTGGGCGAAGGCCTGGGATTCGCCATCCCGGTTGCCTACTTGCGGCATTTCCTCAGCAACCACGATGCGTTCGCCTTCGACAAGAACAACGCGAACAGCGGCCAGCGCTATCTCGACGCCCCCCGCCGCCGCAACGCAAAGCAACCGCCTAGCCCCTCCATCAAGGTCAGCGCAGAGAAGGATGGGAAATAAAGGGGAAGCCGGCTGATCGGCAAAGCGAATTTTTGGCCACAGAAGGACACGGAAGAAACACAGCAGGGAAAGGGAATTGTCCTGTTCCTATTCTGTGTTTCTTCTGTGTCCTTCTGTGGCTAATTCTTCGTCTGATGGCACTCTCCCAACTCTCAGCAGCAGCTTCGGTGGCTTTACGGCTCCTGGCTGATCGAGTCGCCGCATTTCATCCAGCACGAACAGCGGCCAGCTCAGCGAACGTTCGGCTAACGGAACGTAGTTCTCCCGCGCCCAGCTGCGGCACTGGGATTCTTCTTGCGTGTCGATTTCGCTGAGGTGCTGGGGCATGGCCCGGTCCGCCGTGGTGAGTCGCTGCCAGGGAGGTTTTCAATTCATTGGTCTCGGCAGAGATCGCGGGTGACGTCAATAATCCCGTTGTTCTGGGGATGAACCGCATATTCCGTGCAATCGCTATAGCGGTTGCCGACGGGCCGACGGCGAGCTTGCGCTGAGTTCTGGTCGGTATAATCGATAGAGTCGCTGTGATTGCCCGAGCATCATCGCCGGGCGGTGATTCCGATCTCGCTTGTGGTGAATTGCCAACATAAGTTTGAAGGCAGTCTGGTCGAGCAATGCACGACCGCGATCACTCACCACTTGTTATCATTCCCAGTGACGATTTGATTTCACATGGCTACCACAATAGCTGAACCGGAAATGCAGTTGGCTTCCGAGGCTCCCACCGAGGCGACCTCCGAGGAGCAAGTGGACATGGTCCTCGTCGAACGGTTGCCTGAGTACTTGCGGATGTCGCGCGGGGCGGCGTTGGTGACGGCGTTGCTGTCGCTCTTCTTCTGGCGACTCTGCAGCCGGCCGTTGTTCCATACCGACCTGTGGGGGCATCTGTCCTACGGTCGCTGGATCTGGCAAAACGGTGCGCTTCCCGCGACCGAACCGTTCCTGCCGCTGGCTCAAGGCGTTTCGCTGGTTGATACAAGTTGGCTGGCCCAATTGCTGGGCTATGCCGTGTACTCCGTGACGGGTCCCGCCGGACTGCAATGTGCGATGGCAATCAGTGTCACGGGGACTCTCGCGTTGATTGCTTACGCACTCTATCACCGCACCCATCGAGCCAGCATGGCGGCGTTGGGGATTGGCGTGTGCCTCTGGCTGGCGATGCAGCAGTTCTGTGTCGGCTGGGCGGAAATGCCCATGCTGATCCGTCCGCAAGTGCTCGGGGTGTTAATCTACACCTGGATTTTCTGCCGGGCCGTCAGCGGTGCTCCCACGCGACAAGATTGGATCCTGATTCCACTGGCGACCTGTTTGTGGGCCAATCTGCATGGCTCGTTCGTGATGGGACCTTTGGTGCTGGTGACGCTCAGCGTGGGCCGGGCCGCGGATCTGCTGATTCGTACCGGAAGCTGGACTGCGGTCTGGCGTGACAAGCGAGCGGTGAACTGGTTGCTGATTGCCGAACTGTCCGCCGTGGCCGCATTGGTGAATCCGTATGGGGCAGGCCTTTATGCGGAAGTCCTGACATTTGCCAGTAACCTCAATCTGGCCGATCTGCTGGACTGGGAACCGATCACATTGCGAGATGGCCAGGGCCGGGCAATTGCCACCGTGGCCGGCTTGCTGGTGATCCTGTACCGCCTGAGTCCGCGGCGGGTCAGCTTGGGTGAATTCCTGCTGCTTGCCGGGTTGGGAGCATGGGCCTTGTGGGCCAGTCGCATGTTGGTCTGGTTCGCGATTCCTGCGGCTTATTACACCGCGTTGCATTGGAACGCCGTCAGCCGTCGTCGTCAGCCGAAGTCGGAATATTTTGAAATGCCGCACCGAGCGGGAATGTGGACCGTCGTCGCGGTCGGGGCCTGCTGGATTGGATTTGCCTTGTCGCCGATTGGCGTCTTCGCCATGCATCGGAAACAGTTGCCGCTGAAGAATTCGGTTTCTTCCGACACGCCGATTGGCGCTGTCGAATACCTGTTGAAGCAGAAAACTCCGTTAAAGGGTCAAGTCTTCAACTCGTACGAGTGGGGTGACTACCTGTTGTGGGCGGGGCCGAAGAATCTGCAGTTGTTTGTGAACTCGCACGTCCATGTCATCCCGCGCGAGATCTGGCAGTCGTACCTGAGTATCAGCCGCGCGAGTTCGAGTTGGGACGACCAACTGGATCGCTACGGCGTGAATTATGTGGTCATTGATCATCGCGTCTTGAGCGGATTAATGAGTCAGTTGAAGAATGATGAGCGCTGGCGCCTGGGTTATCAGGATGGGATCGCCGCGGTCTTTATTCGGAAGAAGTTGATTTAATTGGAAGGAAGTCTTCGCAGGCGAGCGTCCGGCGTCGTCCAATAATGACGGGGCGGATGGCTGTCTTGCGGACGCTGAAACTTTCACCGTGATTTGCAGATTAACTCTCTGCTTAATCAATAAACTCCAAATTGGGTGCCACTGGCTCTGCCAGTGCTTTGGCGGATCGGGCATCGATAGACAACCGGCACTGGCAGAGCCAGTGGCACCCGACATAAGCCGTATTGATTGTTGAGACCGAGTGTTTAACTCACGAAAACAAATTGCCCGGTGCCTTACGGCACCCGGCTCGCCTAGTTAATTATTTGTGTAACGTTCCCTATTGATTGGACGTCGCTAACAACCATCCGGCTCACGCCGGACGCTCGCCTAAAAGTCATTACTATGCCAACTTCACGCATCTCGAAATTGTTGCCCGTGTTCCTCACCGTTCAAGTTGCGGTGGTGATTGCTTTCGGTGTCGGCTTTGCCCGTAATTCCTCGGACGCCACATTGCGGCTCGAGCAGATCCGCAAGGGGCGGATTGACTTCCCCGAGATGAAGATGACCCGGCAGGAACCGCTGCGGATTGCTCCGTTGTATGACGATCACGAGATGATCAGCGATGAAGATCTGGCCGCCGTGTTGCGACAGGTCCAGCCGCGATTTCCCGCTCAGAAGATGAAGCCGAACTACGTCGAGCATGCGTTGCGCGTGTGGGGCGTGGATGCCGAGTTCCGTGACCCCAAGGTCATGTCGGGTCGCAAGATGGTCGATTTCCTGCTGAATAACTCGCAGTACGTGGCGTCGTGGGGGACGAAGGTCGCTCCCATCCTGCAAGAAGAGGAAACGGGCGTCTCGATTCGCTGGGGCAAGGAAGAAGGGGCGTCAGTCCATCACGATCACCTGCTGGCATGCCTGTCTGAAGCCGGCGTCTCGCTGAATGAGCCGGTTTATACTCCGTCACATCGCGAGAAAACGATCAACGACATCTTGCAGCAGGCGCTGCGTGATTTCCGTCTGGACGAACGCGAAACCGAATGGTCGGTCCTGGCGTATGGCCTGTGGCTGCCTCCGGAAGGAAAATGGAAGAACAACGCCGGCCGCGAGATCACGTTTGATATGCTCGCCGATCGGCAGATTCGCGGAGCCTTGCCGTTAGGTGTGTGCCACGGGACGCACCGGCTGTATTCGTTGATGGCGCTCGTCCGATTGGATGATGAATTCAACGGCCAACTGATTCGCAAAGACACGCGTGAGAAGATCATGACCCACCTCAAGAAGGTCCGGGACATCATCATCGCGGCCCAATTTCCCGATGGCCACTGGGCGTCGAACTGGCCCGAGGGAGCCGACTCGGTCAAGAAGCCGGTCGAGGACGAATTGTTCCGCCAGGTGATCGCGACCGGTCATCATCTGGAATGGCTCGCCATTGCCCCCCTGGAATTGCACCCGCCGCGTGAGAAACTGCATCTGGCCGCGAAGTGGTTGATCAAGACCACGAAGGACCAGACACGCTCGGAAATCCTGGAGAAATACACGTTCTTCAGTCATGTCGGTAATGCGTTGGCTCTGTGGCGACACACCCGCCCGGCCGACTTCTGGAAGCAGTGGGAAGGGGCCCATGCCGACGAGGGAACGCAAGTCGAACCCGAGCCGATATTCCCCGCCAAGGCGAAGCCGGCAGCCCATTAATTGTCGTGGGACGGGTCTCCGACCCGTCTGAAGCACGTAACAATTCACGTCAAAATGCGTTCGTCCCTCGCGAGCTTCGCGCAGCGTACGACGTGATTTCGGTATCGAGCCTCGTTTGCTTCAATACAGCCAAAATCCGGGTGCCACTGGCTGTGCCAGTGCTTTGCCGGACAGCGAGCCGATAGACACCCGGCACTGGCATAGCCAGTGGCACCCGAGGAGAAGCGTATTGAGGAATCTGGCCGTATTGATTGCGGCAACCTGTGCGCTGCGCGAAGCTCCCGAGGGCAGATCCTGTGTCGCGGCGAATGTTACAGGCTCGGACGGGCCTGGAGACCCATCCCACAGGCTGGTTTTCGGTATAATCACCCATTATGCCCGAGCAACTCAAACTTCTGATCCGATCCGGCCATCCCATCATCGCCATTGAAACCGGCGACGAACCGCGCGCGATGGACCTCATCAACAAGGTCTCTGACGATTTACAGGTTCCGGCCACCGTCTGGTCGATGACGTCCGGGCTGATCTGTAACAACAAAGGGACGATCGAACGGCTGGTGAGCGAAGGCAAACCGCTGCACGCCTTGCAGACGATTAAAGAATCCTCGCTGTGCGGGATCTATGTCTTCAAGGATCTCGGCGCCCATCTCAAGGACCTGACAATGTTGCGCTTGATGCGTGACATTCACAACGAGTTCACACTCAATCGGTCGACGTTGTTCCTGGTCGATTCTGCTCCGCTCCCCGATGCCATTCGACGCTTCACGTTGCCCTACGAAATCAAGCCGCCGTCGTTCGAGGAACTGGAGCTGGTGGTCCGCAGTACCTTCCGCAAGATTGCCGCGGAATCGATCTATGAAGTCAAAGCGGAAATCACCAAACGGCAGATGGAGCAACTGGTGCAGTCGCTGCGCGGCTTAAGTTGTTCCGAAGCAGGGCGCGTGGTGGCGTCGGTGATTTATCAGGATTACAAGCTCGATGGTGGCGATTTAGGGCAAATCATTGAAGCGAAGCGGCGGGTCCTCGCGTCGGCCGGCTGCCTGGAGTCGGTGGCCGTCGATCGCGCGTCCGAGGACATCGGCGGACTGACGAATCTCAAGGCCTGGTTGAAAGTGCGGCGTGGCAGCTACTCGGATCGCGCCCGCGAATTTGGTCTCGAACCACCTCGCGGTATTTTGCTGTTGGGAGTCCAGGGCTGCGGCAAGAGCTTGTGCGCAAAAGCGGTCGCGGCCGATTGGAATATGCCGCTGCTGAAACTTGATCCGGGCGTCCTCTATCAGAAATTCGTCGGCGAAAGCGAAGGCCAACTGCGGCAAGCATTGCGACAGGCCGAGGCGATGGCTCCGGTGATCCTGTGGGTCGATGAGATCGAGAAAGCGTTTGCCTCAGCCAACGCCAGTTCGGCGGACGGAGGTTTGTCGCAGCGAATGTTCGGCACGTTGCTCTCGTGGATGCAGGAGCACCGTCATCCGATCTTCTTGATCGCCACCGCCAACAACATCGAAGCGTTGCCGCCCGAGTTGATGCGGAAGGGCCGCTTCGACGAGATCTTTTTCGTCGATCTGCCCAACGCAGCAAATCGCGAGGGGATTCTCAAGATTCATCTGCAACGTCGCAAGCGAGACCCCGACGACTTCGATCTCGAGGTACTGGCCGAGGCCGCCGACGGCTTCAGCGGGGCTGAACTCGAGCAAGTAATTATGTCGTCGCTCTACCGAGCCTTCGCCGAAGACAGCGAACTGGAGACGCAGCACATCCTGGCGGAAATCGCCGCGACCCGGCCGCTGTCGGTGGTCCTCGGGGAGAAGATTGCAAACCTGCGAGCGTGGGCGAAGGAACGTTGCGTCGAGGCGGATTGAGGTCGCAAAATTTGTGGGACGGGTCTCCGACCCGTCTGAGCCTGTCACATTCGGCGCGACACAGGATTAACCCCTCGCGAGCTTCGCGCAGCGCACGATTTCCTTTCCGCAGCGAGGCTCGTTCGCTTCAATACGGCCAGAATTCGGGTGCCACTGGCTGTGCCCAATACCGTCCGGAAATTTGTCGGTACGCGTCTGGGCGGTCGTATTCTCGGGGGAAAAAGATCACCGCGAGTGGGGCGATCTGGTTGAGTGTCGTTGATTTCGCGTTAAAAACTTCGCTCGGCA